>NZ_JALAGY010000081.1 GCF_022712195.1 Corynebacterium sp. | reverse complement strand
CCAGGGGTGCGGTGAGGTGGTGCTCCCGGACGGTGTGGCCGTGGCGGCGGGTCGATGTGGTCCGCAGGTCGGGCGAGGCGCTGGAGTTCATGCCGTCCAGTCATACCGGAGATGCCCCGGAACAGTTCCAGGCAGGTGTACGCGTCCGGCCCGGAGGCGTGCACCGGGCCGGGACAACTCCCCGGACGACTCCCCGGGACAACTCCCCGGCACGGGGTCGGGAGGCCGCGTGCGGTCACCGGTGTGCCGGGGCGACCGGCTGGCGCAGCAGTGTCCGGAGCTTCGCCGGTGCGGTGCGGCGCGGGTCGCTGAAGTAGATCTCGTGGTGGGTCCCGGCCAGGCGCAGTCCGTGGGAGGGGAGGAACTCCCGGTGCATCCGTTCCAGGACCCCGGCCTCGTCGTCGAAGGAACCGGTGTGGAGGGTCTGCACGCACAGGCCCTCGGAGAGCTCCTCCAGGCGCACGTCGGCCAGCCGGTCCGGTGCCTTCGTCGTCGCGACCCGGTGCACGGCCGCGTCGAACAGGTCGCGTCCGACCCACTCCGGGACCATGACCATCATCGTCCAGTGCCACCGTGACTTGTCGCGGGCGGTGGTGAACGCGGCCATGTCCTCCGCCCACCACAGTCCCTCCAGCGGCGGGACGACGTAGTCGCGGCCCAGGACGCGCCGGCTGGCGAACTTCATCGCGTAGGCCACCGGGTAGAGCGATGCCAGGGCCGAGGCGTAGGCGGGTGAGGTGTTCGGGTCGCCGTGCCCGTCGACCATGAGGTAGCGGAACGTCGGCACCTCGACGACGCGGAACGCGCCGCGTGGGGCGCGGAAGGTGTCGAGCGTCTTCTTGAGGTCGACTTTGGGGGCGCCGTCGGGGACCTTGTTGGTGTCCTTGCCGGGGTCCAGGGTTGCCAAGGAATCGGGCCTCTCGCTGACGTGGTGACGGCTAGACTGCCGGTGGAGGGCAGAGACCATGCCTGTACCGCGTAAGGATACCCGTGGACACGAAAGGCGCCTGGACGCTGATCCACGCCGAACGCCGGCGGAGACCCTCGCGAACTTCCGTGCCGTCACCGGGAACACGGTGGCGCCCAGCAAGGACCACGCCGCGTGGCTGGGTGAGGTGATCGTCCACGGTCAGGACATCGCACGGCCGCTGGGGATCGACCTCGTGCCCGACCCCGCCGCCGTCCTCGAGGTCGCACGGTTCTTCGCCGCCCGGAACTTCACGGTGAACAACCTGCGTCGGTGGCGACGGAGCCGCTGAACTCCGGAGCAGGGTCGGTCACGCCAGGTCGTAGTCCACGACCACCGGGGAGTGGTCGGAGAGCCGCACGCCGTGGTGGTCCCGGTCGACGGTGGCGCACACCGCGGCACGTGCCAGACGGGGAGTGGCGAGGTGGTAGTCCAGCCGCCAGCCGGCGTCCTTTGCGAAGGACTGGCCGAGCCACGACCACCACGAGTACGGTCCGTCGTCGTCGGGGTGCAGGTGCCGGACGACGTCGACGAGCGTGCGGGGGGACAGTTGCCTGCCGAACCAGTCACGTTCCTCCGGCAGGAAGCCGTCGTTGTTCTGGTTGCGGCGCCACGCCGCGAGGTCCTGACGGGTGTGCGCGATGTTGAGGTCCCCCATGAGCAGGAACTCCCTCCCCGCCGCCGTGGCTGCGCGCCGGGTGCGGGTGAGGTAGCGGGAGAAGCCTGCCATGAACGCCATCTTGCGCCTGTAGCGGGCGCCCCCGTCGGGGGCCTCGCGCATCCGTCCCGGCCGCTGGAGCTCGGCGGGAAGACCGCCTTTGGGGAGGTAGAGGCTGGCGACGGTGACGGGGAGGTCGGCGAGGTCGACCTCGAGGTAGCGTCCCTGGTCGGCGAACGCCCGGAGTTCGCGGGCGGGTGCCACGTGGTCGGGTGCGGGGACCGGACGGAGGTCGTCGGGGCCGGCCCCCGGTTCGCCGAGCAGGGCGGTGCCGCCCCAGCTGCGCACCGCGTCGGGTTCCCGCCGGGTGAGCACGGCGACCCCGTTCCGCCCCGGGACGTCCCCGGTCTCCAGTGCGACGTGGTAGTCGCCGAAGGCGCCGGCCGGGACCTTGTCGGCCTGCGCCCGCACCTCCTGCAGCGCCACGACGTCGCAGTCACGGGTGGACAGCCAGTCGGCGAACCCCCGGCGGTGGGTGGCGCGGATCCCGTTGACGTTGGCGGTGGCGATGCGGAGCATGCACTGAGGCTACATTCCGGGGCCCTGGCACGGGTCGGGCGTCGTCGACGCACCCTTGTATAGCTGTTGACTTATATAACTCGCACCTGTATTAATGGGGTGGTGCACGCATTCGACATCCTCGGCGACCCGGTCCGCCGGCGCATCCTCGAACTACTGGCGGACGGCGAACTGACCTCCGGGTCGGTGACCGCCACCGTCCGGGAGGAGTTCGGCATCTCCCAGCCGGCGGTCTCCCAGCATCTCCGGGTGCTTCGGGAGAGCGGTTTCGCGACGGTGCGGCCCCAGGGGACCAGGCGGCTCTACGCCGTCGACCCCGGCGCCTTCCGCGACATCGACGCCTGGCTCGACCGCTTCCGTGGACTGTGGGATCAGCACCTGGACGCCCTGTCCACCGAGCTCGCCCGCGGCAGGCGTGAACGCCGCCGCGCCCAGGGGCCGGACAACCCCGGCACCACCCGTGCCGACCGAGAGGACACCGATCAACAATGACCATCGACATCCCGACCCACATCGCCGCCATCGCACGCGCCGTCTCGCGGCTCCCGGAGGACGGTGCGACCGGTGAACGCATCGGCGTCTCGCTGCGCCGTACCTACGACGCCCCGCCCGAGGACGTCTGGGACGCCCTCACCGACCCCGACCGGATCGCACGCTGGTTCATGCCGGTCACCGGAGACCTGCGCGTCGGCGGCACCTTCGAGGCCGAGGGCAACGCCGCCGGGGAGATCCTGGCCTGCGACCCGCCGCAACTGCTGCGGGTGAGCTGGGGCGGGCCGACCAGCATCGTCGAACTGCGTCTCGTCGCTGACGGTGGGCGTACACAGCTCGAGCTCGCGCACAACGTCCCCGTCGAGATCGCGCAGAACGGGGCGGGTGCGCTGTGGGTCGGCCCGGGCTGGGACGGGGCCCTGATGGGGCTCGCCCTGTATCTCGGCGGCGAGCCGATCGGCGACCCGGCGGAGATGGCGGCGTCCCGGGAGGTCCAGGAGTTCTCCGGGGCGTCGGTCCGGGAGTGGGCCGCCGCCGTGGAGGCGTCCGGCACGGCGACCGGGGAGGAACTCGCACAGGCGACCGAGATCTCCCTGGCGCAGTTCGCCCCCGACGTCAGCGGACGGTGACCTGCCGGGGCCACCGGCTCAGAGCGGGTAGCCCTGCACGGGGCCGGCGGTGTTCGGCTCCCACCCCAGCGCCGGGGCCACGTGTTCGGCGAAGGCGGAGAGGATCCGCAGGTTGGCGTCCACGCCCAGTTGGCTGGGGATCGTCAGCATCAGCGTGTCGGCTTCCGTCACCGCGGCGTCCTTCTGCAGCTGCTCGATGAGCCGGTCCGGTTCGTCGGCGTAGGTCCTGCCGAAGGTGGCGGTGCCGTCGTCGATGTAGCCGACCCCGCCGTCGTCGCCGGACCCGAACATGCGGCGGTCGGTCTCCGAGAGGATCGGGAAGATCGACCGGGACACCGAGGTCCGCGGGGTCCACGGGTGCCCGGCATCCTTCCACGCCTGCCGGAACAGCCGCAGCTGGTCGGCCTGGAGGTCGGAGAACTCGTCCCCGTTGGCCTCGGTCAGCAGCGTCGAGCTCATCAGGTTCACGCCTTTCTGTGCAGCCCAGACGGCGGTGTCCCGCGAGCCGGCGCCCCACCAGACGTGCCTACGCAGAGACGGTGACGTGGGCATCACCGGCACCTGTGCATTCGGCTGGTACATCCGCGGGTACTGCTGGTCGAGGGGGAGTGCGGTGGCGATCCCTTCGCCGTCGACGGCGGACATGAAGCGGTCGAACTTCTGACGTGCCATCTCCGCGCCCTTGGGGTCGTCGGCCTCCGGGTGGTAGCCGAACTCGGCGTAGCCGCGGTCCACCGGCTCGGGCGATCCGCGGGAGACGCCGAGGGCGACCCTGCCGTCGGCGAGCAGGTCGAGCTGGGCCGCCTCCTCGGCCAGGTGGAGGGGGTTCTCGTAGCGCATGCCTGGGTTGTAGCACTTGTTGTCAGCGTCGGCGCGCTCTACAGCACAACGTTGACGGCAATCCTGGCTGGTTTTCGATGAAGGCGGCTCTTCCTGCGCTGAGCGTCGGTGCGATGATCGCGCAACCCGGCGGTGCTCCACCCTCATAGAGGCGCATCGAGTACTTCGCGCAGCTGATCGACGGTGGGCGAACCAGCCAGCCCGGCAGGAGTGCGGAACACTCGACAGGCGAGCCCCACCGGCGTGTGCTCGTCGGCGAAGGGGTCGGAGCCGTCAATGAGGACGGTCGGGGACCCGTGGAACCCGAGGCGGGCGGCGTCCTCGGCAGTCTCGACTCGCTGATGCACGACGCGGACGTCCGATCGGCCGTCGAGGGCCTCGGTGAGCCGCCGGTCGAGCACCTCCCAGTTCGGGCACCCGTCGAAGTACTGCAACGTGATCTCCACGATCCACTCCTCTCAGGCTCTGTCCGCGCGGACCGCGGCCGGTGACGCCGTCTCAGGCGACGCAGCCGCCGCTTGGCTCTTGCGGGCACGCGCGGCGCGCAGCCCGTTGGCGATGACGACGACCTCGGCGACTTCGTGGACGAGGACGACTGCGGCCAGGCCGAGCACGCCGGTGATGGCCAGCGGCAGCAGCACGGTGATGATCGCCAGGGACAGCACGATGTTCTGGTTCATGATCGCCCGGCCTCGGCGGGCGTGCCGCAGAGCCTGCGGGATCAGGCCGAGGTCGTGACCGGTGAAGGCGACGTCGGCGGACTCGATCGCGGCGTCGGATCCGGTCGCGCCCATCGCGATGCCCACGGTCGCACCGGCCAGGGCGGGGGCGTCGTTGATGCCGTCGCCGATCATCGCCGTCGGCGAGGCCTTAGAGAGCTGGGCGACGATGCGGGCCTTGTCCTCGGGCCGCAGCTCGGCGTGCACGTCGCCGATCCCAGCGAGCTGCGCGAGCGCGTGCGCGGTGCGGGCGTTGTCGCCGGTGAGCATGCTCACCTCGACGCCCTGGGCCCGCAGCGTGCGCACGACCTCGGGGACCTCGGGGCGCAGCTCGTCGCGGACGCCGATCGCCCCGGCCAGTTCGCCGTCGACGGCCACGAGCACGCAAGTCTGGCCCTCGGCCTCCAGGTCCTCGACCCGGGCCTTGAGCGGCCCCGCGTCGATCCAGCGGGGGCTGCCCACCGTCACCCGGCGGCCGTCCACCATGCCGCCAATGCCGTGCCCGGCCTCCTCCGTCACGTCCTGCGCGGCGGGCGCTCCTTGGCCCGCGGCGGCGATGGCGGCGGCGAGCGGGTGCGTCGAGTGCTGCTCCACGGCCGCTGCCCAGGCGAGCACCTGGGCGTCGTCGAACCCGTCGGCGGCGACGACGGCGGTGACCTCGGGCCGGTTGCGGGTCAGGGTGCCGGTCTTGTCGACGGCGAGGTGGCGGATGCCGCCGAGGCGCTCGAAGGCGGCACCGCTCTTGATGACGACGCCGAACTTCGTCGCCGCGCCGATCGCGGAGACCACGGTGACGGGCACCGCGATCGCCAGCGCGCACGGGCTGGCGGCGACGAGGACGACCAGGGCGCGGGTGATCCAGGTCTCGGGGTCGCCGAGCAGCGAGCCGAGCACGCCGACAAGGACGGCGAGGACCATCACGCCGGGCACCAGCGGGCGGGCGATCCGGTCGGCGATGCGGGCCCGGTCGCCCTTCTCGGCCTGGGCCTGCTCGACCAGCTCCACAATGGTGGTCAGCGAGTTGTCGGTGCCCGCCGCGGTCGCCTCGACCTCCAGGACTCCGGCGGTGTTGATCGCGCCCGCCGACACTGCATCATCGGGCGCGACCTCGACCGGGATCGACTCGCCGGTGATCGCCGACGTGTCCAGACTGGAGCGGCCAACGCGGACCAGGCCGTCGGTCGCGACCCGCTCGCCCGGGCGGACCAGCAGCACGTCGCCGACGGCGATCTCCTTCGCCGGGATCTCGACCGAGGCACCGTCGCGCAGCACGGTGGCGGTCTCCGGCACGAGCTTGAGTAGCGCGCGCAGGCCGCCGCGGGCGCGGTCCATCGCCTTGTCTTCCAGGGCCTCGGCGATCGAGTACAGGAACGCCAGCGCGGCGGCCTCTTCGACGTAGCCGAGGATGACCGCGCCGACGGCGCTGATCGTCATCAGCAGCGCGATCCCCAGCTTCCGCTTGACGAACAGGTTCCGCAGCGCGCCGGGCGCGAACGTGTACGCGCCCAGCAGC
Organism: Corynebacterium sp.; assembly: GCF_022712195.1. Lineage (GTDB taxonomy): Bacteria > Actinomycetota > Actinomycetes > Mycobacteriales > Mycobacteriaceae > Corynebacterium. Next base: position 45,276 of record NZ_JALAGY010000081.1, on the reverse strand, counting down.
AGGCCCGCCCAGAACGCGACCAGCGCCGCGACGTGCAGCCCCAACCACTCCAGCAACAGGCCGATGCCGAACGCGACGCCGGAGAGGATCGGCACCACCAGGCCCGGGTCGCGCCACCACGGGCGCTCGGCCTCCTCCTCCACCTCCTCGGCGGCGCTGGCGGCCGGCTCGTCGCAGCCGCAGGCCGCGCTCACGAAGCGTCCTCCGAGCCTGTCGCGGCGCAGCAACCGGGCACCGAGCAGTGCGGGTCGATGCACGGCGCGCTCTCGTCCACCGCCAGCGTCACGTCCACCAGCGCCGTCAGCGCCGCGGCCAGGTGTGGGTCGGCGATCTCGTAGCGGGTCTGGCGGCCCTCGGGCTCGGCGACCACGATCCCGCAGTCGCGCAGGCAGGTTAGGTGGTTCGACACGTTCGACCGCGTCAGCCCCAACTCGCGCGAGAGCACGGCGGGGTGGCTCGGGCCGTCGAGCAGGGACATCAGTATCTTGGAGCGCGTCGGGTCCGCCATGGCCCGGCCCAGCCGGTTCATGACGTCGAGGCGCGAAGCAATAGTCAGCATGCACTGAACTATACAGTGTGTGCTGACCTATCGTCCAGTTGCAGGGCTGCCGCACGCGCTCCGCGCGCTTGCCCTCGGGAATCACGGTCACCTCTTGCGCCAGCTCGGCCACGTCGGCATCCCGCGACCCTTCCACGTCTCCACGAGACCGGCGGCCCACCGGACGGACGCGAAGAGCCCGTAGCCGGACCCGGCAAGGCCAGCGCCGACCGCGAGCCACCGCCCGATGCCGAGCCACACGCTCCCGTCCACGTCCAGCGCCCACTGAGCGCCGGTGATGAGCCCGGCGATACCCATCCAAAGCCCGGCGACGACCACGACCACCGGCAGGAGGGCGAGGCACATCGCCGCGGCCGCCGACCAGAGCTGACGCGCTTCCAGCTTCGCCGTCGCCGCGATGATCCGCTCGGCCCGTTCGTTCGACGCATCGAGGTTCGCGGTCATCGTGGTCGAAGCCTCCCCGGCGACCTGCTCGACGGCCTTCTCGACCCGTTCCTCGGTGCGCTTCTCGATCCGCTGCACCGCGCCGCCGACCTGGCTCAAGAGCTTCTGGTTCGCCGCGGCCTGCGCCTTGAGCCCCTCAATCGCCGAGGCCGTAGCCGCGCGATTCTTCTGCGCCTCCGCGACCAAGCTCCGCGACGCGGCGTTCAAGCTCTCGCCGTTGAGACTCTGCGCGAACTCGCCGAGCGTGCTCGCGATCTCGTTCTGCCTGCTCTCGATACTCGCGATCCTCGCGGACACGTCGCTGGAGGGCGAGGAGGTCGACGCCGGGGCCGTGATCCGCTCCAGCCGCCTCGTCGTCTCCTCGTCCATGACCTTCACGAACCCCGCGAGCTTCTTCTGCTGCTCGGCCAGCGTGGCGATCCTCGTATTCTGCGCCTCGACGGCGGCGAGGATCGAGGTCAACAGCTCCATCGTCTCCGGACTGCCGAGCGGCGGCGGCGACTGCACGGGCCCGTTCTGCTGCTTCAGCCTGTCGAGTGCTGCGCTCATGTTCCTGCTCCTTCTGCTGCTGGTGGTAGTCGAAGAACGCCTGCGCGCCCTCCGGGGTGAAGTCCGCCGAGAGTGCGCTCGCGCGCTTGCGGCGCTCGGCGCGCCCGGACTCGCCGCGGCGGTCCTCGATGTAGAGCGTCCAGGTCTCCTGCCCGGCGCGCTTGCCCTTCTTGCTGACGGGGCTGTGCAGCCGCATCCGCGGCACCCTCTCCCCGTCATCGCCGAGCTGCTGGTTCTGCTCGTCGATCACCGCTTCGAGACCGGCCTTGTCCACCGCGCGGGGATCGGTCAGGGCAGCGCTCATCCGGTCGCCCATCTCGCGATCGAGCGATCCCTCGGCGAAGTCCTCGCGGCGCAGCTCCCAGTCCTTCGGCGCGTGCTCCAGACGCTTCACGACCGAGAGGCCGTGATCGCGCATCAGCTCGTCGTTCGCCGACTGCACGCCTTTCTGATTCCCGGCCTTGCGGTCGTGGAACGTGCGGTAGTCCGAGAGCGCCTTTCCCGTGCGGTTGTTGTGATTGAGGACCAAAATATGGTTGTGCGGCTTCTTTCCCCGCCCATCCACATGACTGACGATGAGGCAGTCGGAATCCGGGTGCATCTTCTTCGCGAGCTGGTAGCCCAGATCGTTCACCCGCTGCACGTGTTCGGGGTTCTTCGGGTCGAACTCCTCGTCGCTGAACGACTGGCGGTAGTGCAGCGCCTCGACCTCGCGCGTCGTGTTCTGCGTGAGCGCCCGAGCGCGCGCCGAGAACGCGCCGGGGCCTCCCGGCACGTCGCACGTGATCGCGACGCCCCGCTCGTCCTCCTTGCCACGGATGTAGCGCTCGGTGTCGGCGGCGCTGGCGCTCGGACTGTAATGCGTCGTGCTCATGAGGCCGCCCGATCCCCGAGCAGCGCGCGGACCTCGCGCAGCAGCTCGATCAGCTCGGGCACCTCCGCCGACAGCGCCACCGGCTCACCCGCGCGAGCACGGCGGTCCAGGTCGTTGACGTTGATCGCGAGCGGGCGCACCTGGGCGGCCAGCTCCCGAGCATCAGCAGACGCCTGCACGCGCTCCTCGACCCCGAGCAGGTGCGCGGCCACGGCGGCGTCCAGCTCCTCGCTCCGAGAGGCATGGAGCGCATCGCGCACGACGGTCCGCACCCACGTGCTCGGAGCCAGCCCGAGCCGCTTCGCACGAGTGCGAAGCGCCATGAGCGTCTCCTCTCCGAAGTCGGTATCGAGCTTCGCGCGGCCCCCACGACGCTTCGCGCCGCCGTGACTCTGCCGCACAGCCTCCGCATCAGTCCGACCGGTGTTCACCTGGGAGTCGGTCTGCTGCTCCACCTGTACGCCAGAGTGGCAAGCAGTAGCCGTGTCGGACATTTCGCTGGCGCTCATGTCCTCCCCGGCTGCTTGCGAGGGGCCTCCGGCCCCCTCGACCCCCTGGAAGAGCGCATCGCGTTCGGTGCTCATGCGGCACCTCCGATCAGCGCCAGCGGCACGTCAGGGCTCCGCACCGCGAGCCCGCCCAGCAGCTCAGCAACCGCGCCCTCCGCGTCATGTTCCGCCGAGGTCTCCGGACCGTAGGTCAGTTCCCGCGACCCGACGTTCTGGTGATACGCGTTGCCGTACATGCCGGGCGTGTGTGCGGCGGTCGGGATGCTGCACTGGTGCCACTCGTAGGGCTCGATCTTCCCGATGTGCTGCACGAGGTAACGATTGATGTCGTCGGCACGATAGACCTTCACGACCGAGGCCAAGCGGCGGATGAACTGGTCCAGCGCCTCGTCCACGTTGCCCTTCTGGCGGGCGTAGTAGAAGAACTCGACAGGCTCGATCGTCGCCGTGATGACGATGAGCCGCGGGGCCACCTCGCCCTTGTTCTTGTACCGAGCCTTCGCAGGCGAGGCGTTGTACGGATCAAGCAGCAGCAGCCAGTCGTTCGCATCCATCGCCGAGGCCCGCAGATCGTCCAGCAGCAGCACCTCCTCGCCTCGCCAGTCATCAAGCGGGTTCCCCGTCGCAGCCCGGTAGACCTGCCACCGTTCGCCGTGCGCGTTCGCCGCGTTGATCGCCTCGGTGATGAAGTCCGTGGCGAACCGGGTCTTACCGATCCCGGCATCCCCATGGACGAACACCACGTGCGTCGAGAACTCACCGGCGCGGAGCTTCGCCGCTGCCCGGTATGCGCGACGCTGGCCGTAGGCCGACAGCGCGTCGTCGATCTCCCGCTGATGCCGCGAGTAGATGTCGAACAGCTCGTCCGTGAGCATGATCTGATCCCGCGTGATCTCACCCTGGAGCACGCGCTCCCGCATGTCCTCGAAGTTCTCGGCGACGACCTTCTTCTTCACGTGGGCGCGGCCCTTCAGCCACGTCTCCCGGCGCTGGGCGTCGATCCCGAGATACTCAGGCCCGCGCACCGTGGCAACCTCCGAAGGCGCGTACTGGTGCTTGTCCGCGTACTTCACGTGCGTCAGATACGACAGCATGTTGTCGAAGGCGTACCGCCCGCGGCCAGGCTTCTCGACGTACTGAGGCTCGACACCGATGCCGAACGCGAGCCGATCCAGCGGCGCACTCTTCGCACGGCTGGCGAACTTGATCACGGCGTGCAGGTGCTCGGGCTTCAGTTCGACCACCAGGGCCTTCTCCGTGTCGCTCCAGACCTCGCGCTCGTCCTTGTCGTGCACGATGCCGTAGGCCTCGACGACCTCGCAGCCGGTGGCCTCGAGCCGCTGCACCACGTAGGCGAGGATCGCCTCGGCACCCTGCTGGAGCAGCGCGGCCCCGTTCGGGTCCTCGGCAGCCCAGGCCCAGTACGACGGATCGAGGTATTGCGTGAGCCCGATGCTCGTCGGGTTGTTCTCCTGCTTAGCCACGGCGACCACCCCCGCCGCGGGCGGCGCGGAGGGTCTCAGAGGGAGTGCGGCGCCTAAATGACCCCCTATTGACCCCCAAATGAGACCCAAAATGATCCCACGAGGCCACGCGACGGAGCGAGGGCGGAACCGGCTGCTGACCAGGCACGTTGTTGCATGGCGCGGCAATCGACAAGCCCTTGCCGCGCCCGTAGGAACGAATGAGGGTCTCGTAACTCTTGGAGTGCGAAGCACGGCTACGGGCAGTCATCACGACGACGGGCAGCCCGCCTTCGGCGGGTGCCAGGCCAGGCCCTCCGGGCGGGGTCAGGTCGGTGGGAGCGGTGCTGAGGTTGCGTGCGTCGGCGTACATCAGCGACCACCACCCATCACAGAGGCAACGGCGGCGCGCTGGCGCGGGGTCAGCGGAGTGAGTGCCAGGCGCTCACCGGCTCGGCGGCCAGCGGCACGGGCGGCGGCGATGACGGGATCGTGGCCGTCTGCCTGCGGCGAAGGAGTGGAGCCCTGATCGAGGCGAGGGTGGTCGAGCGCGGATGCGCGGGGGACGTCGATAACGACAGACATCGGAAGTCCTCAGACATGAGTATCTTCCGGTTCCCCGCCACGGTAATTGGGCTGTTTGACCGGCTACTCATCCGGGAGCAGAACCCCGCGCTTCTAAGTCGCGGCCCCGGTGGGATCTTCTTGTCTGCAACCATTCTCCCATGACTCGACTCACCAGTGCAATGACGAGTCGAGTCATGAGTCAGTCGCTTCTCGGCTCGATCCGCACGAGATCGGGGTCGAACTTCACGTGACCCGGCATTATGGGCTCGATGGTCACCGTCACCAGCTCGTCCACGAGCATCCGGCGACGGTCCATGTCCAACGCCTTCCACTTCGACTCGACGACCTCACGACGCTCCGCGGTGCCGACCGCCTCCTCCACGCCCGCCAGCAGCTTCGCCGCCACCGACACCGAGCGGTCCAGCAGCTCCGTGTCGATCTCATCGATGCGGGCCTTCACGTCGTTGATCGCCGCGGTGATCTCCAGGACCGGCTGATGGATGTCGCGCAGCAGCGGGCTCAGCTCTTTCACACGCTCGACCAGGGCGTTCCGCTCGGTCAGCAGTTCCTCGCGATCCGGCCCGTCGTCCTCCTGCGGCATCACGAGGTCGTGCACGTCCACGGACGACAGGCGCGTGAGCACCGCCTCGGTGACCATCGCATCGACGGGCTTGCGCTGGCGGGTGAGGTGGAACTGCTCGCCACAGCGGTACGTCGGCTGCTTGCGGCTATTTGTCCCCGAGACGAGCGTCGCGCCGCACTTCCCACAGAGGCCGATCGTGGACAGGAGGTACTTCGGCTGATTGCCCTGCCTCGCCGACCTCCGCACGTTGTCCTCCAGCTTCGCCACCGCGGCCCGCCACGTCTGCTCGCCGACGATGGGCGGGAACGCCTCGCCCTGCACCGGGTACAGCTCGCCGGTCTTGTAGTGGCGGATGAAGCCAGCGTAGAGCGAGTTCGCCAGCAGGTACCGCACGGCATCGACGGAGAACTCGGACCCGCGCGCGGTGAGATGACCGGCGTTGTTCAGGTCCTCTCGGATGCGCCGGATCGACAGCGATGGCTCGCCGAGGAACGCGTCGAAGGCCCGCCGGACGGCGGCGGCCTCCTCCTCGATCACTTCGCCCTCCCTCGTCCAGCCGAACGCCTTCCATGTGGACGCGGGGATGCCCTCGGCACGTCGGCGCTCGTTCGACCTGATCTGCCGCTCCGCCTTCCGCCGTGCCTCGAACCGGGCGAGTGCTGCGAGCATCGTCGCCCGAAACTCTCCATCTGCTGTCGAGAGATCGATCTCGCCGTCCACTGTGACGACGCGCAGGCCGAGGTCGATCAGCGTGTTGAGGTCCTTCGTGCTCCGCAGCAGTCGGTCCATGTCCACGGCGACGACCATCGAGAACCGACCTGCTCGGGCGTCGTCCAGCATCTCGGCCCAGCGGGTACCAGCTCGACGCTTCTTCGTCGCCGACACCGCGTTGTCCTCGTAGACCTCGACCACGGTCCAGTCCTTGGCCTCGGCCAGTGCCCTGATCTTCCTCAGTTGCGTATCGACCGTCCAGCGGTCGCCCTTGCGGTCCATGGAGGCGCGGACGTAGGCCGCCACCTCGTTCGTCTTCCTCAGCGCTACCAGTTCGACCATGCAACCAAGCTTACGTGGACGAGTGTTGTAACCACGATATGCGCTAACGCAGGTCGATCACCCCGGTTCCGACCTCGATGTGCCTGGTCCTGGCAGCGGCGGCGGCGAGGATCGGCATGGGTGCGGCGTGCTGCGGGGCGAAGTGGTGCACGCGCCAGTAGGCGCCGTTCACGCCGATCTCGTCGGCGCCGACGGCGATCTCCACCGCGTTCCTGATGTTCTCCTTCGCGCCGGGCATGGTGCGGCCCGGGGTGGAGCGTCCGGATGCTCCGAGGTCGTAGTGGCCGAAACTGAGGAAGCCGAAGCCCTTCATGGTGTCTCCTGGCGGACAGTAGTAGTTGACATGTCAACTATATGGCAGTTCCGGTCACTCCACAAGGCGTTCCGCGGCGACCCGGCCGGCAAGGCGCCCCGCACGGTTCGCCCCCACCGTCGAGGCCGTCGACCCGTACCCGGCGAGGAGCACGCGACGGTCGCGCACCACCTCCACCTCGTTGACCACGGTGATCCCGCCACCGGGTTCGCGCAGGTGCAGCGGCGACAGGTGGTTCAACGCCGGCCGGAAGCCGGTGTTCCAGAAGATCACGTCCACCGGTTCCCGGTGCCCCGCGGGGAAGGGCCGCCAGCTGCCGGGCTGCACCAGCTCCTTCCCGTCGGCGGGGTCGGCGCCGCCGAAGGTCACCGCCGAGTCGTCGATGCGGGTGAACATGCCGCGGGAGACCAGCGTGCCCGCCGCCACCGCATCCAGGTACTCCGGCAGAGCGGGGATGCCGGTGTTGTGCACCACCGAGGCCGGCCGTCGGCCACGCTCGGTGTCCGCCCGGACCCGGCGCTCCACGTCCCGCCCCCAGGCCCCGTCGTCGTTGCTGAAGGTCCGGTCCACGAAGCCCGGCGGGCGGCGCGTCGCCCACACCGTCGACGCCGCCCCGCCGGGTTCGTTGAGCTCCAGCAGGAACTGGACGGCGCTCAGACCACCACCGGCCACCAGCACCCGCTGCCCGGCGAAGTCCTCCTTACGCGTGTAGTCCACGGTGTGCAGCTGACGGCCGGTGAACCTGTCGATGCCGGGGATGTACGGGATGTACGGGTGGGTCCAGGTGCCCGTGGCGCTGATCAGCATCCTGGTCCGCAGGCGGGTGCACGTGCCGTCCGCCACCACCGTCACCGTGAGCGGCCCCGGCGTGTCGCCGTCGCCGTCGACGCGGATGACGCGGGCGGGGCGGACGACCTGTAGGTCGAAGGTGTCCTCGTAGGAGCCGTAGTACTCCGCCACCAGCTCGGACGCCGGGACGCCCGCACCCGGCCGGGGCATCGGCATCCCCGGCAGGTCGGCGATGCCGTGGGCGCGCCCCAGGGTCAGCGAGTCCCACCGGTGCCGCCACGCGCCGCCGGGGCCGTCGTTGCCGTCGAGGACGAGCATGTCCCGGCCCGGGGTGAACCCCCGGCGGACGAGTGCGTGGGCGGCGGCGAGTCCCGCCTGACCGGCACCGACGATGACCACCGAGTACATTCAGCGCACCTGTCCTAGGACGTGGTCGTCGGAGAGGTAACTGCTGTGGGAGTCCCATTCACCCCGGAACCACAGGTAGCCGTCGGTCATGCGCTCCAGGATACGTCCGACGGCACCACCCCGTCGGTCGGCGTCGACCCCGTTGACCGAGTCCGCCCCGAACCCCGCGGCCGTCGGGTCCACCCCGTGCACGCCACCCGCGCTCCCGGCCGCCGCACCGATGAGGTCGCCGGGTGCCCGCCAGGTGTGGACCTCCGCACGCCCGTCCAGGGCGTCGACGTGCAACTGGTCGGCACGCTGGACCCCGACACCGGGACTGCCGAGCAGGTGCAGCGTGTCCGCGGCCAGAGGTGCGGACGGGTCACGGGCGGCGGCACCGACCAGGGTGGTTCCGTAGCTGTGGGCCACGACCTGGAGCTCGGTGCCCCGGGCAGACGTGTCCCGCAACGACGACTGCAACTCCCGGAGTGCCGGCGCCCCGACACCGGCGAAGGAGGGGTTCATCCCGTGGCTGACGGACCCCGGTGCGGTGTAGCCGTGCCAGGTGACCACCGCGTGCCCGGGACCGGCGATGCGTCCGGCGCCCCCGGCGGAGCCCACCAGAGCCCCGTCTGAGGACGAGCCGACCCCACTGACCAGCGTGGAGATCTTGTCGGCCGTCCGGATGTCACCGACGACGACCGTCGGCTCCCCGCCGACCAGCTCCACGGCCACCCCGACGGCGTCCGGGTCCAGCCCGCGGAGGGCGAGTTCGCGGCGGGCCGCCACCACGGCCTCGCGCAACGCCGAACCACGGGGCCCGTCCGCCGTCCCGGCAGGCAGCGTCACCGCAGCAGCGGTGGCCGCGGGGTCCGCGAGGAGTTCGGTCACAGCGGCACCGGCAACCGAGATCCCCCGGTCCCCGGCGACCAACACCGTGTCCACCACCGGGGCGTCCCGGACCGCGCACACCGCCGAGACCACCGACGCCGGCGCCTCGTCCAGTGTGGTGGCGAGTGCACGGCAGGCGTGCAGCACCAGTGACGCAGCCGCAGCCTGCACCGTCCACGGCGGCAACGCGACCGGAGGGGTCACCGTCCCGTCGGGGGAGACCACCATCCCCGTCGCCAGGGACATCGTCAGGATCGGGGCGACCTGGGCCCTGAGCCGGGCGAGCACCGCGGCATGGTTGCGCAGGACCACGCCTGCCCACCGGGCGGCCACCGACACGGCGAGCAGCCGGTTCCCGGAACTGTCGAGGCGGTGGCGCATGGCGTCCGACGCCGTGCCGCTCCACCCCGGCAGCTCCGCGTGCCCGCGTACCGCCGTCCCCGACGACTCCGTCCCGCGCGCCACCTCCGACCACTGTTCGGCGGCGTCGGCGGCCGCCTCCACCGGCGCCGCGGCGAGGTCGTGGACGTCCATCAGCGTCCACCCCGCTGTGCGTCCTGCGCCGGGGTGGACAGGGACGCCGCGGCGTCCAGTTCGGCGGACTCCACCGCCCGGGAGAAGGAACGCAGGTCCCCGCCGATGACCTCCAGGACCCGGGCCTCACCACCCACCGCGTCAGCGACCCGGCGGGCCCCCTCCGCCAGCGCCGCCACCGTACGACCACCCGGCAGGGCCGCCGCCTGAGGTACCGCCGCCGGCAGTGTCCCGGCGGTCTCCTCCACCGCGGACGCCTGCACCTCCAACCCGCGGGCGGTGTCTCTGACCTGCGACGGGTGGATACCGAACACGGTTGTCATGCTGCCTCCTGGACGATCCGGTGAACTGTGGTCCACGGAGACTACGACACCCCGACGGCACGGCGGAAGGACGGCGTCCGGACCAGCCGAACCTGTGGACAACTTCCGTCGGATTCGGCCACCGGTCCGCGCCGGCCTGTGGACAACCCGTCCCGCGCCGTCAGCCCAGGCGCCCCTCCAGTCTCTCGATGTACGCCCGGCTCGTGGCGTCCAGACCCGTGAACCTCACCGACTTCCCCCGCCGTGCGTACTGCTCACGCACCCCCTGCAGTGCCGCGACCGTGGAGGAGTCCCACACCGTGGCACCCGAGAAGTCCACCGTGACCTCGTCCGGGTCGTCCGCGTAGTCGAACTGGTACACCAGGTCGTTCGACGAGGCGAAGAACAGCTGGCCCTCCACCCGGTACCGGCCACTGCCCGGGTCGCCGACCCTCACCACCCTGGTCAGGTGCGCCACGCGCCGGGCGAACGCCACCATCGCCGTGACGACACCCAGCACCACCCCGACCGCCAGATTGTCCGTGACCACCGTGGACACCACCGTCACCAGCAGCACCACGGTCTCGGACAGCGGCATCACCCGCAGGGTACGCACACTGTTCCAGTCGAAGGTGGTGAACGCCACCACCAGCATCACCGCCACCAGCGCGGCCATCGGGATCTGTCCCACCAGGTCCGACAACGACACCGACAGGACGATAAGGAACGCCCCCGCCAGGAATGAGCTGATCCGCGTCCGGGCGCCGGCCTGCTTCACGTTCACCATCGTCTGCCCGATCATCGCGCAGCCGCCCATGCCACCGAAGAACCCGGTCACCACGTTCGCCGCACCCTGCCCCAGCGACTCCCGGGTCTTGTCCGAGTGCGTGTCGGTCAGGTCGTCGACAAGCTTCGCCGTCAACAGAGACTCCAGCAAACCGACCAGGGCCAGGGCCACCGCATACGGTGCGATGACCCCCAACGTCTCCACCGAGAACGGGACGGACGGCACACCGAACCCGGGGAAGGACGACGGCAGCTCCCCCTGGTCGCCCACCGTCGGAACATCCCAGCTGAACACCGCCACAGCCAGGGTGATCAACAGGATCGAAGCCAGCGGGGCAGGGAAGTGCGTGGTCAGCCGGGGGAACAGGACGATCACAAGCAGCCCGGCAGCGGTCAACGGGTACACCAGCCACGGCACCCCGACCAGGTGCTGCAGCTGCGCGGAGAAGATCAGCACCGCCAACGCGTCGACGAAGCCCACCATCACCGACCGCGGGATGAACCGCATCAGCCTCGCCACCCCCACGGCGCCCATGACCATCTGCAGAACACCACCGAGAATCACCGTGGCCAGCAGGTACTCCACCCCGTGGTCGCGGGCCACCGGGAAGATCACCAGGGCGATCGAGCCCGCCGCGCCGGACACCATGCCCGGGCGCCCGCCGAGTACCGCGGTCACGCACGCCATGGTGAACGCCGCGTACAGGCCCGTCATCGGGTCCAGTCCCGCCACGATCGCGAAGCTCAGCGACTCCGGGATGAGGGCGAAGGCCGTCACCAGACCACCGAGGATCTCGACGGTGAGCAGTCGGGGGCTCCTGAGTGCGTCGGAGACGCGGGCCGGGGAGCGTTCGGCGGCAGAAGAACTCACCCGACAATCGTAGGTCGGTCACGTACCCTTGGCAGCATGCGCATCGCCGTCATCCAGATGAACTCCGTGCCGGACGTCGACAAGAACCTCGAGAAGATCAGATCCTATATCGCCGGGTCCGCCGAGAACGGCGCTGACCTGGTGGTCTTCCCCGAGGCGGCGATGTTCCCCTTCGACGCGGGAAGGCTGGACGTCATCGCCCAGCCGCTCGACGGCCCCTTCGCCCGTGCCGTCGAGAAGGCGGCGAAGGACGCCGGGACGACCGCGGTGGTCGGGATGTTCACGCCCGCCGACACGGTGTACCGGCTGCCCTCCGGGGAGGCGCAGACTGAACCGGTGGAGGGGTCGGGGCAGGCGAACAAGTTCCGTCGCGTCCACAACACCCTGCTGGTCACCGGGCCGCAGGGCACCGACCACTACCACAAGATCCACACCTTCGACGCCTTCGGGTACCGCGAGTCCGACACGGTCAAGCCGGGGACCCGGCGGGTCACCTACGACATCAACGGGGTGACCATCGGCCTGGCGACCTGCTACGACATTCGTTTCCCCGGCCACTTCTACGCGCTGGCGGAGGAGGGCGCCACGGTGATGGTGGTGCCCACGGCATGGACGGACGGCCCGGGGAAGCTCGACCAGTGGCGCACCCTCACCGCCGCCCGGGCCCTCGACACCACCAGCTACGTGGTGGCGGCCGGTCAGGCGCGCCCCGGTTCACCGGACCGCTACGGGCAGAACGACGGCCCGACGGGCATCGGGCACTCGGTGATCGTCAGCCCCGGAGGCGCACGGCTGGCGGAGACCGGTTACGTCGCGCAGATCCTCATGGTCGACATCGACCCGAACCACGTGGAGAAGGTGCGCAAGGGACTGCCGGTGCTCAAGGGGCACCGGCAGGACGTGGAGATCGGCCGCACGGGCGCGTGACGGACACCGGCCCCGTCACGGCTCGGCGATGATCTGTTCCGGGTCGACACCGGCGTCGGTGAGGGTACCGACCTGGGCCCCGACCGACGCCGGGTCTTCACCGGAGACCAGGACGAAGGTGCCGTCGCGGTGGGGCGGGGCCAGCGACGGGGCCGACGGGTGGGCGAGAGCCGCCTCGGCGGCGGTGCAGTGGTCCTCGTCGGCGACGACGGGGGTGAAGGTGAGCCACGGGAACCCGCTCTCGAGCCCCCGCAGGTCGCTGAGACTGTGCAGGTCCCGGGAGCTGTCGGTGCCCCAGAACAGGTGGACCGGGGGCGGGTCGTCCATGGTGGCGACGTCCAGGACCAGAGAGCGCAGCGCCGCGAGGCCGGTGTTCAGGGCGATCATGACCACGGCGGCGGGCGTGTCGGCGCCGGTGGGGACGCCGAGGCCGCCGGTCGGGTTGGCGACGACCCAGGTCTCGCCGACCTCGGGCTCACCGGCGGACGCGGGGCAGTGGAACTCGAGGTAGCCGGCCGGGTTCGGCGGCAGCGCCGAGGCGTACTGGTGCCAGACCTCCGGTGCGGACGGGGTGAGGACCTCCAGTGCCTGCCCCGCCCAGCCGGTCTCCGGCGAGGACGCCTGGAGCCGCACCACGGTGGTCTGCGCGGTCCGGTGCAGTACCTCGAGCACCGTCGCCGACAGGCTCGCCGGGACGCCGGCCTCGTCGTCCTCGACGGCCCCCAGGGCGACGATGCGCACGGCGTCGTCGACGACCTGCAGGAGCTCCGTCAGTCCGTCCGGGATGCCCAGTTCGGCGGCACGCCGGTAGGTCAGGTCGACCCCGGGGTAGGGGACGCCGAACTCCTCGCAGAGTGCGCGGCCGGCCGCCGCGGCCGCGGCCTCGTAGTGTGTCACGGTGACCCCGTACTTGCGCAGGTCCCGCCCGAGGTCGGCGAGGTAGGCGGTGTGCTCGGCGGTGAACTCCGCCTGGTTGTCGTCGATCCCCTCCGAGGCGTACAGGACGGCCCGCCGCAGCATCGCGGGAGGCACCGGTGACGGCGGCAGGACCGTGCCGTGGGCGGTGGACGGCGAGTGCTCGGGTGTGAGCGGGGAGGCCAGTGCGGTGAGGTGGCCCCGGGCGCGTGCGGTGATGTTGTCGATGCGTCGGCGCGCGGCACGTACCGTCGACTCGAGCGAGCCCAGCTCGGCGAGGTCGGTGGCGGCGCGTCCCCTCTCGTCTGTCATGGGGACCATTGTGACACGTCCGCGGGGTCCTTCCCGGCAGGGCGGAAAAAGTGATGCACATCACACCCGGGTACCGTGGTTGAGTGGAACAGACTCAACATTGGCGGCGTTGGAATGACCGTAAGCGAAAGTTGACACGAACGCGCTAAAGTAGATTCCGGCACGCACACGCAGAACAGGAGACTGACGATGAGCGGATTCACACCCACCACCCGTACCCAGGAGGCGATGCAGGCTGCACTGCAGTCGGCGAGCGCCAACGGGAACCCGGACATCCGTCCGGCCCACCTTCTCGTGGCGATCCTCGACCAGGAGGACTCCATCGCCCGTCCCGTCCTGCAGGCGGCCGGCGTCGACGCCGACGACGTCCTGCGCGACGCCCGCGACCTCGTCGCCGGCTACCCGCAGGCCTCCGGCTCCGGCCTGGCGAACCCGAACTTCAATCGGGACGCACTCAACGCCCTCACCGCCGCCCAGGAACTCGCCGAGGAACTCGGCGACACCTACGTCTCCACGGAGGTGCTGCTCGCCGGCATCGCCAAGGGAGACTCCGAGGCGGCCAAGGCACTGCACGCCCGGGGCGGCACCTTCGACGCCGTCCGCGGCGCCTTCGAGTCCGTCCGCGGCAACCGCAAGGTCACCTCGGAGGAACCGGAGGGACAGTTCCAGGCGCTGGAGAAGTACTCCACCGACCTCACCGCACGGGCCCGGGAAGGCAAGATCGACCCGGTCATCGGACGTGACCAGGAGATCCGCCGCGTGGTCCAGGTGCTGTCCCGCCGCACGAAGAACAACCCCGTGCTCATCGGTGAACCCGGTGTCGGCAAGACCGCCATCGTCGAGGGGCTGGCCCGGCGCATCGTCGCCGGCGACGTCCCCGAGTCCCTGCGCGGCAAGAAGCTGATCAGCCTCGACCTCGGTTCCATGGTCGCCGGTGCGAAGTACCGCGGCGAGTTCGAGGAACGGCTCAAGGCCGTCCTCGACGAGATCAAGGAGGCCGAGGGCGAGATCGTCACCTTCATCGACGAGCTGCACACCATCGTCGGCGCCGGTGCCACCGGTGAATCCGCGATGGACGCGGGCAACATGATCAAGCCCCTGCTCGCCCGTGGTGAACTCCGCCTCGTCGGTGCGACGACCCTCGACGAGTACCGCAAGTACATCGAGAAGGACGCCGCCCTGGAACGCCGCTTCCAGCAGGTCTACGTCGGCGAGCCGTCGGTGGAGGACACCGTCGGTATCCTGCGCGGCCTCAAGGAACGCTACGAGGTCCACCACGGCGTCCGCATCCAGGACTCCGCGCTGGTCAGCGCCGCATCCCTGTCGGACCGCTACATCACCAGCAGGTTCCTCCCGGACAAGGCCATCGACCTTGTCGACGAGGCGGCGTCCCGGCTGCGCATGGAGATCGACTCACGCCCCGAGGAGATCGACGACTCCGAACGGATCGTCCGACGCCTCGAGATCGAGGAGATGGCGCTCAGCCAGGAGACCGACGAAGCCTCCAAGGAACGCCTCGCCAAGCTCCGCGCCGAACTCGAGGACGAGCGCGAGAAGCTCAACGGGCTCATGGCCCGCTGGGAGAACGAGCGCGGGTCCATCGACCGGCTGCGTGAACTGAAGGAGGAGCTCGACAACCTCCGCACCGAATCCGAGATCGCCGAGCGCGACGGCGACTACGCCCGTGTCGCCGAACTGCGCTACGGCCGTATCCCGGAGCTCGAGAAGCAGGTCGGCGAGGCCGAGTACGAGGCGGCCCAGGCCGAGGAACAGCGCATGCTCACCGAGGAGGTCACCCCGGACACCATCGCCGAGGTCGTCTCCGCGTGGACCGGAGTGCCCGCCGGCAAGATGCTGGAGGGCGAGACCGAGAAGCTGCTGGCCATGGAACAGGTCCTCGGCGGGCGCGTCGTCGGCCAGGACGAGGCCGTGACCGCGGTGTCCGACGCCGTACGGCGCTCCCGCGCCGGTGTCGCCGACCCGGACCGTCCGACCGGTTCCTTCCTCTTCCTCGGGCCGACCGGAGTGGGCAAGACCGAGCTGGCGAAGTCGCTGGCGGAGTTCCTCTTCGACGACGAGCACGCCATGGTGCGCATCGACATGTCCGAGTACGGCGAGAAGCACTCCGTGGCCCGGCTGGTCGGTGCACCCCCCGGATACGTCGGCTACGACGCCGGCGGCCAGCTGACCGAGGCGGTGCGGCGTCGCCCGTACACGGTGGTGCTGTTCGACGAGGTGGAGAAGGCGCACCCGGATGTCTTCGACGTGCTGCTGCAGGTCCTGGACGAGGGACGCCTGACCGACGGCCAGGGCAGGACGGTGGACTTCCGCAACACCATCCTGATCCTCACCTCGAACCTCGGCGCCGGCGGCACCGACGAGCAGGTGATGAACGCGGTGAAGGCGGCGTTCAAGCCGGAGTTCATCAACCGGCTGGACGACGTGGTCATCTTCGACTCGCTGTCGGCCGAGCAGCTGACCTCCATCGTGGAGATCCAGGTCGCGCAGCTCGCCGAACGCCTGGCGGCCCGGCGCCTGGACCTGCAGGTCACCGAGGACGCCAAGCTGTGGCTCGCCGAGCGCGGCTACGAACCGGCCTACGGTGCCCGTCCGCTGCGCCGGCTGATCCAGAAGGCGATCGGCGACGCGCTGGCGAAGAAGCTCCTGGCCGGCGAGGTCCGCGACGGTGACACCGTGAAGGTCGACGTGCCGCGGGTGGACGGGGTCGCCGACCCCACCGCCGACGCGCTGGACATCGAGCCGGTGGCGCACGAGGCGTAGTTCCTCGCGCCCCCACCGGAACACTGGGAAAGGCACCGTCCCGGACACGCATCACACCCTGATCGCGTGCCCAGGGCGGTGCCTTTCTGTGTCGGTGTCAGGGGCGGTGTCAGTGCCCCGGGTGCAGGCGCAGGGCCGTGGCGACGGCGTGCCGCACATGGTCGAGCATCTCCTCCCGGTCGCGCAGGAGTTCCTTGTTGACCCGCACCGCCTCCCACCCGAGGGTCTTGAGCTTCTGGTACAGGCGGAAGTCGGTCTCCTGCTGTTCCGCACCCGCGTGGTGCCTGCCGTCGTAGTAGAGCGCCACCTGCAGTTCACGGCAGACGAGATCCGGTGTGGTCCGCCTGCCGCGGAAGTGCCGCTCCTCCTCCCCGTCGAGCGTCCCACCGTCCTCCAACGAGATCGTGACCTGGGACGTCCAGGCGCAGTGCGCGGGGAGTTCGTCCCGGACGACGAGCCGCAGGACCGTCTCCATGGGGGACTGCGCTCCTCCGTCACTGAGCTCGAGGAGTCTCGTCAACCGGCGTCGGTCCACGATGTGCCTCGCCCCGGTCAGGAAGTCGCCGGCGGTGAGGGTCGTGCACTGGCGGAACGCGTCGATGAACTGGGCGGCGCGGACCTCCTCGTCGGGCAGCCCCGGTACCCCGGGCGTCCACCAGGTCTTCTTTCCGGCGAGGATGGTCGCCACACACTGGGCGGCGGCCGTCGGGGCGTCCACGACGTGGAGTCCGGGGAACCGGGCGTCGACGTTCACGGTCGGTTGGCCGTCCCGCAGCCTGCGGAACACGGCACCGCCCGGGGTGGTCGGGTTGCGGCGCAGCGTGCGGGACAGCAGCAGGACCGGTTCGCCGTCCGCCCAGTAGGGCAGGCCGTGTGCGGCCGCCGCGCACCAGCCGGCTCCCACGCAGTTCTGGGCCAGCAGCCAGTGGCAGCGCAGTCGAGTGAGGATGTCCCACCGGTAGGGGTCGGGGTCGCACCCGCTCCACCCGTCGGGGCCGAGGCGGTGCCCGTCCATCCCCGCTGCTGTCGGAGCCGGCGGCAGCAGGACGCCCCGGACCGGCGCGTCCCACCTGTCGGCAGTGCGTCGGGGCACGCCGGACGAGAGTGCCTCCCTGCGTAGTCTCGGTGTCCGCGACGGGTAGACGCGCCGGGTGAACAGCGGCCCCCTTCCCGGTCTGATGCGCCCGTGCCGGACGGCCGTGTTCCAGTGGTGTCCCCCGAACTGTGTCCCCATGGGTCCGATCTAACACCACCGGGGCAGGAGGGCCGCCGGGTTGTCCACAGCCCCCGGGAATGGCCACCATCCTGGGCACACGATCCGGGCCGTTCGCGTACCCGGGCCGGTGGTGATTTCCGACGGGCAGGGGCGGGGCAGGGGCTTTGCGGTGCGGATGAGAGCGGATGACATCTGTCACCCGGAACCGGTGACATCCGCGCCGGAAGCGGTGACAAACCCCTCTACCCGCCCCGGTGCGGACCCGGGAAGATCGGTGTCATGACCACGACAACCAAGTCACCAGCCATCAGCGTCAACGACCTGACACGTACCTACCAGGCGAAGAAGAAGGGCGACTCCTACACCGCCGTGAAGGGCGTCTCCTTCGACGTACACCACGGCGAGGTCTACGGCCTGCTCGGTACCAACGGAGCAGGCAAGACCTCCACCCTCGAGATCGTCGAGGGGCTCGCCGCCCCGACGGCCGGCACCGTCCGCGTCCTGGACAGGGACCCTGTCGCCGACCGTGCGCTGATCCGTCCCGAACTCGGCATCATGCTGCAGTCCGGCGGGTTGCCCAAGGAGCTCACCGTCGCTGAGACGATGCGCATGTGGGCCGGTACCTGTTCGACCCCGCTGCCCGTCGACGGGGTTCTCGACGAGGTGGACCTCGCGCACCGCACCGACGTCCGCGTCGGTTCCCTGTCCGGTGGTGAGCAGCGGCGGCTCGACCTCGCCTGCGCCCTTCTCAACGACCCCAGCATCATCATCCTCGACGAGCCGACCACGGGTCTCGACCCGGAGTCACGCAGCCGGACGTGGGAGTTGCTGTCCTCGTTGAAGGACCGTGGGGTGACCATGATCCTCACCACCCACTACCTGGAGGAGGCGGAGCGGCTCGCCGACCGGGTCGCCATCATGAACCGGGGTGTCATCGCCGTGGAGGGACGGCTGGACGACCTCGCCGCCACCGAGGGTGCGGAGATCAGCTTCACCCTCCCTGAACCCGGACTGTCCGACGGCGGCACGCAGGACGTCTTCCCGGCGTTCCCGGGGGCGCAGGTCACCAGGGACGGTGACCGTCTGCGGATCGAGACCTCCCGGCTGCAGGAGGACACCCACCGCCTGCTCGACTGGGCCGCCGCCAACAACGTCTCCCTGGGCCACTTCTCCGCCCGCCCTGCCAGCCTCGAACGTGTCTTCAGCAAGATCGCCGGCACCGACTCCTCCGTCTGAAAGGACCAGCCATGAGTACCGCAACCGCTTCATCCTCCGACGTCACCGCCACCCGTTCGGGCGGTTCGCCCGTCCGACGGTTCGCCGCCCTGGCCCGCGCCGAGACCCTGCAGTTCCTCCGGAACAAGACCCTTCTGGTCAACGCGATCGTGGTGCCCATCGGTGCCGCCACGGCGATGTTCTTCATCATCTCCGGCGACGACGAGGCCTCGCGCATCGACGCCAGTGCGATGGCGATGGAGTTCTTCCTCGTCTTCGCGCTGATGTTCGTGCAGTTCTACACCGTGTTGTCCATGGTCACGACGCGCCGTGACGAGGGCGTGCTCAAACGTCTGCGTACCGGCGAGGCCCGCGACGTGGAGATCCTCAGTGCCTCGTCGTTCCCCGGGGCGGTGCTGACCGTGCTGTTCACCGTGGTGATGTCGGTGCTGCTCATGGTCTTCGGTGCCCCGGGCCCGGTGAACGTGGTGCCGATCATCGTCGCCGTCCTGCTCGGGCTGGTCGTTGTCAGTGGGCTCGCACTGGTCACGAGTGGTTTCACGAAGAACCCCGAGGCCGCCCAGATCACCTCGTTGCCGGTGATGCTGCTGTTGTTCGCGTCGATGGGGAACTTCCGCCAGATCTTCCCGGAGGCGGTCGACGACGTGGTCGCCCGGACGCCGTTCGCGTTGATCTTCGACCTCACGCAGTACGGGTGGGCCGGCAACACGATGACCGACCGTATGGCCGAGGGCGGTGCGGCCCCGCTGGCCTCCGGCGAGGTGTTCGGCGAGACGTGGCAGATGATGCTGATTCTCGTTGCCTGGGCGGCGGTCTGTGTGTGGGCGGGTGCGCGCTACGTCCGTTGGGACGTCCGGCACTGATGATCACTGATGATCACTGATTAGATGGAGTCCATGAACCCGACAGTGCTGCAGTCAGTCACCAGCCCGCGCCGGACGTGGCGCGGGCTGGGCGCGGGTGCGAAGCTGGCGGTGTACACCCGGTTGTCGGTGCAGTCGGCGGTCCTCGCCTTCGGTGTCCTCGCCGTCCTGCTCCCGGTGCTCGCCGCCCGGAGGGGCGGGGTGCTCGGCACCGTGCAGCAGGCGGTGGTCGCCGGTTGTGCCCTGGTGCTGGTCGTCGCCGGTCTGGTGATCGTCGAGTGGCGTCCGGAGTTCAACACCCGGCCTCGGCGGCGGTCGGAAGGGCTGGTGGCGGCGACGGCCGCTGTCAGCGCGGTCGTCTGGTCCGCGGGCATGGTCATGTACGCGACGGGTGACGGGGCGACGGCGCTGACCGGCATGAGCCTGGCGTTCACCACGGTGATGCTCACCCCGTTGACGGTGCTGGCGTGGCTGCCCTGGCGCTGGACGGTCACTGTGCTGTTCTCGCTGGCGACGTCGGTGCTCATGTGGCGGGAGGTGAACTGGCTGCCGCTGTTCTTCGGCACCTTCCTGTTGTGCACCTCGACCCTGTCGGCCTGGACGGTGGGGATCGCCAAGGAGCTGGACCGTGCCCGGCTCACGGAGTCGGCGCTGCAGGTCAGTGAGGAGCGGCTGCGTTTCTCGCAGGAGTTGCACGACACCCTCGGGCAGCGGCTGGCGGCGATGTCGGTGAAGGCGGAGCTCGCCCGCGCCCTGGCCAGGCGTGGCGACGGCCGGTTGGACGGGGAGCTCGCCGAGCTGCAGGAGCTGGCCCGGACGTCGGTCACCGAGATGCATGAGGTGGTGGACGGCTACCGGGCGGTGAACCTGTCCACGGAGGTGGAGGGTGCCCGGCAGCTGCTGGACAGTGCCGGGATTCACCTGGAGGTCGACGGGGACCCGACGGAGTTGTCGGCGTCGATGCGTGAGCTTGCCGCCTGGCTGGTCCGGGAGGGGACGACGAACGTGGTGCGCCACTCCGCCGCCACGCGCGTGCGTCTGGTGTTCACCGGCGGTAACGGTGGCTCCGAGTCCGTCAGGATGAGCAACGACGGCGTGACGCGCGGGATTGAACGGTTGTCGGGCCTGGCGGGGATCCGGCGCCGTGCGGAGCCGCTCGGGGCGACCCTCGTCGCCGAGCGTGACGGTAGTCTCTTCCACGTCACCCTCACCCTGAAGGAGTAGGTCATGAGCGACAGTGCCGCCATACGGGTCGTCGTGGTGGACGACGAGTCCCTGGTCGCCAGTTCCCTGTCGACGCTGCTGTCGCTGGAGGACGACCTGGACGTGGTCGCGACCCTCGGTTCCGGGGAGGAGCTGATCGACTGGTGCAGCCGACGTGCTGCGGTGGACGTGGTGGTCATGGACCTTCAGATGGGCGGGATGGACGGCATCGAGACCGCGGAGTCGCTGCCGGACGGGGTGCGGGTGCTCATCGTCACCAGTCACGGGCGGCCACGGCAGCTCCGGCGCGCCCTGGCGGGCGGGGTGCTCGGGTTCGTCCCGAAGACCTCCTCGGCGGAGGAGTTCGCCACCGCGGTGCGCACGGTGCACGCCGGTCGCCGGTACCTGGACCCGGAGCTCGCGGCGGCGGCGATCGGGGCGGGGGAGTCGCCGTTGACCGAGCGGGAGTCCCAGGTCCTGGAGGTCGCCGGGCAGGGTGGTTCGGTCGAGCAGATCGCCGCCTCGGTGCATCTGGCGGCGGGGACGACGCGCAACTACCTGTCCTCGGCGATGGGCAAGACGGGGGCCTCGACGCGTTTCGAGGCCTGGCGTATCGCCCGTGAGCGGGGCTGGTTGTGACACCGGTTCGGACACCTTTCCGGACACCTGTTCGGACCTGTGACCGGGGTGGACGACCCTGCGCGGCACGGGGACGCTTTCCCTCGTAAACTGGCCTGCATGACGCCGAGCCACACTGACCTTCCGTCCGGAACCCCCGCCGAACCGTTCATCTCCGCCCGGGAACTCTTCGAGGCCAGTACCCGTGGCGAGCCCGTGACAGTCCTCGACTCGGACTGGGAATGGGGCGAGAACGCCGCATGGAACCTCTACGTGACCCGGCACATCCCGGGCTCCTTCTTCTGCGACCCGGGCACCATGCTCTCCGGGTCGCCGTCCGCGGAGGCGGGTCGTAACCCGCTGCCGAACCGGCACGTCCTGCAGCGGTACGTGGACGACTGGGGCATCCGTCCGGGGCAGCCGGTGCGTATCTACGACCGTGGCGGACTGCTCTACGCCGCCCGCGCATGGTGGGTCCTGCGGTGGGCCGGGGTCACCGACGTGCGGATCCTGGACGGCGGGACGCCCGCCTGGCTCGCCGCCGGGGGCGACATCGCGGCGGGGATCGGTTGCCTGCGCGGGCGCGGGACGTTCGAGATCCTCGCCGGTGGTGCGCCGACCATGCCCACCGCCACCCTGGACGAGGTCAGGGAGATCTCCGCGTCGGCGGCCGGCGGTGCGGCGGCGCCGCTGCTGGTGGACACCCGCCCGGCGGACCGTTTCGAGGGGCTGCGGGAACGTCTCGACCGGCGGGCCGGCCACATTCCCGGGGCCATCAGTGTCCCTGTCGGTGACCTGTTGGACGGGGGTCGTGTCCCGTCCCCGGAGGTCGTGCGTGAGCGGCTGGCCGCCCACGGCATCACCGGTGACGACGTCGCCGCGGAGGCCGTGGTCTACTCCGGTTCCGGGGTGAGCTCGGCGCTGTTCATCGCGCTGATGGAGCACGCCGGTCTGCCGGTGGCGCGGCACTACGTCGGCGGCTGGTCGCAGTGGGCGTCCGACCGTTCGCGGCCGGTGGCGCTGGGCTGACACTTTTATCGGCGAAATTACGCGGTAACGCCACGCCGGGACTTCCTGACGGTCTATCATTTTCCCAGCGCCACACATGCACCGCACGAGGATCGGAGGTCCCATGAAGGACGCACGGGACACAGTCAGGCCGGGTACGACGGACACCGCCGGGGAGCCCGGGGAGTCTGGGGAGTTCGGGGCGAGCCGGCGTCTGGGACCGCTCGACGTCGTCACGCCCATGCCGGGCACCGTGGCACCGCTGTCGGCGGTGCCGGACCCGCTGTTCGCGGCGGGGACCGTCGGCCCGGGCATGGCGGTCGTGCCGGACCCCGGCGTGGAGTACGTGACCGTGTGCGCCCCGGTGGAGGGGGTGGTCACCCGTCTGATGCCGCACCTGTTCCTCATCCTCACCGACGACGGTCTCCCGGTGCTGGTCCACATCGGCATCGACACCGCCCAGCTGGACGGGCAGGGCTACTCCCTGCACGTGGAGCAGGGGCACCGTGTCCGGGTCGGCGAACGCGTCACCACCTACGCGCCGCTGTCCATCGGCCGGCTCGGCTTCGACCCCATCGTGGCCGTGGTGATGATGCAGCAGGACGGCGGCGTGGAGGAGGGGCTCATGCCGGGGGAGCCCTCCGAGCCCGGGGACGTGTTGTTCCGGTTCTGACCCGGACAACGCCTATGCTGGTGCCATGCTCCGTCGATTCACCACTGTGGCGTGCGTCCTGCTGATGCTGCTGGGGGTCACCCGTCTCGGGGACCGGGTGGACCCGCAGTGGGGGGAGCTGATCTTCTACACCTACTTCGGCGTCCTGATCCTGCTGATGCTCAGTGCGATCGTGTTCACCGAGCGCGGCTACTTCGGCCCGGCCCGGCACCCGGTCAACCGCGTCTTCACCGGCCTGAGCTGGGTGGGTACCGTCGGCGCTGTCGTCCTGATGCTGGAGCTGGTGCTGGGCAGCGGGATGCTGCTGTGGGTCAACGTGATCGCCAGCGCCTGCATGTTCACCGGTATCGTCGGTGCCGCGGTCGTGGCACTGTCGGCCCGGCCGTGGCGGGACCTGTTCTACTCCCGGAGGCCCTGAGCCGGGGGCGTCACAGGCCGTGCTTCGCCGCGATGATCCCGCCCATCGTGTCGCGGGGGAGCAGGCGGGCCGCCGGGAAGGCGATGCCGGCACTCGACCCGGCGGCGTAGAGCGGACGGGGACGCCTGTCGGTGACCGCCCTGAGGATCTCGGTGGCGACCTCCCCGGCGGAGATCCCCTTCGCCTCGTTGTCATTGAGGTGGGTCAGCATCGTCCGGAACTCCTCGGCGTAGTGGCCGTGGTCGTCGACGTAGATGGTGCGCCGCTCCGACAGTCCGGTGTTGATCGCCCCGGGCTCCATCACGCTGACGCCGATGCCGAACCGGCTGACCTCGCGCCGGGCGGAGAAGGCGAAGGCCTTCACCGCGGCCTTGGACGCGCCGTAGCTGCCGCGGTAGGCCAGGGGGAAGCTGCCGAGCATGGAGCCGACGAAGACGATGCGCCCGCGCCGGGCGTCCCGCATCGGGGGGAGCAGCAGCTGGGTGAGCTCGACGTGGCCGATGACGTTCACCTGGAACAGCCGGACCAGGGCCTCCCGGGGGAGTTCCTCGAGAGGGCCGTTCTGGCTCTCGCCGGCGTTGTTGACCAGGACGGTGACCGGGCCGGCGTCGAGCTTCTCCAGTTCGGCGGGGACGGCGGCTATGGAGTCCGGGTCGCCGAGGTCCAGGGGTATGAGCTCCACACCGTCCGGGGTGTTGGCGCGGGCGGCCTCGGAGCCGGGGTCGCGTGAGGTGCCGATCACCCGGAACTGCCTCTTGAGCAGTTCCTCGGCAGTGGCCCGTCCGATACCGGAGGTGGCCCCGGTGACCAGGGCGGTGTCGCCCTGACGGGGGACGGGGAGCCGGGGGGTGCGGTAGCGGGAGAGGAAGGACGTTTTCTTCATGTAACCAGTGATACCCGTTTCGCCGTCGTCCCGTGGGCCGGAACCCGGAACTCGGATCCCTGACCCCGGCACCCGGAGCAGGGTCAGGTGGACGCTGGACGTGGGCGGGCTCGCCGCGGTGGCGATCGTCTCGGGCGCGCTCCACCGGGGACGTCCCCGCACGAACGACGACTTCACCGTCATCGAGGACGGGTTGTCCGGCGGAGTGCCCGCCGGGATGCTCAGCTACTGGCTCGCCGGGTGGGTCGCGGCGGTCCCGGCCGTGCTCGCCGTGGGAGTCGCGTGACCGGGTGTCGGCGCCGCCGATCGTGGGGCAGGTGTCGGGCTCGGCGATACGTCGTCGAGGGGGGAGTGGCCAGGGGTCCGCAATCTCGCGATGAGGGTGTGCCACGTCACGCCTACGGTTATACTGACCCCGATCGCCGCATCATCCACAACTGAATCCGCCGTTCGCAGCCACTGTGGGAGAGGCCAGGCCCAGCGCCGGCCGCCGTAGGAGCAACACCTCCCCGTCGACACTCTCAGGCACCAGCACCACTGTGGCGAGGCAGCTCTGGAAAGAGCCGGTCACCGTCGTCCGTGACCCGGCCGCCGAAGGAGAAAAAGCTCTCAGGCACCATCGACAGAGTGGGGAGGGAGTACACCCGTGTCCGCACGACAGCACACAGGAAGAGACCCCCTGACACATGGCAACGCCCCACGACGCATTCCCGAACCGTCATATCGGCCCTGACGCCGACGCCACCTCCGAGATCCTCGCGACCCTCGGTTACGGAAGTTCGCAGGAGCTCGCCGCCGCAGCCCTGCCGGCCAGCATCGCCCAGAAGGGCCCCATCGGCCTGGCCCCGGCGCTGGACGAGACGGAGGCGCTGGCCACCCTGCGTGGTTTCGCCGCGAAGAACACGGTCAAGAAGCAGCTCATCGGCGCCGGCTACTACGACACGGTCACCCCGGCGGTCATCCGCCGCAACGTGGTCGAGAACCCGGGCTGGTACACGGCCTACACCCCGTATCAGCCGGAGATCTCCCAGGGCCGTCTCGAGGCCCTGCTGAACTTCCAGACGATGGTCGAGGACCTCACCGGCCTGCCGATCGCCGGCGCCTCCCTGCTGGACGAGGCCACCGCTGTGGCCGAGGCCGTGCAGATGATGGCCCGCCTGAACACGAAGGCGGCGAAGAAGGGCGGCGTGGTCCTGCTGGACGCCGCGCTGCACGCCTCCAGCATCAACATCACCCGTGCCCGCGCCGCCGCGGTGGACATCCCCGTGGAGGTCGTGGACGTCACCGCCGAGGCGGTCGCCGCGCGTGAGGACGCCCTGATCGGCGTCGTCGTCTCGAACCCGGGCACCACCGGCGGGGTGCGCGACGACCTGGCGGAGGTCATCGCCGCGGTCCATGACAGGGACGGCCTGGCCACCGTGGCCTGCGACCTGCTGGCGCAGGTGCTGCTCACCTCGCCCGGTGAGCTGGGCGCGGACATCGCCGTCGGCTCGGCGCAGCGTTTCGGTGTGCCGCTGTTCTTCGGCGGCCCCCACGCGGCGTTCCTGGCCTGCCGGGAGAACATGCAGCGTAAGCTGCCGGGCCGCATCGTCGGTGTGTCGGTGGACGCCGAGGGCACCCCTGCCTACCGGCTGTCCCTGCAGACCCGTGAGCAGCACATCCGTCGTGACAAGGCGACCTCCAACATCTGCACCGCCCAGGCGCTGCTGGCGGTGGTCGCCAGCTTCTACGCCGTGTGGCACGGCCCGCAGGGTCTGCGTGAGATCGCCACGGCGGTGCACGGCCGGGCCACCGCCCTGGCCGTCGGCCTGTCCGGGGCGGGGCTGACGCTGGCGCACGACCGCTTCTTCGACACGGTCACCGTCGAGGTGCAGGACGCCGCGGCGACCGCCGCCGCGGCCTGTGAGCGGGGCTTCAACCTGCGGCACGTCGACGACACCCACGTCGGTGTCTCGGTCGGCGAGTCGACGACCGACGGCGACATCTCCGCACTGCTGCAGGTCATCGGCGACGTCGACGGCTCGGTGTCGACCGCGGAGTTCACCGCGCAGGACGGCCCCCTGGCCGACCTGCTGCGCACCGACGAGATCCTGACCCACCCGGTGTTCCACTCGGTGTCCTCGGAGACGCAGATGATGCGCTACATGCGTCGCCTGGCCGACCGCGACCTGGCCCTGGACCGCACCATGATCCCGCTGGGCTCCTGCACCATGAAGCTCAACGCCGCGGTGTCGATGGAGCCGATCACCTGGCCGGAGTTCGCCGGCATCCACCCGATGGTCCCGGCCGACCAGGCCACCGGCTGGTGGGAGCTCATCGACGACCTGGAGGACCGGCTGGCGAAGATCACCGGTTACGCGGCGGTCTCCGTCCAGCCCAACGCGGGTTCCCAGGGGGAGCTCGCCGGCCTGCTGGCGATCCGCCGCTACCACGTCGCCAACGGTGACGACCAGCGCACCCTCGTCCTGATCCCGGCGTCCGCCCACGGCACGAACGCCGCGTCCGCCGCCCTGGCGGGGCTGAAGGTCGTCGGCGTGAAGAACGCCGCGGACGGGTCGATCGACCTGGACGACCTGGACGCGAAGATCGCGAAGTACGCCGACGAGATCGCCGGCATCATGATCACCTACCCGTCCACCCACGGCGTCTTCGAGGAGCACGTCCGCGAGGTGTGCGCGAAGGTGCACGCCACCGGCGGGCAGGTGTACATCGACGGTGCGAACCTCAACGCCCTGGTCGGGCTCGCGCAGCCGGGTGAGTTCGGCGGCGACGTCAGCCACCTGAACCTGCACAAGACCTTCACCATCCCGCACGGCGGTGGCGGCCCGGGCGTCGGCCCGGTGTGCGTGGGCGAGCACCTTGTCCCGTTCCTGCCGTCCGACCCGTGGGCCGACGTCACCGCCGAGCCGGGTGTGCACGAGGGACGTCCGGTCTCCGCCGCGAACCAGGGCTCCGCCGGTGTGCTGCCGATCTCCTGGACCTACATCGCGATGATGGGCGACGAGGGGCTCACCGAGGCGTCCCGCATGGCGCTGGTGAACGCGAACTACATCTCCCGCCAGCTCGCCGACAGCTTCCCCACCCTCTACACCGGGGAGAACGGCCTGGTCGCCCACGAGTGCATCCTGGACCTGCGTGAGCTGACCAAGCAGTCCGGTGTCACCGCCGCGGACGTGACCAAGCGGCTCATGGACTTCGGTTTCCACGCGCCCACCCTGGCCTTCCCCGTCGCGGGCACCCTGATGGTGGAGCCGACGGAGTCCGAGGACAAGCACGAGCTCGACCGCTTCATCACCGCGCTGCGCACCATCCGCGCCGAGATCGACGAGGTCATCGCCGGGGACGTCGCCGTGGAGGACTCCGTCCTGCGCCACGCGCCGTTCACCGCCGAGTCCGTGGTCCGCGACGACTTCGAGGACGCCGTCTCCCACGGCCACTTCTCCCGCGAGAAGGCGGCCTTCCCGGTGCGCACCCTCCGCCGCGACAAGTACTTCCCCGCCGTGCGCCGCATCGACGACGCCTACGGCGACCGCAACCTGATGTGCTCCTGCCCGCCGCTGGAGGACTTCGACATCGAGAGTGAGAACTGATGACCAAGCACACCGCACTGCACCCGGTCCACGAGAAGCTCGGCGCGAAGTTCACCGACTTCGGCGGTTGGGACATGCCCCTGAAGTACGACCGGGAGCTCGAGGAGCACCGGGCGGTCCGTGAGACCGTGGGCGTCTTCGACCTCTCGCACATGGGCGAGGTCCGCGTCACGGGACCGGACGCCGCGGCATTCCTCGACCACGCGCTGGTCTCCCGCCTGTCCGCGGTGAAGGTCGGCAAGGCGAAGTACTCGATGATCTGCACCGAGGAGGGCGGCATCATCGACGACTTGATCACCTACGTCCTGGCGGAGGACGAGTACCTGGTGATCCCCAACGCCGGCAACGCCCCCGCCGTCGCTGAGGCGCTGCGCGAGCGGGCCGCCGGCTTCGACGTCACCCTGACCGACGAGACCGACGACATCTCGCTCATCGCCGTGCAGGGCCCGAAGGCCGCGGCGGTGATGCTGGAGATCGTCGACAGCGTCACCGACGCCCCTGAAGCCTCCGGCGCCGGCGACTCCGTGGAGACCGCGGTCGCCGGACTGGGCTACTACGCCGCCTTCCAGGGCACCGTCGCCGGCGTCCCGGCGATCATCGCCCGCACCGGCTACACCGGCGAGGACGGTTTCGAGATCTTCGTCGGAAACGGAACCGACGGGGCACAGGCGACCGCCGTGTGGGACGTCGCCCTGACCGCCGGCGAGCCCCACGGGGTGCGCCCCTGCGGGCTGGCCGCCCGCGACACGCTGCGCCTGGAGGCCGGCATGCCGCTCTACGGCAACGAGCTCAGCGTGGACCTCACCCCGGTGGACGCCGGGTTGGGGATCCTGGCAGCCACGAAGTCCAAGGACTCCTTCGTCGGGCGCGACGCCATCGTCCGCGCCAAGGAGGAGGGCACCCGGCAGACGCTGGTCGGCCTCGTCGGCGAGGGGCGTCGTGCCGCCCGCAGCGGCTACGAGATCCGGGACGCCGACGGCAACCGGCTCGGGGAGGTCACCTCCGGTGCCCTGTCGCCGACCCTGGGCTACCCGGTGGCGATGGGCTACGTGACGGCCGACGCCTCCGCCGAGGGCGGCGCCGCGGCCGTGGGGTCGACGGTGACCGTCGACATCCGTGGCAAGGCACATCCCTACACCGTCGTTGCGCTGCCGTTCTACTCGCGCGACAAGTAACATCCACCCTGACTGTCCCCACCCCTGACTGCACTTTCCCGAGGAGAGAATCATGACCGCACTGCCCACCGACCGCCTGTACTCCGAGGAGCACGAGTGGGTGAACTCCACCGACGTCTCCGAGGGCGACACCGTCCGCGTCGGCATCACCCACGTCGCCGCCGAGGCACTCGGCGAGATCGTCTTCGTCGAGCTGCCTGAGGTCGGCACCGAGATCGAGGCCGGCGAACCCTACGGCGAGGTCGAGTCCACCAAGTCCGTCTCCGACATCTACGCCCCGGTGTCCGGCGAGATCACCGCGGTGAACGAGGACCTGGAGGACAACGCCGGGGTGATCAACGACGACCCCTACGGTGCCGGCTGGCTCTACGAGGTCGCCGTGTCCGCCACCCCCGCCGACGGTGACCTGCTCGACCACGAGGCCTACGCCGCCGCCAACCAGTAGGTTCCGGGAGCGGGGCTCCCCGGCCGGTGGTCGCGCCGTCCGACGGTGTCTGCCGGGGCCGCCTCGTTTATGCTTGGCATGATGACTGTCGCTGTTGTCGCACTGGTGCTCGGGCTCGCGCTGCTGGTTCTCGCCGCGGGCCTGTTCTGGCGTGCGTCGGATCAGCCGCAGGGCCGGGGGGCGCGGCAGACACAGCGGACACAGGCGGCGGAACAGGGTCAGGTGGCACAGGACGTCCCCGGCGGGGACTCCGCGGCCACCATCACCCCTGCCCAGGAACCGGCCACAGGACAGGCCACAGGACAAGCTCCGGAAGAGGCCCCGGACCAGTCTCAGGAACCCGCGTCCGAACCTGCTCCCGCTTCGGACCGGTCCCCGGACCCGGCGGGGGAGGACGTCCCGCCGGAGCAGGGCGCCCCCGCCGGGCGGGACACCGTGGAGGAGCCGGCCGGGGAGCCGATCCCGGAGTCCAGGAACACCGACGCCGCGTCGTCGGAGACGGCTCCCACCTCGGCGACCGCGGCGACCGCGGCATCTTCGGCGACGTCGCCTGCGTCCGGGCTGTTCGCCGGGCGTCGTGCCCGCCGGCAGTGGGCGCAGTCCCACGGCTACGAGTACGCCCGGGAGGACCGCTACCTGCCGGGGGAGTGGCCGGACAGCCTCATGTCCCTGATCAGGGACGACGCCACCGCAGGCTCCGCCACCACCGTCGCCCGTGACCTGGTCTCCGGGTTCACCGGAGGCCACCAGTTCCACCTCGCCGAGGTCAACGGGACCACCGTGGTGGCGCTGCGCCGCGAGGTCTACTCCCCGGTGCAGGTGCACCTGTCGGACGGGGCGGCGATGCCCGCGGGGATGCGGCACTCCGAACTGTGCGACCGGCCGCCGTACACCGGCTACTCCTCGGACAACAGGGCGTTGGACAGGATGCTCGACAGCCGGGTCGACGCGGCCCTGCACGCCCTGGCCGGCAGCGTGTCGGACATCGCGTTCAGCACGACGTGGGTGGCGATGAAGATGTCCCGCCGTACCGACCCGCCCATCTGGGACCACGTGATCGTGCAGGGGCGTGCCCTGGTGGCGGCGTCCCGTGTGCTTCCTCCACGGGTGACCTCCCAGGAACTGGACATGACCAACGCCGACCCGACGCGTCCCCGCGTCCGCGGCACGGTGGAGGCCGCCGTCGTCGACGGTGACGCCGCCGACAGCACCGACGGAGGTGACGGCGCCGACGGGGCACCGACGCAGCGGGGCCACCTGCGCGCCGTGCCGGACGCAGGGGCGGCGCCTGCTACGCCTGCTGCGACTGCTGCGTCCGGGGCATCCGACGTTTCTGACGAGACCGGCGATCCTGAGGGGACCACCGGCGTGGACGCCCCCGCACCGGAGGACTCACGCCCGCGAATGGAGCGTTCAGCCACACCTGTCGACTTCCCCACCCGCGCCGAGGCCCGGACGATGGGCGACGTCTCGGGCTTCCCCGGGTACCCCGGGGACGGGGACGACGGAGAGGACGGCGAGGCCCGGGCCGCCGACCCGATCCCGGCGGTCGGGGAGGACCCGGAGCACAGCCGCACGATCTCCGGCGGCGGGCCCCGGGTGATCCGGGCGTCCGAACAGCGGTCCACCATCTTCGGGGACGATCCCGAGACTTCCGGGACCTCTGACGGGTCCGACGTCCCCGGTTCCCCCCGCACCACCTCCGCCGAGGTGGACATCATCGGCCGGGTCCCGGGGCAGGCGTCCCGCGGCCGGCACCGCGCGCCGTCGGCACGCCACGCACGTCGTGCGGGGGAGGCGGGGGAGGACACCGACTACCCGGAGGTCGACGCCGAGGTCGTTGATCCCGAGGACACCTGAACCCCGTAAGATCCACACCAGTAACCGCCACAGCCGCACGAGATGTAAGGACGCCTCCATGAGCACGCCCACCGTCAACGCCGACAAACTGCAGCGACTCGCCGAGCTGGTCACCGAGCTGGCCGTCGTCCACGGACGGGTCACCCTGTCCTCCGGCAAAGAGGCCGACTACTACGTGGACCTGCGCCGGGCCACCCTGCACCGCGAGTCGTCGAAGCTGATCGGTGAGCTGCTGCGCGAACTCACCGCCGACTGGGACTACGTCGCCGTCGGCGGGCTGACCCTCGGCGCGGACCCGGTGGCCACCTCGGTGATGCACGCCGGTGACGGCGTGGACGCCTTCGTGGTGCGCAAGGAGACCAAGAAGCACGGCATGCAGCGGCGGATCGAGGGGCCGGACATCGAGGGCCGGCGCGTCCTCGTCGTCGAGGACACCACCACCACCGGAAACTCCCCGCTGACCGCCGTCGCCGCCGTGCGTGAGGCCGGGGCGACGGTCGTGGGCGTGGCCACCGTGGTCGACCGGGCCACCGGCGCGAAGGACGTCATCGAGGCCGAGGGTGTGGAGTACCGCAGCCTGCTCGGCCTGGAAGACCTGGGACTGGCCTGATGCGTCTGTGGCGTGCGGTGTACCTCGCCGCTGGTGCGGTGTCGGTGGCGGCGGCAGCGGCGGGACGCCGTGGCGACGGGGTGACCCGGGTGGTCAAACCGGCGCTGATGCCCCTGCTCGGCGCCCACGCCTGCGCGCGTGCCTCCCGGGCCCCCGGGGCCTCTCACGGTGACCGCCTGCCCGTGGTGCTCGCCGGGCTCGCCGGTGGCCTGCTGGGCGACGTGATCCTCATGGGGAAGGACGGGCGCAGCGACGACCCGTCGGTGCGGGCCCGCAACCTCAACCTCGGGTCCGCCGCGTTCAGCGTCAACCAGCTGGCCTACATCAGTGAGCTGTGGCGGCGGGGCCACCGTCCGCGACGGTCGACGGTGGTGCTGCGCGCCCCGGTGCTGGCGTCCGGGGTGGTCACCGCTGCGACGGGTGCACCGGCCGCACTGCCCGCCGCCGCCGGCTACGGCACGGCACTGGCGGCGACCTCGGTACTGGCCGCGGACCCGGAGGCACATACGGGCGGTTCGTCGGCGGACCTGTCCGGGATCGGTCTGGGCGGCAACCTGTTCGTCCTGTCGGACGGGCTGATCCTGGCCCGCCTGGCGTTCCTGCGCGGCGAGTCCCCGCTGGTGCAGCGGCTCGACGGGGTGGTGGACGGCATGGTGATGGCCACCTACGTGGCGGCGCAGCTGCTCATCGTCGAAGGCCTGACCGGACGGAAAAAGTGAGCGGGGAGACCCCCGGCCAGTCTTCGGGCCAGTCTTCGGGCCGTGGCCCCACGGAGTGGTTCGGGCACCCGGTGGGCGTCGGCCCGTGGAGCGAGGAGCACCCGGGCGTCCCGGTGCCGGAGGACGAGCGTCTCGACCCGGAGCTGCTGGCGGACGGCGACCGGCGCAACGTCGTCGACGGATACCGCTACTGGCGGCTGGAGGCGATCGTCGCCGACATCGACACCCGACGGCACACGCTGCACATCGCGATCGAGAACTTCGAGAACGACTCCAACATCGGCACCGTGGTGCGCACGGCGAACGCGTTCGCCGTGGACACGGTGCACATCGTGGGGCGCAGGCGGTGGAACCGGCGCGGTGCGATGGTCACCGACCGCTACCAGCACCTGATGCACCACACCGACACCGAATCGGTGACGGCGTTCGCGCGGGAGCATGACCTGACCGTGGTGGCGGTGGACAACACGCCCGGGTCGGTGCCGTTGGAGACCGCGCAGTTGCCGCAACGGTGTCTGCTGCTGTTCGGGCAGGAGGGCCCCGGGGTGACGCAGCAGGCGCAGGACGCCGCGGCGTTGACGGTGTCGATCGCGCAGTTCGGGTCGACGAGGTCGATCAACGCCGGCGTCGCCGCCGGTATCGCCATGCACACCTGGGTCCGCCAGCACGCGGACCTGGGGAACGCGTGGTGACGTGGTCCTCCGGCGCGTGACTGCGGTGTTAGCATCGCGGACATGAACTACTGGCAGTACCTCACCACAGGCGTGAAGTCGGACGATGTGGTGTACCGGAAGTCGCTGTACAGCACGACGCTCATCGACGGCGCCCTCGGTGTGGTGTTGGCCGCAGTGGTCTACCTGGCCACGGGCGGGAACCTCATCGCGACCGGTGCAGCGTACCTGGTGGGCTTCTTCGCGCTGAACTACGTCTTCTTCCGTCGTTACCGGAGCAAGCGGCTCCAGCGCGACGCCAGCGAGGAGAAGGACGAGTTCTCGTTGCTGTGAGCCGCAGGGTACATTTCTCTGGACGTTACATTTCAGAGAATTAAGGATGTTCGGCTCCCATGATCCGCCGTTTCGCCAGGCCCCTGTCCCTCGCCGTGCTGCCGTTGGCGGTGTCCGGTGCCCTCGTCTCCTGCAGCTCCGACGACTCCGACGCGTCCGCGGACGACGCATCCTCGCAGGGCGCCCTCCAGAACCCGCCGGCGTCCGACGCCCCGGGCGACCTCATCCTCGACGATGCCAGTACGCCGGAGGGGTACACCTTCGAGCGCACCGGTTCGGACAGCGACGAGGACCTCAGCGACCTCTTCGGTGACGAGGCAGGGGACAGCGGCGACGTCGTCACCCCGCCCCAGTGCGCGTCCCTGGCGGTCGACGCCAGCATGGTCTTCACCTGGATGATGGAACCCTCGGACAAGACCGCGGTCGTGTCGTACACCCACGGTGACGACGACGAGTCCGGGGCCTTCGTGCGCGTGACCACCGGGACGCCGGAGGGCGGCATGCCGGACGTCGCCGGATGCGCGGAGTTCTCCAGCGAGTCCGACAGCGAGTTCGGCGCGATGTCGAAGTCGTTCCAGGTTGCCCCGGTGGATGTCAGCGTCGACGGCGCCGACGAACTGACCGCCGCCGACGTGACGGTGACCGGTCTGCTCCTCGACGGCGAAGACATCGGTGACGAGGCGGTGGGCCAGACGGCCCGCTACATCGTCGGCACCGTCGGTGACCGTACGTTCAACCTGCTCGCCGTCGGGCAGGTCGGGGACGACGTCGTGCAGCAGCTGGCCGAAGACCAGGTCGCGCGGATGAGCCACGCCGGCGCGTAGTCCCCCGTCCGCACGACGACAGGAGCCCATGTAGAGCTCCGATTCGGAAAGAAGAAGAGCCAGCCCCCGCGTCCGGAGCGGGGCTGACGGCGGTCAGCGACCGGCCGACCCGGCTGTGGCTGCAGTCCGCGGCACTGGGGCTGGACCAGCTTGACCTGACGGGTGTGGACCTGCGCATTGAGGTCTCAGGCGCGCCGGAGTCCTCGTTGACCCATGATGCGTTGACCCCGCAGCGCCGCGCCGAGGCCCTCGCGTCACGGTCCGGTCGGTTGTCACCGGTGGATGACGGACCGGCAGTTGGCGATGACGGTGTCGCAGACGGGTGAGATTGTCGCGGACTGCATGACAGGACTCGCAGGCGAGATCACCGGCTGACGGGCCGACGCTCGAGGGGCGGAGAGGACTACACTCGGCCCGGTCAATCACCCCGTCCCGGAGGACACACGTGAAGCTCCCGAAGCCTTTCTCCCGTCGCCGCAATGCCGGCACGCCCGCGCCGTACATGGAGCCCGCGGAGGTCAGCGACGACGAACTGTCCCCCGAATCCCGCGAAGCGCTCAAGGGCATCGCCGACCTCGACGAGCCGGACGGGAAGCTCGCCCGCCGGTTCTTCAAGGCAGTGGACAAGGCGTCTGAGGTGCAGACCCCGGCCATCGAGAAATACGTCAGCTACATCCGGCGCAGGCACAGCAGGAAGTCCGTCGCACGGCAGCAGAAGGTCATCGACCGTCACTTCCGGACCCTGGCGACCGGCACCGGTGCCGGGACGGGAGCACTGGCGTTCTTCCCCGGTATCGGGACGCTGCTGAGCATGGGTGCGGCCGGCGGTGAGGCGCTCGGCGTCGTCGAGGTTTTCGCGCTCTACACGCTGTCCAGTGCGCGTCTGCGCGGCGTCGACATCAGCCACCGGGAGGCGCGCCGACGGCTGATCCTTTTCAGCATCGCCGGTGCCGCCGGGAACGACGCGGTCTCGGCGGCGTCGGGTGCGAAGGGCGTCCGGGGACTCCGGAAACTCGGAAGCGCCAGCGATGCGGAGAAGAGGAACATCAACTCCCGCCTGGGGCGCATCGCCTTCCGCCAGCTGCGTCGGCGCATGGCGGGGGCGGCGTTCGCGAAGATGCTGCCCCTGGGCATCGGCGCGGTGCTGGGCGCGCGGGCGAACCGGAGGCTGGCGCACATGATGATCCGCCACACCCATGCGGTGCTCAGCGAGACGGGAAAGCGCGGCTGACTCTGCCCTTGACCGCGACGCAGCGTCATAGTTGAGACTGAGGGCTATGGCTCAGCAACGTCGATGGACGAGGACAGCGCATCGGGCGCACGCGGGGATCACGGCTGTGGTCTTCGTCGCCGTGTTGGTGCTCAACCTGACCAGAACAATTGACGGGTACACGGCGCTGCGAGTGTTCCTCGCCGTCGAGATGCCACTGCTCGTGGTGTTTGTGGTGCTGACCCTGCTCCGACTCCGCCGTGTCGCACGCACTCCTGCCGACGACGACCACAGCATCCTCGACCGCGTACTCACGGAGGAGCCACTGCTCCGTCCCGCCGTGTCGGAACTCCGCTACTACCACAGTCTCGTTCTGGCGGTGGCAGGGAAACGACGGGTACCGGCAGGTGCGATGCCTTTCGGCTATACCAAGGGGACGATGGGCATTCCGATCGCGATCGGTACCGCGAGCCTTGTGGAGTTGATCGTCGTCCACATCCTTGTCCCGTGGCCGTGGCTGCGGATCGTCCTGCTGATCCTCAGTATCTGGGGCGTTCTCTTTGTCGCAGGGTTCTTCGCCTCCCAGGTGGTGCATCCGCATATCGTGACGGCCGAGAACCTTCATCTGCGGTGGGGACACACGACGGTGCTCACCACGTCGCTCGCCAACGTATCCTCGGTGGCACGCCACACGAACCACTCCGACACCCAGCCCCATGCCGACGGTGACCGATTGACTCTTACACAGTTCCAGAGCACGAACGTGGCGCTACGTTTCGCAGACCCGGTACCGACGGATGCGCCAGTGCCGAAGAAAGATCGTCCACTCGATGCCCACGTCACCGAAGTACAGCTCTATGTGGATAACCCTGATGCATTTCTTCAGGCGGTCGCACCGGTGACGGACGGAGCGACGGCGTGAATGACCCGGTGCTTCGGAGTCGGGAGGTTGCCGACATCGCTGGGACGACACCCCGGGCTCTACGGCACTATCACTCGATCGGACTGCTGCCGGATGTCCCGCGCGACCCGAACGGCTACCGGCGCTACAGTGCCCGCGATCTTGTGCGTGTCCTGCGGATTCGCCAGCTTGCTGCAAGCGGCATGCCGCTGCGCAGGATCCGAGAGATGCTCGACCAGGACGTCCGGAGCCAGGATGAACTCCTGGATGACCTCGACTGCGAACTCGCAGCACAGGCCGCGCGCATCGGTGAGCAACGGAGGATGCTCGCAGACGTACGTCGGCTTTCTGTCCGGAACGTCTGGCCGGTGTCGGAAGACCGTGCCACAACCACCGCAAAGTTCGATCAGGATGTGTGGACGCTGGTGACGGCGACCGGCGCATTCGACGGTGACAGCGCGGCCGCCGTCCTCGAGGTGTTGGGTGGCGGGGACACCGCGGCACAGGTCGTCGCGCTTGCGACCGAGTTTGAGCAGCTGGCAGAGCGGAGTCACATTGACGATGCGGAGGCCGAACGTCTAGCTGAGCAGATGGTGGCCGCCGGTGAGAGCGTCCTTACGGAAGCAGGCATCGAACCCGCAGACGAGGAACAACCGGTTGCGGCGCTGATCCAGAACATGCATATTGATGTGCTCAGTCCCGTCCAGCAGAAGGTGTGGAAAATGTTCCTGGCCCGTGTGCGCGGCTGACGGCCACGTCGTCCTGATGTCGGGGCGGGAAGGGTTACAGTTCTGGGTGGCCGGCCACGACCGTGGCCGAGATCTCTCCGGAAGGACACCCCTCAATGCGTCGGTTCACCCGTGTAGCCGCCACCTGCCTGCTCCTGTCCGCGACCGTCGGTTCCGCCACAGCCGCGGCGCAGACGGCCGCGCCCACCACCACGAAAGTGGTGACCTACGGCGACTCCTACACAGCCAACCCGAGCCAGCTCGTCGGCATGGCGAACCAGTACGAGGAGCTGAAGCCGTTCCTCACCGACTACCCGAGGACGGGCCAGCTGGAGTCGGGCAAGGAGTGCCTCCAGGCGCCGGACAACTGGCCGCGTCTCTTGCAGGGCAGGGGAGTGGACGTCCGCGACTGGTCCTGCACCGCGCAGACGTCGCGCACGATGCTGGACCGGATCGACGCCAGCATCGCCGCCGGGGACCTGACCGCCGACACCGACTCGGTGATCTTCCCCGTGGGCCTGAACAACTTCGGCCCCTGGGGTCAGAAGGACGGCGTCGACGTCACGGACTTCGACGCCGTCCAGGACGCCTACCGGGCGGACATGCGCGAGGCGGCCCGTCGCGTCCGGGCCGTCGCCCCGGACGCGTCACTGGTGGTCAGCGGGATGCCGCAGATCGGCCACGGCGACAGGTACTGCGTCGTCAACGTGGTGCCTGACCGTCCCGCAGGGCTTTCCGTGCCGTACCTGGCGAAGGCTGAGACGGCCGTGCAGATGATGCAGCGGCAGTCCGCCGCGGAGATCGGGGCGAGGTTCGTGGACCTGAAGACCGCCAGCCGGGGCCACGAATCCTGTGCCCCGGACGCTGAGCGGTACATCGCCGGGCTCATCGACACGACCACCCCGGACTACAAGATGATCATCCACCCCTCGCAGGCCGGACAGCGGTTCATCGCCGCGGAGTTGGGTGCGGCGGTGTAGATGCCCGTCCGTCCGGTCGGACGACCGCGACCCCGGGGTGACGGTCGTCAGTCGACGACTGAGCGCACGATATCGGCGATGCGTTGCTCGGCGGCCTCGTCGACGGTCTCGAAGTACCATGCGGCGGGCATCAGCGTCCCGTCCTCACCACCTGAGGGGCGGAGGGTGACCTTCTCGGTGAGGGCGAGGTTGAGGCGCTCGTCATTGCGGAGCGTCACCAGTGCCGGGGTGCTCGCAGAGGCGGCGTAGGCCGGCATCCCGTACCAGATCCGGGGCTTCAGGACGGGCGCCGCCGTCATGATGATGTCGTGCACCTGCCGCATCACGGAGCGGCGGGGTTCGTCCATTGCGGAGATCTTCTCGA
The DNA here is from genome assembly GCF_022712195.1 of Corynebacterium sp. Taxonomy (GTDB): domain Bacteria; phylum Actinomycetota; class Actinomycetes; order Mycobacteriales; family Mycobacteriaceae; genus Corynebacterium. The sequence continues at coordinate 6,339 of NZ_JALAGY010000081.1, read as the reverse complement.
GAACGCGGGAGAGGTTCTTCTCGTCCTTCGGTGACATGGCTGTCCTTTCCTCGGCCGACGGCGGGCGTCGGCGGCGTGAAGTCGGCGCCCGTGGGCGCCGCACCCCATCCGGACATGTCCTGAGCTGGTCAGGCCTCTCCGCAATGATTCACGTGGTCTTCACGTGGAAGTGCGTGCGGTGGGTTGAATCACCGAGGTCAGAATACAGGGTCGGTGGCGCCCGGCGGAAGGGATTCCTCGCGCTGATCGGAGACATGCTCCCGTCGCTTACTCCCGGCTGGTCACCGAAGCCCGGGGCATTGTCGGTCTCCGTACTCAGAAACCGACAATGCCCCGGGCTCCGGAAGCGTGTGGAAGCTCCGGGCTACCAGACCTTCTCGACCCAGGCGGAGTAGTTGAATCCGCCGGGAACGAACACCTGGCCGAGGGAGTACATATCCGGTGTGCCGGGGACTCCCCTGAAGTGCTTGCCCGGCTGAGTGTTGCAGTCACCCTGGGTCCGGCCGCCGAAGACCGGGCCCACCCGGGCGTCGTGGTCGACGACGCAGTTCACGGTGTTTCCGTGCCGGACCAGCGTGACCGTGTTGGCGCCCGCGGCCGGGGCGGCGAGACCGGCGACGAGTCCGGCACCGGCGGCGGCGACGGCGGCGCGGGTGGCCCAGCGGCGCAGACCGGAGGTGGTGGCGGTCAGGGACGAGTCGGTACGGGGCATGAGGCACTCTCCTGTGGCGGTGCGGTATGTAGGAACAGCGGGGACAGAGCGGCAGTTCCTGAGAACGTCATACTCAGGACCTGTCGATGTAGCGATCATTACATAAGCGCTTAAGGTCCTCAAGGTTTCCCGGAAACCTGTACGGGCAGGGGTAGTGCGCCCGCGTACCCACACCGCGTACTCCAACCCCCAACCCCTGAACCCCGCGGCTCAGTCGTGCTTGTCCCGCGGCTCCAGTTCGTGCATCCGCTCGGCGGCCCGGCGCAGCCGTTCCTTCCGGGTCTCCTGCTCGGTCTCCTTGATCTCCTCGAAGAGTTCCTCGTCCTCGTCCGAGTACTTCAGCAGCATCCGCGGAACGGACAGCGTCACCACCAGTGACGGCCACACGATCCACGCGTGACTCACGTTGAACACGAACTGCAGCGCCAGGAAGGTCACCAGCGTCACGCCGAGGACCGCCCCGTCGATGGTCTGCACCAGGTTCCCGCGTCGGCGCAGGTTCTCCAGTTCGGCGGCCTCCGGGTCGCGGGGAGACACCTCCGCGGCGGGACGGTCGAACGCCGTCCGGTCCTGCCCCGGTACAGCGACCGCCGAACCCTGCGCGTCGAAGGGGAGCCCTCCGGGCAGGTCGGTGAACAGGGGGCGCAGGTCGCCGACAGTCGTCGCCTCCGCCACGGCCCCGGAGCGTTCGTTGAACTCGCCGTCGTCGAGCCGGCCGTCGGCGAAGTGGGTGCCCAGCACGCCCATCGCGTGGATCCGGTCGTTGTCACTGAGACGGAGGTTGTCCGCTCCTTCGGCGCTGCTCATGTGGTCAGGCTACCAATACGTGCGGAAACCGGTGTTGCGCATGCACAATGTGAACCATGCAGGAACGTTGGGATCACCGCGCCGATCTTGCCGAGCAGGCAATCACCGAACGCCACGGCGGGCGGCTCTGGGGTGTGCCCCGCACGAACCTCGCCGTCGTCGCCTGGCCGCCGACCACCCGTGACAAGCTCTTCTACCACTGGCACTACTGGTGGCAGGCCCATTACATCGACTGTCAGGTGGACGCCGCCCTGCGCCGCAGCACCCGGTTGCGCCTCAGCTTCATCCGCCGGACGATCCGTGGCATGCGGATCCGCAACTTCGGGCGGCTCACCCGCAACAACTACTACGACGACAAGGCCTGGCTGGCGCTGGCCATGGAGCGCGTCGAGGGGCTCGACCGCTACGGCCGGGTCCGTTACCGCCACGCCCTGGAAGCCGACATCTTCAACGGGGTCGACAACCTCACCGGTGTGATGCCGTGGCGCACGGGCGAGACGTTCTACAACGTGCCGACCAACGGTCCCGTCGCGATCCTCGCCGCCCGCACGGGGCGGACCGGGTTGGCCGAGCAGCTCATCGACTGGGTCCACGCGAACCTGATCAACACCGACGGTCTGGTGATGGACGGGATCAAGATGAAACTGTCCGGCCCGGAGACTGTCCCGGAGATCCACGCCTACTGTCAGGGGGTGATGATCGGCGCAAACCTGGAGCTCGCCCGGGCCCAGCGTCGGGAGGCCGGTATCGACATGGACGCCGTCGACCCGGTCGGCACCCAGGCGCTCACCCGTGTGCACCGGCTGGTCGAGGCCGTGTCCCAGCACATGACCAACCCGAACTGGTCGCTGGACTGGAAGGCACGCGGCGGGGACAACGGCCTGTTCAAGGGGATCCTCGCCCGCTACCTCGCTCTCGTCGCGACCTCCCTGCCGGGGGACGACCGCGCCAGTGCGGCGACCCGTCGTCTCGCCCGGCGGATCGTCCTGCGTTCGGCGGAGTCGGTGTGGCGTTACCGGCTGGAGATCGACGGGCTGCCCGTCTTCCCCGCATCCTGGGGTGGGGACGCGGTGCTGCCGCAGTCCGGCGGGCTGATGGGCGCGGCCCTGTCCGGCTCCGCCGCGGCGGCGGAAATCCCTGAACGTGACCTGTCCGTGCAGTTGTCGGGGTGGATGCTCATGGAGGCGGCGGCCGCCGTCACCCGCGACAGTGAGTGACGGCCGACTGACAGATCCGTCGGCGCACGGCATACTTGAACTGAGAACGCGGAACCCACCCGTCGACCCCACACGGAGGAGCACCCATGCCCATCGCAACACCCGCCGTCTACCGCGACATGCTGGACAAGGCCAAGGAGGGCGGTTACGCCTACCCGGCCATCAACTGCACCTCGTCGGAGACGATCAACGCCGCCCTCAAGGGCTTCGCGGACGCAGAGTCCGACGGCATCATCCAGTTCTCCACCGGTGGTGCGGAGTTCGGTTCCGGTCTCGGTGTGAAGAACATGGTCGCCGGCGCCGAAGCGCTGGCCCACTTCGCGCACCAGGCCGCCAAGCACTACGGCATCAACGTCGCGCTGCACACCGACCACTGCCAGAAGGAGAAGCTCGACACCTACGTCCGTCCCCTGGTCGAGATCTCCCGTAAGCGCGTCGAGGCCGGCGAGAACCCGCTGTTCCAGTCCCACATGTGGGACGGGTCCGCCATCCCGATCGACGAGAACCTCGAGATCGCCAAGGACCTGCTGCCCCGCTGCGCCGAGGCGAACATCATCCTCGAGATCGAGATCGGTGTCGTCGGTGGTGAGGAGGACGGTGTCGAGGCCAAGGCCGGCGACAACCTGTACACCACCGCCGAGGACTTCGAGAAGACCGTCGACGCCATCGGCGCCGGCGACCAGGGGCAGCGCTACCTGCTCGCCGCTACGTTCGGCAACGTCCACGGCGTGTACAAGCCCGGCAACGTGAAGCTGCGCCCCGAGGTCCTGGACATGGGCCAGAAGACCGCGGCGAAGAAGCTGGGCCTCTCCGCGGACGCGCAGCCCTTCGACTTCGTCTTCCACGGCGGCTCCGGCTCTGAGAAGGAGAAGATCGAGGAGGCGCTGCGGTACGGCGTGATCAAGATGAACGTCGACACCGACACCCAGTACGCCTTCACCCGCCCCGTCGCCGGCCACATGCTCAGCAACTACGACGGTGTGCTGAAGATCGACGGTGAGGTCGGCAACAAGAAGGTCTACGACCCGCGTTCCTACCTGAAGAAGGCGGAGGCCGCGATGAGCGAGCGTGTCGTCGAGGCCTGCAACGACCTGCACTCCGTCGGCACCACGGTGTCGAAGTAGGGGCGGCGGTCCAATGGCGGAACAGATCCGTAAGGGGCGTGACCTTTTCGGCGCGGAGCACCCGGAGGTGCGCCTGCCCGTGGAGCTGGCGACCGCGGTGACGGGGTCGGAGTCCCTCGAGGAGCTCGAGACCCTGGCCGTGGCGAACCCGAAGGACTCGGGGGTGTGGGCCGCGCTGGCCGGCTACCACCTGTCCCAGGGCAGCGCACAGGGCACGGGGACCGAGAAGGTCACCGCCTACGCCTGCGCGCGTACCGGGTACCACCGCGGGTTGGACGCCCTGCGTTCCAACGGCTGGCGCGGCACCGGCCCGGTGCCCTGGTCCCATGAACCGAATCGCGGCGTGCTGCGTGCGGTCATGATGCTCGCTACCGCGGCCCGCGCCATCGGCGAGGAGGACGAGTACATCCGTTGCCTCAACCTCGTCAACGACTGCGACCCGAGCGCTGCCGACGCCATGTCCTCCGGGGCCGGCTCGGAGTCGTAAGCCACGGTGCGACGACTGCTGCGTCCCGTTCCGGCGGTCGCCCTCGTGCTCTTCCTGGCGTGGGCGTCCACCCCGTTGTGGCGTATCACCGGTGCTCTCCCTGACCGCCTCGCCCGGCTTGTTCCCGCCGCGCAGGCGGTCTTCGCCGTTGGTGTGCTCGGGGCGCTTATCTGTCTGGTGGTTGTGTGCTGGCAGGCGTGGCAACGGCGCTCGGCGTGGCCGGCGGTACTGGCGGTGTTGCTCACCGCGGCTGTCGTCCTACCTGTCGGAATCGTCACGACGCAGGCTGGCGCACCGAACCACGGGGCATCGGCAGAGCGAGGTGGGTCAGCGGAGACGCTGCGGGTGATGGCGCTCAACACCTATTTCAACGGCGCGGATGATGCGTCGATTGTCGGGGAGACCCGCCGTCTCGACCCTGATGTTCTCGTCCTGTCGGAGACCTCGCCCGCGGAGGTTGCCGCGGTCGAGAGGGGAACAGGGTTGACGTCCACGTCTGCCGTCGACGACAGTGGCGGGGCCTCCGGGACGGCCGTCCTGGTTCGGCCGGGTACTCCGGTGTCCGATGCGGCCACGGACCACGGGTTCACCGGCCACCAGACTCCGTCAGCCCGGTTATCCGAACCCGCTCCGGTCGATGTCTACGGCGTGCATACTCTTCCGCCGGCGTTCAGCGACCTGATCACCGGATGGGAGGAGGACCTCGGGACGCTCAAAGACTCGTTCGGCAGCAGTGTTGTCGGGGACGTCCCCCTGGTGCTGGCGGGGGACTTCAATGCCACCGTTGCCCACCCGGAGTTCCGGGAGTTCCTTGACCATACGGGGCTGACCAGGTGTGAGGGGAGTAGTGGGGTGCAGCGCGTGACCGGTATGCCGACGTGGCCTGACCGGTTCCCGCTGGTCCGGATCGACCATGTTCTCGTCCGGGACGGTACCTGTGAGGACGGCGGCACGGTGCGGGTTGAGGGGACGGATCACCGTGGGGTGTGGGCAGATATCGCGGTCTGATCCGGTTGGATCCGGTTGGATGCGGTCAGAGCCGGGGACTCAGAAGCCTGGCAACCCAGGAGTCCCTCGCCTCCAGCGCGGAACGGCTCACCGCCGTGTCCGGCACCATCATCGCTGAGCCGTGGAACGCCCCGGCCCACACATGCAGTTCAGCCTGGATGCCCGCGGCCCAGAGCGCGGACGCGTAGGCGACGTTCTCGTCACGGAAGACCTCCGCAGACCCGCAGTCGATGAACGTCGGAGGAAGCCCGGCAAGCCCGTCCGTGGTGTCGACGGCCCGACCCGGTGCGGAGTAGACGGGCACGTCCTCCGTTCCGCGACGGTCGCCCAGCAGGCACGTCCAACCGAAGAGGTTGTCACCACGGTCCCAGACGCCGGTCCCGTCGATCTGGCGGGAGGACGTGGTGGTGTTCCGGTCGTCGAGCATCGGGCTCATGAGGATCTGGCCCAGCAGTTCCGGACCGTTTCTGTCACGGGCGAGCAGTGCCGTGCCCGCCGCCAGGCCACCGCCGGCGCTAGTTCCACCGATGAGGATGCGGGTGGGATCCACATTCAGCGTCGCGGCATGCCCGTGCATCCACACCAGGCCGGCGTAGCAGTCCTCGACCGGAGTCGGCGCCGGGTGTTCCGGTGCCAGGCGGTAGTCCGGCGTGAGCAGGACGGCGTCGTGGTCGATGACCCACTGGATCATGAATTCCACGGCGTCCAACCGGCGGCCGCTGACCATACCGCCGCCGTGGAGGAAGTAGATGCCGGGGCCCGCGGGGCGCGTGCTGCGGTCCGAGCGGCCTATCACGGTGGCAGGAAGGTCGGCCCCACGGTGACCGGACACCGTCACATCCCGGGTGGTCAGACCGCGACTGTGGATGAGCTCCAGGGTCTGCGCGGTGCGGTCGCGCGTCCGTAGTCCGGGGAGGTCCTCGACCAGGAGCTCCGGTGGAGTCACGGACCGGATCGCCTCGAGGGTGGGGATGAGCTCGGGGT
>NZ_JALAGY010000080.1 GCF_022712195.1 Corynebacterium sp. | reverse complement strand
GTCAGGGGTTCATGGGTTCATGGTGCTGGGGTGGGGGTGACGTGCTCGTCGGCGCCGGTGTCTTTCCGGCCGACAGGAATCGTCCATGACCAGTCGGTGGTGTCGCAGAGGATCACCGATCCGCGGGCTTTCTCCAGGTTCAGGGCGATGGTGGTGAGTGGGTGTCCTGCTTGTGTGTGGGTGGTGGTGTGTCGGGTGTGGTGGTGGCCGTGGACCTGGACCCGTGGTCGGGTGTGGGTGATGACGGTGTCGAGGTAGGCCCGGTTGGTGGTGCCTGCGGGATCGTCTGTCTTGTCTCGGGCGTGCCCGCCGTGGTCGAGTAGTGCGGCGAACCCTGCGGTGCTGGTGTCGTGGGTGACCAGGATGTCGACTGGTGCGGTGGGGGTGTCGGTGACCAGCTGGACCTGTTCGGCGGTGATGTTCTCGGCCGGCCACCAGGTTGTGCCCTCGGTGCGGTGGTCTCGGTCGACCGAGGAGGCTCCACCGAAGAACAGGATGTCGGCGCCGGCGAGCCGGGCGTGGGTGCCGCGGGGCATGTAGGTGAGGTTGTCGGACATGGCCACCGGGGCAGTGGCGTCGGGGTTGAGGATGTCGAACTTCTCGTGGTTGCCGTCGATGAACCGGTAGTCGATGTCTTCGTCGGCGATGCCGTCGGGGCTGATGCGTCGTAGTACCCGCTGCAGTTTGGCCAGTTGTCGGGGGTTGTCGTAGATCCAGAAGTCGCCGACCTGGATGATCGTGGTGGCCCCGCGGTTGAGTGCTTGGGCGGTGGTGTGCTCGAAGGCGGCGAGTTTGCCGTGCAGGTCGCCGATGAAGGCGATGAGAGTGGGGTTGGGTGTGGCGGTGACCATGTGCGGTTCTCCGGGGTGTGGTGTGTGGCGGGGTCGGTGGGTGGAGACGGTAGCACCGGCGGTGGTGGGTTGGCCAGATTCGTGAGTCTACTTCTGCGCACGTCAGGGACTGTTTCCTGATCAGTCGTGGTGCATCAGGATCTGACGTGTGCACAGTTCTGCGCATCTCGGAGGGATCATTCCGAATCACACATCGTTGCCGGCCTGACGGATGTCCGGATGTGCGTTGTACCTACTGCTGCGCTCGGCCCAACCGGAAGAAGCGGAGAATGCATGCAGAAACGCTGGCACGGTTGTTGGAACATCGTCTGTCACGCGTCCCGTCACGCGCCTCAGCACGTCCACTGTCACAAGGTCTGTCACGCGCCCCGTCACATTCCCTGGCACAAGGTCTGGCACGCGAGAGGTGATGCCGGGCTCGGTCATCTCCGGCACGTGCGTATGCGCGCGTCAGGGGAAATAGTGCCTGTGTGAGAGAGCGTGGTTTCTGTGCCTTCTGGCAGTGCGGCGGGAGGGGCCGGCTGTCACCGGGGTCTGTCACGGTGCCGAACCTGTCATCCACGGCGGCGTTCATTCGCGCGGTTCGCGCGGTACGGTCGGCCTGCGGATTCTCCGGCACAATATTTTCGTCGTGATCTGAGCTGTTCCCGGTGTCGCCTGTGCCGGACTAACGTGACCGCCCATGCAGACAGCTTGGTCTAGAAGTGGTCCCCGAAGACGTCCCCGGAGAGGTCTCCGTCGGCGGTCCGGCGCGGTCCTCGCCAGCGTCGCGCTGCTCCCCGGCGTGCTCGCCGCCTGCGGTGACGCCGGGGCAGCCCACGACGACTACGCCGGGCCGCCGGTGCGCGGCGGGGTACTCAGAGCGGCATTCGACACCGACATCACCTGCGCGGACGGCCAACAGGTCGGAAACAACACCGCACTGAACGTCTCCCGGCAGATCACGGACTCCCTGACAGACCAGGACCCGGAGACCGAGGAGATCGTCCCCTGGCTCGCCACAGACTGGGACATCGACGACCGCTCCACCGAATTCACCTTCCACCTGCGGGACGGGGTCACGTTCCAGGACGGCACCCCGTTCACGTCGTCCTCGGTGAAGGACAACTTCGAGGCGATCGTGGACCTCGGCGCCCGCTCCTCACTCGGCTCCACCTACCTCGCCGGTCTCGAGGGGATCGACACTCCCGACCCGCACACGGTCACAGTGCGCTTCGCCGAACCCAACGCGCAGTTTCTCCAGGCCAGTTCCACGATGACCCTGGGTTTCTACGCGCCGGAGACTCTCGCGAAGTCGCCCGAGGAACGGTGCACCGGCGACCTCGTGGGCACCGGGCCGTTCACACTGGCCGACTTCTCCGCGTCGTCCGGGGCCACCCTGGAACGCTTCGACGACTACCGCTGGCCCTCGTCCCTGGCCGAACACGACGGGCCCGCCTACCTCGACGGCATCGACTTCCGTGTGATCCCGGAGTCCGGGGTGCGCAACGGCAGCCTGGCCTCAGGGCAGATCGACGTCGACACCGCCGTCCAACCCCAGGACGAGGAACTCCTCGAGCAGTCGGGGTTCCCGCTGATAGAACGGCCCAACCCCGGGGTGAACTACTCCTTCTTCCCGAACTGGTCCGCAGGTCCGTTCACGGATCCGCGGGTGCGCCGGGCCGTCAACGCGGCGATCAACCGTGAGGAGCTCACGGCGGTGCTCTCCGAACGGCAGCGTCCGGCGACCTCGGTGCTGTCCAGCACCACACCCGGCTACACCGACCAGTCCGACCTGCTCGCACACGACCCCGACAAGGCCCGCCGGCTCCTCGACGAGGCAGGGTGGACGTTGGACGGCGACGCGACGGTCCGCACGAAGGACGGTGAACCCCTGGTCATCCCCGTCGGCTACTGGCAGACCGCACCCTTCCTCGAGGTCGTCCAGCAGCAGCTGCGGGCCGTGGGCGTCGACCTCAAGCTCAGAAAGCAGACCATGAGCGAGACCGCCGCCGACCAGGAGTCCGAGACCAACGCCGTCGACTTCTACAACCTGACCCGTTCGGACCCGGACGTGCTGCGGACCGTCTTCGACGCCGGTGGCCGCAACGTCAACAACCGGCGCCCCGGCCCCGTCGACGAGCACCTGGCCGCCGGTCTGAGCACCCTCGACACCGCGGCGCGGACGGGCATCGTCGCCGACACGACCGCGGAACTCGTCGAACAGGGCCACGTGATCCCGCTCGCCGAGTTGTCCGGCATCTCCGCCACCGCCCCGCAGGTGCACGGCTACCGCTACGAAGGTTCCAGCCGGCTGCAGCTCCACGGCACCTGGCTCAGCGGGGGAGGTGAGGAAGGATGACGGGCCTGGTCCTGCGCCGTGTCGGCCACGGCCTCCTCGTCGTCTGGGCCGCCTACACCCTGACGTTCCTGCTGCTCTACGTCCTTCCGGGTGACCCGGTGACCACGATGCTCAGCGGCACCGGGCAGGTGGAGGCGACACCCGAACAGGTGGCCCGGCTCCGGGCGCACTACGGGCTCGACTCCTCCCTGCCGGTCCAGTACCTGCACGCACTGGCCGGCCTGGTCACCGGCGACCTGGGGACGTCCTACCTCACCGGCGGGTCGGTGTCGTCGGCCCTGGCGGAGACCGTTCCCGGAACCGTCCGGCTGGCGGTCGCCGCCCTGGTCCTCGGAACCACCGCGGGCGGGGCGGTCGCCGTGGCGGCCGTGTACACCCGGCACCGCAGGCTCGCCCGGGTACTGGCGGCACTGCCGGTGCTGGGGGTGTCGGTGCCGACGTTCTGGGTCGGCCTGCTGCTCCTCCAGATTTTCGCCTCCCCGCTGGGGTGGGGGCCCGGCGTGGGGGGGGGTGGGCTGGCCGGAGGCGTCCTGCCGGCGTTGACGCTGGCCGTCCCGGTCGCCGCCACGGTGGGGCAGGTCCTCCTGAGGACGCTGTCCGACACCTGGACCCGGCAGTTCGTCACCACCTTCCACGCCGCCGGGGTTCCCCGGCACCGGCTGCTGGTCAGCCACGCCCTGCGGGCGTCGCTCGGCCCGGTCCTCTCGGTGGCCGGCGTACTGGCCGGGGAACTTCTCGGCGGTGCGGTGGTCGTGGAGACCGTGTTCACCCGCAACGGTGTCGGACGCCTCCTCACCACCTCGGTCACCGCACAGGACGTCCCGGTGGTGCTGGGTGTCGTCCTGTTCTCGGCGGTGGTCTTCGTGACAGTGAACATCGCCGCAGACCTGCTGCGCCCGGTGGTCGACGCCAGGACGGCGCCGACGAACGGACCGGCACGACGTCGGCGGGCCACAGCCCGCCCCGAGCCCGGGAGGATCCCCGCATGAGAACCCTGCTCCGCCGCCCCGGCACCGTCCTCGCCGGTGCCGTCATCGTCCTACTCGTCGCCTGGACGCTGTGGCCGGGGTTGTTCACCTCGGCGGACCCCCTCACCGGCGAGCCACTCAACCGGCTTCAGGCACCCGGCCCCGCCCACCTCTTCGGGACCGACCACCTGGGCCGGGACGTCTGGGGACGGGTCGTCCACGGCACCCGCGAGTCCGTCGGCACGGCCGCATTCGCCGTGCTCATCGCCCTCGTCGTCGGCAGTGCCGCCGGAATCGTCTCCGGGTACGTCGGCGGACCCGTGGACGCGGCCCTGTCACGCGGGACGGACGTGCTCCAGGCTGTTCCGGGTCTCCTGTTGTCCATCGCCGTGGTCGCCGGCCTCGGGTTCGGCCCGGGGAAGATCGCCGTCGCCGTGGGAGTCGCCGCCGTGCCGACGTTCTTCCGCGTGGCACGGGGGGAGGTGCTGCGGTGGCGGGCCAGTGACTTCGTCGAGGCCGCCCGACTCAACGGGGTGGGCACGGCGCCGATCCTGGCCCGGCACGTGTTCCCGCACGCGTTCGGCCCCGTCGCCGGGCTCGCGATCCTCCAGTTCGGCACGGCCCTGCTCGCCGTCGCCGCACTGAGCTTCCTCGGTCTGGGCGCCCCTCCGCCGTCACCGGAGTGGGGGCTGCTCGTCGCGGACGGCCGCAGCTACCTCGCCAGCGCCTGGTGGCTGACCACCCTGCCCGGGCTGGTCATCGCCGTGGCCGTGCTCTCGGTCAACACCCTCGCCAACTCCACCGTCAGACTCACCGGTTCCAGGAGGACCCCATGACCACCACACTGAACACCACCGCGGCCACCACACTGAACACCACGGTGCTCGAACTGTCGGGGCTCACCGCACGCTTCCACACACGGCACGGCCCGTTCACCGCCGTCGACGACGTCGACCTGCACGTCGGGGCGGGGGAGACCGTCGCACTGATCGGCGAGTCCGGTTCCGGCAAGTCCACCATCGCCCGGTGCGCCGTGGGACTGGCCCCGGACGACGCGACCGTCACCACCGCAGGCCACAGCATCGTCGGCCGGGACGTGACAGGGGCGTCCGACGGCACCTGGAACAGGCTCTACCGGTCGCACATCGGATACGTCCCGCAGGACGCCGGCGAGAGCCTCAACCCGGTACGCACCGTGGGCAGCCAGCTCGCCGAGGTCGTCCGTCTCCACGGTGCCCGGGGCAGGGAGGTGCGGGGGCGGGTGGCCGCCGCACTACGCGACGTCGGGCTCGACGCCCGTCTCCACGCGGGACGCCACCCCCACGAACTGTCCGGCGGTCAGCGGCAACGGCTGCTCATCGCGCTGGCGTTGATCGGCGGCCCCGCTCTGGTCGTCGCCGACGAACCCACCTCAGCCCTCGACGTCACCGTCCAGAAGAAGGTTCTGGACCTGCTGAAACACCGTGTCCGCGAGAGCGGTGCGGGGCTGCTCCTGATCACCCACGACCTCGGCGTGGCCTACGGCCGCGCGGACCGCACCGTGGTGCTCAAGGGCGGCCGGGTGGTCGAGGACGGCGACACCGCCGACGTGCTCACGGCGCCCCGGCACCCCTACACCCGCGAACTCGTCACCGCCGTCCCACGGCACCGGCCACGACAGTCACTGACGCCCCTGACGCCCCTGACGCCCCTGGCGCCCCAGACGCCCCTGACCCCCGCAGACGCCCCTGCGGAGATCACCGCCCGCGGACTGACCCGGGACTTCGGCCGGGGAGACGCGCCGGCGGTGGACGGGGTGGACCTCACCGTCCGCGCCGGGCGCACCCTCGGCGTCGTCGGCGAGTCCGGCTCCGGCAAGTCCACCACCGCGCGGATCCTGCTCGGCATCGAACCCTTCGACGCCGGTGAGGTGACCGTCCTCGGCCGGCGGCTCGACGGGCGGGGCATCCGCGGCAGGAGGGGAGGGGACGCCGTCGCCCTGTCGCGTCGGGTGCGGCTGGTGCACCAGGACCCCACCGGTGCGCTCGACCCGAGGTACACCGTCGGCGAATCCGTGGCTGAACCGCTCGTGGGTTTCGGCGTCGGCGACCGCGTGTCGCGCAGACGCCGGGTCGCCGAGCTCCTGGACAAGGTGGCGCTGCCCGGCGACGCGGTGCACCGGCGACCGGCCGAACTGTCGGGCGGGCAGCGTCAGCGTGTCGCCGTCGCCCGGGCCCTGGCCGTCGACCCGGACGTCCTGGTGCTCGACGAGCCGGTGTCGGCGCTGGACGTCTCGGTGCAGGCGAGGATCCTCGACCTGCTGCGGGACCTGCTGGTGGATCTGCGCGACGGGGGTTCGGTGCCGGACCTGACCTACCTCTTCATCAGCCACGACATCGGCGTGGTCCGCTCGATCGCCGACGATGTCGCGGTGATGTCCGCGGGGAAGGTCGTGGAGCACGGGAGCGTGGACGACGTCTTCCTCACCCCGTCCAGTGACGTCACCACCGCGTTGCTGGACGCCGTACCCCACCTGCCCACCACAACCGTACCGCCCGCACCGCACAAGGAGCTTCACCATGTCTGACCCGCACCACCGACGCCAGGTCCACCTGGCCGCCCACTTCCCGGGCGTCAACAACACCACCGTCTGGTCGGACCCGGAGTCCGGCTCACACATCGACTTCGACAGTTTCGAGCATTTCGCGCGGACGGCCGAACGCGGCCTCTTCGACTTCGTCTTCCTCGCGGAGGGACTACGGCTCCGGGAACACAAGGGGGAGATCTTCGACCAGGACGTGGTCGGCCGCCCCGAGACCGCCACCGTGCTCGCAGGCATCGCCGCCGTGACCGAGCACATCGGACTGACCGGCACATTCTCGTCAACCTTCAACGAGCCCTACGACCTCGCCCGGACACTCGCCACACTGGACCGGGTGTCCGGCGGCCGGGCGGCGTGGAACATCGTGACCACCCACAACGCCTTCACCGGGGCGAACTTCCGGCGTGGCGGCTTCCTCGACGGGGCGGACCGCTACCGCCGGGCCGACGACTTCCTCGCCCTGGCGACGACCCTCTGGCACTCCCACGACCACGGCGCAGACGGCTCCTTCGACCACACCTCCGAGTTCTTCGACGTCCGTGGTCGCTTCCCGGTGCCGACCACCCCGCAGGTCAGCCCGGTGATATTCCAGGCCGGGGACTCCCCGGACGGGCGCGACTTCGCCGCCCGCAACGCCGAGGTCGTCTTCTCCCGGCACTCCGAGCCGGGCGCGGGACGCGACTTCCGCCGCGACCTCGACCGCCGCCTCACCGCGGTGGGACGCCACCCGGACGACCTGAGGATCTACCCCGGCGTCTCCGTGATCCTCGGGGACACCCCGGCCGAGGCACAGGAGAAGCACGACGCCGTCCGTCGACGCCAGGTCACCGGACCCGGCGCCATCGCCTTCCTCGAACAGGTCTGGGGCACCGACCTCACCCACCTCGACCCGGACGGCCCCCTCCCGGACAGCGACCCGGACCCGGACAACGCCGACATCACCCGCGGACGCGTCCGGCACGACAAGGACCCCCGGGCGATCGCGGCGACGTGGCGACAGATCGCCGCAGACCGTGGCCTGTCGATCCGTGGCCTGGTCACCGAGGTCTCCGGGCGGGGAGGCTCGCTGGTGGGAACGCCACGCCAGGTCGCCGCCCGGCTCGACGAACTGACACAGACACGTGCGGCGGACGGGTTCATCCTCGTCCCGCACATCACACCGGGAGGACTCGATGACGTGGTCGACCGCGTCGTCCCCGAGCTGCAGGACCGTGGCGTGTACCGGGAGGAGTACCCGTCGACCACGCTCCGGGGCACACTCGGACTACCTGTGACGGACCGGCGTCGGCAGGAGGTTCCGGCATGAGCACCGTCGTCCGGGTCGCCCCGCAGGCGACCGCCGACCTTCCGGCACTGCGTGCCCTGGCCCGCGCACTGGACGGACCGTCCGGCGGCGCCGCCAACGTCCTGGTGCTCGGTGACGACCACGAATCCGGGCAGAACGCCGTGGTCCTCGCGGCGTGGCTGGCTCCGCAGACCACCGGCCTGCGGATCGTCCCGGAGGTTCCGGTGACCCACACCGAGCCCTTCCACGTCGCCACCTCCACCGCCACTCTCGACCATGTCAGTAGGGGGCGTGCCGGATGGTCGCCGACCGCGCAGACCACCACCGGTGCCGCGGAACTCACCGGCCGTCGTCCTGCGGCGGAGTTCGGGGCGTGGCGTGAACTGGGCGAGGTCGTGGATGTCGTCCGGCGCCTGTGGACGTCCTGGGAACCGGACGCGGAGATCCGCGACGCGGACACCGCACGGTTCATCGACCGGGACAAGGTGCACTACGTCGACGCCGAGATCACGGACTCGGTGGGGGAGACCTACAGCGTGAAGGGGCCGTCGACTGTCCCGCGGCCGCCCCAGGGGGAGCTGCCCACACTGCTGCCGGTGGACGACCCGGCGTCCGGCGAGGTCGTGCAGGTGAACGACAGCGCGGAGGTCCTGGCCGCGGCATCGCGGTTCGGCCGGGGCCGGCAGGGTGAACCGTGAGCTCGGTCGTCATCGTCGGAGCCGGTCCGCGCGCCACCGGGCTCCTGCTCGCCCTGGCGTCGGAGCTTCGTGGGCGCACGGTCCACACCCCGGTGACGGTGCACGTCATCGATCCTTTCCCGGCCGGCGCCGGGAGGATCTGGAGGGCGGGCCAGCCCGGCGAGGTCTGGATGAACAACACCTCCGACGAGATCACCGTCTACCCCGGCGGCACCGGGCCGACGCTCGCCGAATGGTCGGGGCGCCCGGACACCTACCTGCCCCGCCGTGAGGTGGCCGGCTACCTCGGGGAGGCCTTCGACCGGGCGGTCGAGGCCATGCCGGAGGGGGTGACGGTGACGACCCGGCGGACCCGTGCCGTGGAACTCTCGGGCACCTCCGGTGCCCGCCGGGTGCGGTTGGAGGACGGTGGCGTCGTCGAGGCCGAACTGGTCGTCCTGGCACAGGGGCACCTCGACGCCGTCGCGGACGGCGAAGAGGGCGGCGACGGTGGCACAGGCAGCCCGGGACACATCCCCGCCGGGTGCACCGTCGACATGGACTACTCCGGCCTCCGGGGAGGGGAGGACGTCCTGGTCCGCGGATTCGGGTTGGCGTTCATCGACCTGATGATGCTGATGAGTGAAGGCAGGGGAGGACGGTTCGAGCGCAACCCGGGGGAACTGGTCCCGTCCTACCGGCCCTCCGGTGCCGAACCCGTGCTGTGGGTCGGGTCGCGGCGCGGTGTGCCGTACCGGTCGAAGATCGCCGGTGGCGTACCGGGCCGGCACTGCCGCTACGCCGACGTGGAAACGCTCGGCCGACTTCCGAGGGGGCCCGGAGGGCAGGTGTTCCGGGACGGGTCGGTGCGTTCCCTGCTGACAGCGGAGTTCTCCCTCGCCCACTACTCCGCGCTCGCGGAGCTGCGGGACCCCTCCCGGTGTTCCCTCGGGGTACGGCAGGTGCAGGCCATCACGGATTCCTGGGTCAGTGAAGTCGGTGGCGCCGGCTCAGCTGCGGTCGATGCCCTGCACCGGGCGGTGCCGCGTGTGTCGGACCGGTGGGACCTCGACAGGGTCGACAGGCCTCTGGCGGGCCGGATCTGCGGTGACCGGGACCGGCTCGAACAGGCGGTGGCCGACCACGTGTCCACGAATCTCACGCGGGCGACCGACGGTCGTCACCCGCAGGACGCCGCACTCTACGGGACCCTGGTGGCTGTCCTCCCGGTGCTCCAGGTGCTGCTGTCCGGCGGGGAGGGACTGCCGGGGTTGGCACCCGGCGACGAGGCGTTCGTCCGTCGGCTGTGCGGCGCGTTCTCCTACGTGTGTTCAGGGCCGCCCCCGGAACGGCTCGGGAACCTCCTCGCGCTCCACCGGGCGGGACTCGTCCGGTTCCTCGGCCCCGGGGCGCGCTTCTCGGAGGTGCCGGACAGGGAGGGAGGCGGCCATGCGGCGGAGAGTCCGGCTGTCGGCGGGCCGGTTCCCGCGGTCAGGACGGCACGGCTCCTCGTCGACGCACGTCTCGCCGAGTTGTCGGCCGACCGGGTGTCGGACCCGTTGACCCGTGGTCTGCTCGCCGCCGGTGAGCTGTCGACGACCCCGGGGAGCACGGGCAGGGAGGTCCTGCTGGTGGACGGGGACGACCGGGCTGTCGGACGGGACGGGGTGGCCCGTGAGGACATCGTCGTCCTGGGGCCTGTGACGTCGTCGCCGGTGCGGGAGGGTTTCGCCCGCCCGGGTGTTCTCACCCGGGTCTTCGACGCGAACCGACGTACCGCCGCTACTCTCGTGGACCGGCTGGTCCACGGAGCCCCGCACGTCCCGTCGCTGGCGTCCGCCTCCCCGGTGAACCGATGAACCGGTGAGGTGCGTGTGAACCGTGTAACCGTCGGCGGTAGGACCGGCAGCGCCACGACCGACCGGACCCCGTGGGGGCACGGTCCGGGAAGATCTCCCACGGCCGTCGGCCAGCCGGGGTTGCCGAGGGTTTTCACCGGTAGTTTGCTTGCCGACTGGCAGGGGAATGTCACACTCAGGCCAAAGGACGACAGGGATTGACACGACAGGGATTGACACGACAGGGACTGGCACGGCTGGGTGCCGACCCGTCATGAGGCGTAATCCCGGGTCCGGTCTGCAGACGGTTGCTCTCCGCAGTAGGGTTTCCTGCATCCGAAAAGGTGCGAGGAAAGGTAATTTGTAAAGTGAGAAATAGGGCGCAGCAGTTTATGTTCGACACCAAGGGGCTACTTCGTGGTGCCCGGGCTGCAGTATCCGCCGGATTCTTCAACGGATTTAAGGTCAAGGACGGGATCGCGACGGCCGGGAGCCTTATCCGTTATGGAGCGTCCCTGTCGGGCCTGCTCGACGTCGCAGCGGCACGATTTCCCGACCGGGTCGCACTCGTGGACGATGACGGCGAGCTCACCTACGCGGAACTACGTGACCAGGCTGTACTCACCGCACAGGCGCTTGTCGCCAACGGGGTCGGCGCTGACAGCAAGGTGGGAATCATGGCGCGCAACGGCAGGGGATTCCTCATTCCCCTGGCGGCCAAAGGGTACGTGGGTTTCACC
>NZ_JALAGY010000079.1 GCF_022712195.1 Corynebacterium sp. | reverse complement strand
CTAGGGGCCGCCCCCGGCCCCAGCCCCGGGCAGTGCCCGCCGGGTCCCCTCCTACGGCCGCGGCACCAGGTACTTCCCCGCACCCGGGACGACCTCGACCTCCATCGGCAGTGGTGCGAACCGGTCACCGTCGGCGTAGCCGTTGATCTGCTGGCCGCCGCGGTCGGTCATCTCGATGCGCACCCTGCGTGCCCGGTAGGTGTTCACCCCCTCCTCCTCCTCGACGAAGCTGCCGTCGAAGATCTTCATGAACTTCAGCGCCGCCTTCACCCGGCCCATCCGTTCCAGGACGGTGATGTCGAGGATGCCGTCGTGGTGGTCGGCGTCGGGGCAGATCAGCATGCCCCCGCCGTAGCTCCTCGTGTTGCCCATGGCGACGAGCGTCATGTTCTCCTCGATCACCCTCTCCCCGTCCGTCCCCGGGTCCAGCACCAGCCGGGTGGGGATCGAGTGGAAGTTCAGGAACTCCGCGACGATGGAGACGTTGTAGCGCATCTGCCCCTTCGGCCAGCTGATGCGGTTCGTCCGGTCGGAGACCAGGGAGTCGAAACCGGCGCAGGCGATGGTGCCGAACCAGTGCTCGTCCCCGGCGTCGTTCCTCATCAGGCCCAGGTCCGTGGTGGTGCAGAAACCGCGGGCGACCACGTCCGCAGCCCTGCGCGGGTGGGTGGGGATGCCGTACTCGCGGGCGTGGTCGTTGCCGGTCCCCGCCGGGATGATCCCCAGCGGGGTCGACGACCCCGCCTGCTCCTGCAGCGCGAGGTTGATCAACCCGTCGCCGCCGCACACCACCAGCGCGTCGATCCCCTCCTCGGCGACCATGCGTCCGGCCAGGTCACGGGCCCCTTCGGGCGAGGCCCCCTGGATGCTGACCACGTCGATCCCGTGGTCGGCGAAGCGGTCCCGGGCGATCTCCGCGGCCGAGGCCGCGCCACCCTTGCCCGCGTGGGGGTTGGTCAGCAGGGCGATGCGCTTCAGGTCGACGTGCCCGACCTCGTAGGGGCTGCTCATGCCTCTCCCCCGATCAGCGTTCCGGGGTTGAGGACACCGGCCGGGTCGAGCCGGTTCTTCACCGCCCGCAGCACCTCGACACCGAGCTCACCGATCTCCGCGGCCATGAACGGCCGGTGGTCGGCGCCGACGGCGTGGTGGTGGGTGACCGTCCCCCCGTTCTCGGTGAGCGCCCGGGTGACGTTCGTCTTCGCCTTCCGCCACTGGGCGACCGGGTCACCCTTCTGTGCCGCGACGACGGTGAAGTACAGGGAGCAGCCCTCGGCGTACACGTGGGACACGTGGCACATGATCAGCGCCATGGTGCCCGAGGAGTTCAGGCTCTCGGCCAGGGCGTCACCGACGGCCTTCTTCAGCCGGGGGACGTTCGACCAGTCGGTGCAGGTCTCCAGGGTCTCGCACAGCGCACCGGAGTCCAGCAGCGAGTCGCGCAGCACCGGGGCGTTGAACCGCCCCTGCTCCCAGTGCCGTGCGGGGTCCTCCCCCACACTGGTCGCACCCATGGAGAGCAGCAGCTCACGGGTCTCCCGGTGCCGGGACGCCGCATGCGCCTCGGTCCCCTCGTACATGGTGATGCACATGCACCCCGGTGGGGCACTGGTCTCCCCGGCCTTGTCCCCGGAGGACAGGTTCACCGAGGACTCGATCTCGTCGGACAACCGGATCACCGTCGGCCCGGTCCCGGTCTGCTTCACGGCACGCAGGGCGGCGACACCGGTGGTGAAGTCAGGGAAGGTGAAGGCCTCGTAACGCTTGACCTGCGGCACCGGGTGGACACGCACCCGCACCCGGGTGACCACGCCGAACGCACCCTCCGAACCCATCACCAGCTCCCGCAGGTCCGGGCCGGCGGCGGACGCCGGCGAGGCGTGGCCGACGGTCATCACACCGACCGGCGTCACCAGGGTGAGTTCGCGGACCATGTCGTCGAAACGGCCGTATCCCGCGGAGTTCTGCCCCGAGGAGCGGGTGACCGCGTAACCGCCGACGGTCGCGTAGGGGAAGGACTGAGGGTAGTGGCCGATCTGCAGTCCGTGTTCGGCGAGCAGCAGTTCGGCGGCCGGCCCGGTCAGCCCGGCCCCGAGGGTCGCCAGTCCGGACTCCGCGTCCACGTCGGTGAGTTCGTCGAACCGGGCCAGGTCCAGGCTGACCACGGCACGGAACGTCCGCTCCCCGTCGGTGTCGGCCGGGGTGAGCCCGCCGACGACGGACGTCCCCCCGCCGAAGGGCACCACCGCGATCCCCTCCGCCGAGCAGAACTCCAGGACCGCGAGAACCTCCGCGTCGGTGCCCGGGGCGAGGACCGCGTCCGGCGCCGAGATCACGTGGGACGCCCCGGCGCGCCATTCCAGCAGGTCCAGCGACGACTTCCCGCGGGCGCGGGGGGCGCGCTGGTCGTCGTCGACCGACACGTGTGACTCACCGACGATGCGGGCGAGGGCCTGCAGGTCCCCGTCCGACAGACGGACCGGGCTGAGCGTGACCGCGTCGACCGGCACGTCCTTCGCCGGGGCGGCGGCCGGGTCCTCGCGCACCCCCATCAACGTGCCGAGCATGGACCGGGTGGAGTCACCCAACGGCTTCGCCTCGTCGACGGTGCCCCACAGGTTGAACTTCATCGGGGGCACGGGGACCGAGCTCACAGTGTTCATGCTTGGCAAGGTACCTGGTGGAACCGCCCCGGGGAGGGGAAACGGCCGCTTCCCTCCGGGACCTGCGCACTCGCTGATTGTTCAGGCATCTACTTACCACCCCGTTCCCCACCCCCCCGACCCCCCGGGCAGGGTGGGAAGTCCGGCGGT
>NZ_JALAGY010000078.1 GCF_022712195.1 Corynebacterium sp. | reverse complement strand
GGCGGGGAGAGCTCACGGTCCGGTCGCCGGGGATCCAGAACCGCAGCGGCGCCTCCCTGTTCTTCGAGATGCCGATCCTGGGGCCCGCCACCCACTCGACCGGGGTGGCCGCAGCGGTGAGGTGGAAGCCGGTCCCGCCGGCCGGGCCGCCACCGTCCTGCCCGATCATCGCCCCGTTCAGGTCCAGGTCGAGGCCGAGTGCGGCGCCGAGGTTACCGGGGCCGCGGGCGAGAGCGTCGTCGGTGGGTTTCGGGCCGCGCCGTCGTCGCACCAGGTCCATGCCCTCGACCACCCGTCCGGCGCGCATCAGCACCCCGGCACCCGCACCCTCCGCCCTGCAGACCAGGTTGCCGGCACGGTGGATGCCGTAGCTGGCGTAGACGTACAGGCGGCCCGGCGGGCCGAACATGGTGAGGCAGCGGGGTGTCGGACCGTTGTAGGTGTGGGAGGCGGGGTCGCCCTCGCCGGGGTAGGCCTCGACCTCGGTCAACACCACCGCGACGGTGCCGTCGGGGGTCACCCGCCGCAGTGTGGCGCCGAGGAGTTGCGGGGCCACGGTCTCGGGGGAGCAGGTGAAGTCGATCATCTGTCCCATGCTGTCACGGCGGCCGCCGTGAGGGCGGACACCGCCGCAGCGTCGGTCTCCTGCAGCATCAGCGGGTCGGTGCGCGGCATGGGGGAGATCGTCATGTCGGCGCGTACCTCCTGCAGCGGGATGCCGAGCATGTGGATCCTCGGGTCCACGCTGCCGTCGACGTGCACCAGCCTCGAGGTGGCGAGGTCCACCTCCGGGGACTTCGAGAGGGTCTCGGAGGACGTCCCGGCGCCGGTGAACACGAACGGCCGCAGCCGCCCGTCGCGCACCAGGGCGGCGGTGACGGGGTCGGCGCTCTCGCGTGCGGACGGCTTGTGCAGCCAGGCGTCCACCAGGGCAGTCGCCGCGACAGCGTGGTCGCCGGTGGATTCCGAGGACATGAGGAACGCCGGTGCCTCCGGGTCGATCACCACCGTGGGGTGCCCGCCGAGGAACCGGACGTAGCCGGCGTCGACGAGACAGAGCAGCTCGGCGGTGCGGAACGCGGGCGGGCCGGAGCCGACCATCTGGCCGACCCGCCGCAGTTCGGCGTAGGCGCCGCGCCGGGATTCCAGGGTGAAGCGTCCGGGCTGGTCGGCGATCTGCGCGGGTTTGCGGGCCGAGCCGATGACCTGCAGTCCGGCCTTGACGGCGGACGCGGTGCCGAGGCGTGCCTCCTGCAGGTCGCGGGCGAGCCGGTCGCCGATGTGGGCGGTCAGTTCGTCGACGGTGGGGGCGCCGGCGCCGTCCTGCGCCCGCCGGTGGAGGTAGGCGGCGACGGGGTCGGCGAAGCCGGGGATGTCGAAGCGGTCCGCGGCGTCGGGGACCAGGGCGGCGAGGGCGGGGTCCTCGTGCAGTGTCCAGGGGTCGTCGGAGGCGTCGATCACGGCGGTGACGTCTGCGAGCACACCGGCCCTGTCTGCTCCGGTCGCGTTCAGGAGGACCCGGTAGTAGGCCTCGTGGGCGTCGCGCAGCAGGGCCGGCCACAGCCGTTCGCCGAAGTCGACGGAGCCGGCCGGGGCGTCCGACGGCAGGGCGTTGAGCTCGGCACGGAACCGGGGCGTCCGGGCGGCGGGCGGAAGGGAGTTGTAGACGGGTTTCGGCTGGTAGGGGTAGCCGTGGTGGGAGGAGACGACGAGGCGGGGTTCGTGTCCCGAGGGCTCGTAGCGCAGGCCTGAGCGCGCGGTGTCGTCGGGGAGGAACCGTCCCCCGCGGTCCACGGTCACCATGGCCATGAGGTCGAACAGGCCCATGCCGAGCCCGCGGACGACCACGTCCTCACCCGCGGGGAGGGCGTGGACGTCCTGGTCGGCGGGGTTGCCGGGGCGTACCCACACCAATTCGGGGTAGAGGTCCACGGACTGTGCGGTGAAGGTCTCCAGGGCGTCGGGTTCGGTGTCGGTCCACCCCTGGGCCAGGACGGTGGCGTCGGCGTCGATGACGGTGCCGTCCTGCAGGGTCACGCGGTCACGGCCGGATCGGTCGTCCGCGGTGACGTCGGTGGCGCGGGTGGTGTGGGTCTCCAGCACGAGGCCCTCGGGCAGGCGGGCGACCACGGTGTCGAAGACCCACTGCAGGTAGTGGCCGTAGAGGGCGCGTGACGGGTGTGACTCCGGCCGGGTGCCGGCGACCTCGTCGGCGAATCCGTCGGGCACGTCGGCGGGGTGGGCGGTGAACAGCGCCGTCTTCGCGCCGGTCGGGTCGGCGCCGTCGGGCGTGTGCTCCAGGGGCTCGCCGCGCAGCAGGCGGATCCACTCGTACATGGTGGGGCCCTCGAGCACCGGCGCGCGGACGGAGGAGCCGGGCTCGGTGAACAGTGTGACGGCGTCGGCGAGGGTGTTCATGCACAGGGTGCGGGTCTGGTCCGTGCGCCAGATGCGGCCGGTGCCGACGGCGACGTCGTCGATGACGTGGACGGTGACGGGGTTCTCCGCTGACGGGCGGCCGGCGTCGCGCACCAGGGCGCTGAGCCTCTCGAGGACGGAGACACCGCGTGGTCCTCCGCCGATGACGGCGATGGTGGGGCCGGTGCTTCCGGTGCTGCTGGCGGTCATGGACACCATGGTATCGCCCGGTGGATGCTGTGTTACTGTGGGCGCACCCGAGAAGAACAGACAGATCTGTTCAGTTCTGTTGAAAGCACTTTCCCGCTGATGACGTTTCCCTTTCCCCCTGCCTCCCGGGCTGCGCTGCCCGGCCGACGTGCCCTTGTCGCCGTCGTCGCCGCGGTGACGGCCGCCGTCGTGACCGTCGGCCTCACCGCCTGCGCCTCCACTGACGGTGGGCGTCGGGACGCCGGCGCCCGTGAACTGGTCTACCTGGAGTCTCTCCCCTACAACTCGCTGTACCCTCCGGCCGCCGGTTTCTACCCCAACGGCGGCATTCTCAACAACATCACCGACCGGCTGCTGTGGCAGGACCCGGAGACCCTCGAGCTCCACCCCTGGATCGCCACGGACCTGCCGGAGATCAACGACGACGCCACGGAGTTCACCTTCACCATCC
This sequence comes from Corynebacterium sp., assembly GCF_022712195.1. Classification (GTDB taxonomy): domain Bacteria; phylum Actinomycetota; class Actinomycetes; order Mycobacteriales; family Mycobacteriaceae; genus Corynebacterium. The sequence continues at coordinate 7,752 of NZ_JALAGY010000078.1, read as the reverse complement.
GCGACGGCGTCACCTACTCCGACGGGACACCGCTGACCCCCGACAACGTGGTGCGCAACTTCGACCTCTACGCCCTCGGCGACCCGGACCGTGGGCTGAGCTCCTCGGAGCAGATCAGCACCTACGAGCGGGGCGAGGTGCTCGACGACCACACCGTGCGTTTCCACTTCAGTGACCCGGAGCCGGGTTTCCCGCAGGCGACCAGCTCATTCAACGCAGGCCTCCTCGCCGACGCCAGTCTGGGGCAGTCCGACGAGGGGTTCTCCCCGGGCAACGCCGCGAAGGTCATCGGGTCCGGCCCGTTCGTGGTCTCCGCCGAACAGCTCAACACCGAGGTCACCCTGGACGCCCGGGAGGACTACGACTGGGCCCCGCAGGGGGTGGGGCAGCAGGGCGCCCCGAAGATCGACCGGGTCAGCGTGGTCGTTAACCAGGAGGACAGCGTCCGGGTCGGCGGACTGAAGTCGGCGCAGGGGGACGTCGCCCGTCAGATCGAGGCACCTGAGGAGCGGCATCTCACCGACGACGGCGTCGGTGTGCTCTCCGCCCCGACGAACGGGGTCAACAACCAGATCGCCTTCCGGTTCCGCCACCCGCTGCTGTCGGACATCCGGGTGCGGCAGGCGATCATCGCCGGGGTCAACCGGAACCGGATCCTGAACTCGCTGTTCAGCGACTCCTACACCAGGGCGTCCTCGTCGCTGGCCAGTACCGCCGCCGGATACCGTGAGCAGAAGGACGCCTACGTCTTCGACCCGGACCGTGCCCGCCGACTCCTCGACGACGCGGGTTGGATTCCGGGTGACGACGGCATCCGGGTCAAGGACGGCGAGCGTCTCAGCCTCACCGCGAACGACTCCGAGCAGCAGCCCAGGGCCCGCGAGGTCGTCACGATGGTCCAGGAACAGCTGCGCGACATCGGGGTGGAGGTCAACCTGTACCCCGGTGACGTCGCAGCCCAGAAGGCGGCGCAGGTCGACCAGGACCTCATCCAGCTCAACGTGACCATGGTGGGGCGGGCGGACTACGACGTGATCAAGAGCCAGTACTACTCGCAGAACCGTAACCAGCTGCTCAACTACGACACGGAGGACGAGTCGGTCGGAGACCCCGAGCTCGAGGAACTCCTGCTCCGGGTGTCAGGGTCGGTGGACGAGGAAGCCCGGGCGGCGGCCAGTGGCGACGTGCAGGACTACCTCACCGAACAGGCCTACGTCCTGCCGTTCTTCGAGGAGCCGCAGGTCTACGGTGTCCAGGACTACGTGCAGGGCTTCACCACCGACCCCATCGGCCGACCCTGGTTCTACCCGGTGGCGCTCGACCGGAACGACGAGGGGTGACACTCAGATGGATTCGCTGACCACCGGAGCCGTGCTGCGGCGCATCGGACAGTCCCTCCTCGTGCTGTGGGCGACATTCACCCTCGCCTTCATCCTGCTGACCGCACTGCCCGGTGACGCGGTGCAGACCCGCTACGCCAATCCGGAGCTGGGGCTGTCCCAGCAGGAGATCGCGCAGATGCGTGAGGCCTACGGTGCGGACGAGCCGGTGTTGACACGGTACTGGAACTCGCTGTCCGGAATGCTCCGGGGCGACTTCGGCTACTCCCTGGAGACCGGTACCCCGGTGTCCACCATGCTGGCCGAGGCGCTGCCGGGCACACTGACTCTGGCGCTCACCGGCTTCGTGCTCGCCGTCGTCGTCGCGGTGCTCATCGCTGTGGCGGCCACCTCCGGTCCCTTCGGCTGGCTCCGGGGGGTACTGCGCGCCCTGCCGCCCCTGTTCATCTCCCTGCCCGCCTTCTGGTTGGGCATCATGCTCATCCAGATCTTCAGCTTCCGGCTCACCTGGGTGCCCGTCATCCACGCCAGTCCCGTCCAGGAGCTGATCCTGCCGTCGGTCGCGCTGGCGCTACCCCTCTCGGCGCCGATCGCGCAGGTCCTGGTCCGTGGCATCGACGACGCGACGAGGCAGCCCTATGTCACCGTGGTGCGCGCCCGCGGGGCCGGGGAGCAGTGGATCCTGTGGCGCAACGTGATGCGCAACGCCCTGCTTCCCGCCCTGACCATCGCCGGTGTGACGTTCGGTGAGCTCATCGGTGGTGCGGTGATCACGGAGGCCGTGTTCGACCGGTCCGGTCTCGGGGCGGCCACGGTGGACGCGGTGTCCTACCGGGACACTCCGGTCCTCATGGCGGTGGTCGTGTTGGCTGCGGCGGCCTTCATCCTGGTCAACCTCATCGTGGACCTGCTCTACCCGGTCCTCGACGCCCGACTGCGCAGGACGGTGACGGCATGACGACGGTAACCGCGACCCTTCGTTCGCTCCGGCCCGGTGTCTGGCTCTCCGGGGCCGTCGTCCTCGTCGCCGTCGCGTGGGCACTGGTGCCCGGGTTCTTCGCCTCCGGGGATCCGACGTCCTCCGGCGAGACGGCACCGTTGCTCGCCCCGTCCGCGGAACACTGGTTCGGGACGGACGCCGTGGGCCGCGACCTCTACACCCGCGTGGTGTGGGGCGCGCGTCAGTCGCTGGCGGGCGCCCTGCTGGCGGTGCTCGTGGGCATGGTGGCGGGATCCCTGCTGGGACTGCTCGCCGGTGCGCGACGCGGCTGGTTGGACGCCCTGGTCATGCGCATCGTGGACGTCCTGCTGTCCATCCCGTCGCTGCTGCTCAGCCTCTCGGTGATCATCCTGCTGGGCTACGGCACCTTCAACGCGGCGGTCGCGGTGGGTGTCACCAACGTGGCGGTGTTCGCACGGTTGGCCCGTTCCCAGGTGCTCAGTGTCGCGGGCAGCGACTTCGTCGAGGCGGCCTACGGGTCGGGCGGCACCGGTTTGCAGGTGTTGTGGCGGCATATCCTGCCGAACTCGTTGACCCCGGTGATCGCGCTGGCGGCCCTGCAGTTCGGCGGTGCGATCCTCCAGCTGTCCACCCTGGGGTTCCTGGGGTACGGGGCGCCGCCGCCCACCCCGGAATGGGGTCTCATCATCTCCGAGGGACGCGACTTCATCGCCACCTCCTGGTGGCTCACCGTCCTGCCCGGCCTGGCGATCGTGCTGGTCGTCCTGGCGACGAACCATCTCAGCCAGGCGCTGGGGAAGGAGTCGTGACATGAGCGAACGCAACGGCACACAGGGCAGGATCGAGTGGGACGACGGGTCGTGGCGTCCGGACGACGCGACGTCCGGCGGACACCGGCGAGACGCGGAGACCCCGTTGCTGGAGATCCGCGACCTGGCGGTGTCCTACCGCACCCGCCGCGGGGAGGTCCAGGCCGTGAAGGACGTCAACCTCACCGTCCGCCGCGGCCGGGTGACCGCCATCGTCGGCGAATCCGGGTCCGGCAAGTCGACGTCGGCGATGGCGACGCTCGGCCTGCTGCCCGCCACCGCCACCGTGAGCGGCGAGATCCTGCTCGAGGGACGCAGCCTGCGGGACCTCTCCCGGCGCGAGTGGCGCATGGTCCGTGGCCGTCGGATCGGCCTGATCCCGCAGGACCCCAACAACTCGCTGAACCCGGTGAAGACCGTCGGGGAGTCGGTGGGTGAGGGCCTGCGCATCCACCGGCGCGGCGACCGTGGGGCGCGCCGGGCGAAGGTCGTGGAGCTGCTCAGGACCGTCGGCATCGACAATCCGGAGCTGCGCTACACCCAGTACCCGCACGAGCTGTCCGGAGGCATGAAGCAGCGGGCGTTGATCGCCGCCGCACTGGCCCTGGAACCGGACCTGATCATCGCCGACGAGCCGACCAGTGCCCTGGACGTCACGGTGCAGCGCACGATCCTGGACCTGCTGGACCGTATGCGTGCCGAACTCGGCGTCGGGGTACTGTTCATCACCCATGACCTGGCGGTGGCCGGCGACCGTGCCGACGAGCTCGTCGTGATGCGCTCCGGCGAGGTCCGGGAGGACGGGCCGACCGACCGCGTCCTCACCGAACCGCGTGACGACTACACCCGCCGCCTGCTGGAGGACGCACCGTCGCTGGTCAGTGCGGTGGAGGCCGCGAGTTACCGCAGTGCGGTCCCCGCCGACGGCACGAGTCCGCTGCTGCAGGTCACCGGCCTGCGGCAGGAGTTCGGCTCCACCGTGGCCGTGGACGACGTGTCCTTCTCCGTGCTGCCGGGCACCACCCACGCGATCGTGGGGGAGTCGGGGTCGGGGAAGTCCACGGTCGGCCGTGCGGTGACCGCCTTCCGCCGTCCGACCTCCGGCGAGATCCTGCTCGGCGACACCAGGGTGGACGGGTTGGACGCGAAGGGGCGCCGTGAACTGCGTCGGCGTGTGCAGATGGTGTACCAGAACCCCTACAGTTCACTGGACCCGCGCCAGAGCATCGGCGGTATCGTCGGGGAACCGTTGCGTAACCTCTCCGACCTGTCACGTGCGGAGATCCGTGGCAGGGTCGAGGCGATACTCGACCGGGTCGCACTGGGGTCCGGTGTGGCGGACCGCCGTCCCGCTGAGCTGTCCGGTGGTCAACGGCAACGCGTCGCCGTGGCCCGTGCGCTGATCCTGGACCCCGAACTGGTGGTCCTCGATGAGGCGGTGTCTGCCCTGGACGTCACGGTGCAGGCGCAGATCCTCGGCCTGCTCGACGAACTGCAACGTGACCTCGGTCTGACGTACGTCTTCATCTCCCACGACCTGGCGGTGGTGCGGGAGATCTCCGACACCGTCTCGGTGATGGCCGGCGGACGACAGGTGGAGTCCGGCCGGACGGAGGACATCTTCGAGCACCCGTCCAATGACTTCACCACCCGACTTCTCGACGCGATCCCGGGGCGGCGTTACCGTTCCGGAGGACTTAACCTGGGGCTATGAGCGACAACAGCGCGGCAGACAGCACAGACATCATCGACTTCCTCGCCGGGATACGTCCGGGTGAGCGCGTCGCGGACCTGCGGCGCAACCGTTCGCAGGCGCGGACCAACGCACAGCACAGTTTCCGGGTGCTGTTGGAGGCCGGTGACGGTGACGACGGGGGCTTCACCGGCACCGAGCGCTACGTGGTCGCCGCGTTCGTCGCCGGACTTCACCAGGGACGTGGTGCAGCGTTCTACGCCGATCTGCTCGGCGACGTGGCAGACGGGGACGCCGTCGTCAATGCGGTGGCAGAGGCCGTCGAGGCCGGGCTCACCGTCGGGCCGTACGGCGCCTACCGTGAGCCTGACCTCGGGGACGAGTCCGTCGGTGGGCCGGAGTTCACCGTGGACCCGCGGGTGAGGGGAGTGCTGGGCGAGAAGCTCGCCGCTGCCCTGGAGTTCGCCCACCTGCTGGTGTTCCACCCGCGGGACTGCCGGCCGGAACGGTTGGCGCCACTGGCCTGGTGGGGGTGGACGCCTCGGCAGGTGGTGAGCCTCGCGCAGCTGATCTCGTTCCTGTGCTTCCAGCTGCGGGCTGCGGCGGGACTCGCGGCACTGAAGGTCGCGGACGCGATGTACTGGCCGCTCGCCGACGAGCCCGTCCGTCGTCCCGGTACCGCGCAGGAGCCCGGGGAGTTCCCGCCGCTCTCGGGCGGCGCCTTCGACGTCCTGACCTACCCGGACCTGCACCGTCCTACGAGGTTCGTCAGCCACGGCCTGGGGTGGCGGCCGTGGGTGCCGCCGGTGGAGGAGAAGGACCTCACCGACCGGCAGCGCGCAGCCCTGGTCGACCCCGTGCGCGCGAAGTCCGCCTACTTCCGGCTGCTCGCCCATGATCCTGACGCCCTCGAAGCCCGGACCCTGACCGACAAGGACATCTTCTACAACGTCACCGACGGCGCCGGTCGTGCCGAGCGTGAGATCTCCGCCGCGGTGACCAGCCGGTACAACGGGTGTGCCTACTGTGCTTCTGTTCACACCGGTCGCGCGTTGCAGGAGTCCACCGGACGGGAGGACGACGTCCGACGGCTCTGCGACGACGGTGTCGACGCCGACCTCGGTTCCGAGACGTGGAACGCCATCGCCGAGGCGTCTGTGGCGTTGACCTCGACACCCGTTAGTTTCAGCGCCGACCATGTGCACCGGCTCCGCGCCGCCGGCCTGGACGACGGCTCGGTGGTGGACGTCGTCAACGGTGCCGCGTTCTTCAACTGGGCGAACCGGCTGATGCTGTCACTCGGGGAACCGGAGCTTCCGGCGCGCTTCCGGTAGGGCGTACCGTGGTCGCCATGACAGAATTTCCCACGACTTCCCGCACCGTCATCCCCGGCACCGATCTGGAGATTGCCCCGCTGAACCTCGGCGGGAACACCTTCGGCTGGACGTCGGACGTCCAGGAGTCCTTCGCTGTGCTGGACGCGTTCCTTGCCGCGGGAGGAAACTTCATCGACACCGCCGACATGTACTCCCAGTGGGGAGAGGGGCACTCCGGCGGAGAGTCCGAGACCGTGCTCGGCCAGTGGTTCGCTGACCGCGGCACCCGCGACCGGGTCGTCCTGGCCACGAAGGTCGGTGCCCTGCAGGGGGCGGAGGGGCTGGCCCACGACACGGTCGTCGCCAACCTCGACAGGTCCCTGGAGCGGCTGCAGACCGACCGCGTCGACCTGTACTACTACCACTACGACGACGAGTCCGTGGACATCGCCGACCAGGTCCGGACCGCCGCTGAGCTGGTGGATTCCGGCAAGGTGCGCTACATCGGCCTGTCGAACTACTCCACCGACCGGATGCGTGAGTTCTTCGAGACCGCCCGCGAGCTGGAGCTCGACCACGCCATCCCGCTGGCCATCCAGCCGCAGTACAGCCTGCTCGCCCGTTCGGGTTACGAGGACGGCTACCTGCAGGTCGCCGAGGAGTACGGCGTGGGTGTGTTCAGCTACTTCTCCCTGGCCTCGGGTCTGCTGACCGGCAAGTACCGTAGCCGTGAGGATCTGGAGGGTGCCGCCCGTGAGGGGCAGACCGCCGGGTACTTCGAGGACGGCAGGGACCCGTTCGCCGTGGTCGAGGCCGTGCAGAAGGTGGCCGACGCCCACGACGTGCAGCCGGCGTCGGTGGCCCTGGCGTGGCTGCTGGCCAAGGGTGTGACCGCCCCCATCGCCTCGGCGCGCACCCCGGAGCAGGTGGAGCCGCTGGTCGCTGCGACGACGCTGCAGCTCAGCGACGATGAGGTCGCCGAGCTCGACGCCGCCTCCGACAGTTTCTGAGTAGACTCCGGGGCATGGACACGCATGCTCCGGACAAGAATGACGGTGGCCCCCGGGGTCTGCCGGTGATCCGCCCCGAGGCGGCCGACGGTGGGGACGCCGGCGAGATCCGTTCTCTCACCGCCGCCGCCTTCGACGGCATCGAGCAGTCCGACGGGCGTGAGCCCGCGATCATCGACGCGCTCCGGGAGGCCGGTGCGTTGACCCTGTCGCTGGTGGCGGTGCGGTCGGGTTGGGTGATCGGGCACATCGCCGTGTCGCCGGTGACGTTGACGAGGCAGGACGGATCGGACGGATCTGGCGGATCTGGCGGGGAGGTGCCCGGACGGTGGTTCGGTCTCGGACCGTTGTCGGTCTCCCCGGCGCACCAGGGTGAGGGTATCGGTGCGGCCCTGATCCGCGCGGCCCTGGAGTTCCTGGACACGGAGGAGGGGGCGGCCGGTGCCGTCCTGCTCGGCGAGCCCGCCTACTACCGTCGTTTCGGTTTCGGGGCGCGTGAGGGGCTGGTCATGGAGGGGCTCCCGGAGGAGCACTCCGACTACTTCCAGGCGTTGCGGTTGGACGGGGAGTCGACGTATCCGCGGGCGGTGGTGAGCTACCACCCGGCGTTCGGGGCGTAGTTC
>NZ_JALAGY010000077.1 GCF_022712195.1 Corynebacterium sp. | reverse complement strand
CCGGCCGGCCGCGGGCGCCGTCGGCGCGGCTGAGCTGGAAGCCGCCGGCGTGCAGCCCGGGGCGCCCTGCGAGGCCGACCCGTCTGCGGCGCCGGCGCCCGGCGGTGGGGGAGCCGGGGCCGCAGACTGTTCGGCCTCGCAGGTCTCACCGTCCTGCTCGCCGTCGGCTTCCTGCTCAGCCTCGCCTACGGCTCCCGCGTCATCCCGAACGACGTCCTGTTCGACGCCCTCCGCCAGCTGCCCTCCACCCTGGGCTCCGACCAGATCGACGACCCCGACCTCCAGGTCATCGCGGAACTCCGGTTCCCCCGCACCCTCATCGGCATCGTCGTCGGCGCCGCTCTCGGCGTCGCCGGCGCACTGATCCAGGGGCACACCCGAAACCCCCTGGCCGACCCCGGCATCCTCGGCATCTCCGCCGGGGCGTCCCTGGCGGTCGTCACCAGCTACGCCCTGTTCAACGTCACCGGCACGGGCGCCACCGCGGCCTGGGCCTTCGGCGGCGCGATGGCGGCCACCTTCGTCGTCTTCGGGCTGGCCTCCGTCGGCGGCGGCAACGTCCACCCGCTGACCCTGATCCTCGGCGGCGCCGCGCTCAACGCCGTCCTCCAGGCGGTCATCAGCGCCTTGGTCCTCACCGACGAGAACAACCTCGACCGCATGCGCTTCTGGACGGTCGGCTCCGTGGCGGGACGTGACATGGGGGTCTTCTGGGGCGTGCTCCCGGTCATCGTGGTCGGGCTGCTGCTCGCCTTCGCCACCGGCCCGCAGCTCAACCTCCTCAACCTCGGCGACGACGTGGCCTCCGCCCTCGGCGTCAACACCCGCGTCGCCCGCTTCACCGGCATGGTCGTCATCGCGCTGCTCGCGGCGTCCGCCACCGCGGCCGCCGGGCCCGTCGCCTTCCTGGGCCTGGTGGTCCCCCACCTCGTCCGCTCGATCACGGGCCCGGACTACCGCTGGATCCTGCCGTACTCCGCACTCGGCGGGGCGACACTGCTGATCTACGCCGACGTCCTCGGCCGTCTCGTCGCCCGTCCCGGCGAGCTCCAGGTCGGCATCGTACTGGCCTTCGTCGGCGCCCCGCTGTTCATCTACATGCTGGTACGCAGGAAGGTCGTGCAACTGTGAACCCCCCGCCCACGACCACCGGACCCACCGCCGAGCGGCGCCGCCTGGTACGTGACAGCCGCGTGCCGGGACGCCCCGCGTTCCGGGTCGGCGCACTGTCCACGGTGTGGCGTCCCCGGCACTTCTTCGTCACCCTCGGCCTGGCGGTCGCCACCGTCATGCTGTTCCTGCTGTCGATCTGCCTCGGCGACTACCCGCTGACCCCGGCCCGCGTCTCGGAGATCATCGGGGCCCGTCTCTTCGACGCCCTGCACCTCACCGTGCTCCGCGACCTCATCGTCGACCCGTCGCGCATCGAGGAGCTCGTCGTCTTCGAATGGCGTATGCCCCGCTCGGTGACCGGGGTGGTCGTCGGGGCCGCACTGGGGCTCTCCGGCGCGCTCACCCAGTCAGTCACCCGCAATGCGCTGGCCAGCCCCGACATCCTCGGAATCACCACCGGCGCCTCCGCCATGGCCGTCACCATCATCGTGCTGGGCGGGGGCGCCTCCGGTGGACTGGTCGGGTGGCTCTCGGGTGTCGGCATCCCCGTCGCCGCACTGGCCGGCGGGCTGCTCACCGGGCTGGCGATCTGGATCCTCGCCTACCGCCGGGGGATGGACCCTTTCCGGCTGGTGCTCTCCGGCATCATCATCTCGGCGCTGCTGATGGCCTACATCAACTTCCTGATGACCCGCGCCGACCTCCGCGACGCCGCGACGGCGCAACTGTGGCTGTCAGGTTCACTGAACGCCACGAACTGGACCCGGGCGCTGCCGGTGATCATCCTCGTCCTCGTCGGGACACCGGTCTTCGCGTGGATCTCCTTCCAGCTGCTCGCCGGTGTCCTGGGCCCGGACGTCTCCCGGTCCCTCGGCCAGAACGTCACCGGGGTGCAGGTCGCGCTGCTGGTGTTCTCCGTCGCGCTGGCCGCCGTCGCCGTCTCCGCCGCGGGCCCCATCGGCTTCGTCGCCTTCGTCTCACCGCAGATCGCCCAACGGCTCTGCGGACGACCGACCCCACCCCTCCTCGCGTCCGCGCTGTTCGGCGCCTGCCTGCTGGTGCTCGCCGACATGGCCACCCAGTCGCTCCTGCCCGTCGAGCTGCCCGTGGGGCTGCTGACCTCCGCGGTCGGCGGACTGTTCCTGATCTACCTCCTCGTCCAGAACAACCGGAGGGCCTCCACCGAATGAGCACCCAGACCCGAACCCAGACCAACACCATCACCGCCACCGGCCTCACCGTGGGCTACGGCAAAGGCACCCCGGTCATCGACGACCTGACGCTGAGCATCCCCGGCGGCAGTGTCACCACGATCATCGGACCCAACGGCTGCGGCAAGTCCACCCTGCTGCGGTCCCTGGCCCGACTGCTGCCCGCCCGCTCCGGCGACGTCCACCTCGACGCCACCGACATCGGCACGATGAAGCGCAAGGACCTCGCGAAGATCATCGGCGTCCTGCCGCAGTCGCCGGTCGCCCCGCCCGGTCTCGTCGTCTCGGACCTGGTGTCCCGGGGCCGCCACCCACACCAGAGCTGGATAAGGCAGTGGTCGTCCACGGACGAGGAGGAGGTCATGGCGGCCCTGGAGATGACGTCGGTGGCCGACCTGGCCGACCGCCCGGTGGACTCCCTGTCCGGCGGGCAGCGCCAACGGGTGTGGATCTCCATGGTGCTGGCACAGCAGACCGACGTCCTGTTCCTCGACGAGCCGACCACCTACCTGGACCTCTCCCACTCCATCGAGGTCCTCGACCTGGTGCGCGAGCTCCGCAGGCGGCTCGACCGTACCGTGGTGATGGTGCTGCACGACCTCAACCTCGCCGTGCGCTACTCTGACCACCTGGTGGTGATGCGCGACGGTGCTGTGGAGGCCGCGGGCAGCCCCGGGGAGATCATCACCTCCCGCCTGCTCAAGGAGGTCTTCGACCTCGACGCCGTGGTCATCGAGGACCCCGTCGTCGGCGGTCCGTTGATCGTCCCGTCCGCCCCGCCCGAGACCGGCGACCACCTCGGCGAGAACCCGGGCGAAAACCCGGGCGATCCGGTCACGTAACGCACCCACTGGAGGACGCACCACCATGGCCACCACACCTGTCACCGCCGTCCGCGACACCGAGCTGCGCGAACATCCCCGACGTGACCCCTCCGAGGGCACCGAACCCGCCGACGAGTTCGGCGGACGGCTTGTCGAGGTCACCGTGACCGCCAACGACCTGGTCACCCCGAACCTGCGACGGCTCACACTGGCTTCCCCGGAATTCCGGAACCTGGAGCTCACCGGCCCCGACGAGTTCTTCGGTCTGCTCATGCCGCAGGACGGCCGGGACTTCGAGCCCTTCGACACCGCCGGACGGAACATCCGGGCCGCCGTCGCCGCGATCGACGAGGACGTCCGCCCCGGGTTGCGCTGGTACACCGTGAGGCACCTGCGCCAGGAGGACGGGGAGATCGACGTGGACGTGGTGATGCACGACGACCACCCCGGTCCCGGTGCGGAGTGGGTCGCCGCCGCCCGTCCCGGCGCCACCGCCGGCGTCTGGCTGTGCAACGCCATCTGGATCCGCCACGCCGAACGTCCCCTGTTCGTCGCCGACCCGTCGGCGGTGCCCGCGCTGCGCACCATCCTGGAGTTCACCGAGGACCACCACCCCGACGACCTGTCGAGGTACCACCTGGTGGTCGTGGCCCACTCCCCCGACGACCTGGAGAGCGGCCTGGCCGAGGACTGGTCCGAGCGGGTCGGTTCCCTGCGGATCATCTACACCTCCCCCGGCATGGAGGCGGAGGCCGTGGCCGCGCATCTCCGGCAGGCGGCCGGCGACGGGCATCCCGGCACCGCCGTGGAGTACGTGTGGGCCAGCGGTGAGGCCGGGCTGGCGAAGACCGTGCGCGGCATCGCCGTCGACGAGTGGGGTGTCGACACGGCCTTCGTCGACTGGGTGGCCTACTGGATCGAGGGCCGGCCGCGGCCGTGAGACAGCGGCCGGGTACGGCTCCGGTGACTACTGCACCGCCACCTCCACCCCGAGCTCACCCAACAGACGCCGGCGCAGCTCGGCCGGGTCTGCCCCGGCGGTCACGCACTGGTGGCTCAACCGTCCGTCCTTCAGGACGACCACCCGGTCGGCGAGCGCGAGCGCCTCGTCGACGTCGTGGGTGATCATCAGCACGGACGGACGGTGCCGTGCGACGAGGTCCCGGAGCAGGCCGTGCATCCGGATCTTGGTCAGCGCGTCCAACGCCCCGAAAGGCTCGTCCGCCAGCAGCAGCTCCGGTTCCCGGACCAGTGCCCGGGCCAGCGCGGCACGCTGCTGCTCACCGCCGGAGAGCTCGACCGGCCAGGCCCGTTCCCGGCCGGCCAGGCCGACCTCCGACAGTGCCTCCCCGACCTTCCGGCCGGTCCCGGCACCTGAGGGCAGTCCGAAGGAGACGTTCTGCGCCACGCGCAGCCAGGGCACCAGCCGGGAGTCCTGGAAGACCACGGACACCCGGTCCGGCACCTCGACCACGCCACTGCCGGCGACGTCACCGTCGAGTCCGGCCAGGGCCCGCAGCAGCGTCGACTTGCCCGAGCCGCTGCGTCCCAGCAGCGCCACGAACTCGCCGGCCCGTATGTCCAGGTCGACCCCGGAGAGGATGTCGGTGCCGCCGTCGAAGGACCGGTGCAGGTCGCGTACCTTCACCGTGCCTGTCAGCTGATCGTGCGTCGCCATGACAGGGCCCTCCTTCCCACTGCGCGGAGAACGGCATCTGCGGTGACGCCGAGCACCGCGTAGGTCACCAGTCCGACGACGATGATCTCCGTCTGGCCGTAGTTCGACGCCAGGGTGATCATGTACCCCAGCCCGGAGGTGGTGTTCACCTGTTCCACGACCACCAGCGCCAGCAGGCCGGCGGTCACGCCGTAGCGCAACCCCAGGACCACCCCGGGCATCGACCCGGGCAGGATCACCCGGCGGAGGAACTCCGCCCGGCTGACCTCCAGGGTGCTGGCGAGTTCCACGAACCTCCGGTCGATCGAACGCAGACCGTCGAAGGTGTTCATGTACACCGGGATCAGGGTGGCGAGTGCGATCGTGGTGACCTTCATCTCTTCACCGATGCCGAACCAGAGGATCAGCAGAGGCATCAGGGCCAGGGTCGGGATCGACCGCTTGACCTGCACCGGACCGTCGATCAGCGATTCTCCCCAGCGGGACAGCCCCGCCACGGCCGCCAGGGCTACGCCGGCGACGACCCCCAGGGCGATACCCGCCCCGGCCCGGGTCAACGAGGCCAGCAGGGACTCCTGCAGGCGCCCGGTCCCCACGAGCTCACCGGCGGCGGTGGCGACCTGCCAGGGTGCGGCGAGGATCCGTGGGTCGATCAGACCTGTGGCCGAACCGACGGTCCAGACCAGCAGGAGGACAAGGACCCCCAGGCCGCGTCCGAACCGCAGGCGTCCTCCGGGGCCGTAGCTGCGGCGGAGGGGACGGACGTCGGCCTGCGCCGCGTCCGCGCTCCGCCCCGCCGGTGGTGTCCCGAGGCCGCCGGCCGACGGGTCGGCCTCGTGGGCCGTGTGGTGTACGTGTTCCAGTGTGGTGGTCATGCCGCCAACTCCTCGGGTTCGAACCGACGGTCGTAGATGTCCTCGACGTCGATCTCCGGATGGTCCTGTTCCCTCGACAGCAGGTCCGCTGTCTCCTGGTGTTCGCTGATCAGCCCGTCCCAGTTCTCCGGGACGGTGAAGTCCCCCTGCCGGTCGACGACGTAGCGGGCGTCCTCCTCCGACAGTCCCTGCCGGTCTACGAGGTAGAGGTCGGCGAACTGCTCCCGGTGGTCGTTGATCCACGGGGTCAGCTTGTTCCACACCTGCACGTACTGCCTCAGTGCGGCGGTCTTCTTCTCGTCCTGGAGGGTCTTCGTCGGCACGTACAGGTGCCAGGGGTCGTCGGGCACGCCGGGTGGCACGGTGCTCGCCCCGTCCTGCCCGTACTTCGCCAGGTAGGAGCGTGCCTGGGAGATGCCGAGCGGAGCGACGTCCACCTCACCCTTGGCGATGACGTTGACGAAGGTGTCGTCGGTGCTCTGCAGCTCCACCAGGTCGACGTCGTCCTGGGACAGGCCGGCCTCCTCCAGGACGCGCAGCACCAGGGCCCCCTGCGCCTGCCCCGGGCTGTAGGCGATGCGTTTGCCCTTGAGGTCGGAGATGTCGCGGACGTCGGCACCGGGCGCGACTCCCAGCTCGTAGGTGGGGTGCTCCAACGGGTCGACGGTGCGGCGGGCGGCGACGACCCGCACGGGGGTGTTCGTCCATGTCGCGAACAGCGGCGGGATGTCGGCGACCGCGCCGACGTCCAGTGCATCGGCGCGGAAGGCCTCGAGGGTCTTCGGGCCGCCGTCGATGTTCGCCCATTCCGGGGTGAAGTCCAGTTCGTCGATCAGTCCGGAGGCCTCGAGCACGGCCTCGGTGCGGGGGTCACCGATGCGCAGCACGGTGTCCTTGTCCACGGTCTGGGAGATCGCGGCGGTCTCGTCGTACCCGGTGTCCTCGCCGACGGCGTTGCAGCCGCTGACGGCCAGTGCGGTGAGCGAGCTCAACGCGACGAGCGTGACGCCGCCGGTGGTCGTGGTCCTCCTCATGCGCTCTTCGCCTCCTGCTGCCCGGTGTCTTCGCTGACCAGGGGTCCCCCGTGGTTGGTGACCGGGTAGCCGCGGCGGCGGAGTGCCGGGACGACACCCTCCCCGACGTGGTAGGTCTCCTCCAGGTGCGGGTAGCCCGACAGCACGAACTCGGTGACGCCCTGCCGCTGGTACTCGACGACGAGGTCGGCGACCTCCTCGTAGGAGCCGACGAGCGCGGTCCCCGCCCCGCCGCGGACCAGTCCCACCCCCGTCCACAGGCCCGGGTGTATCTGCAGTGCCCGGACGTCGTCCCCCGCGCGGAAGGCCGATCCGCGGCCGTGGAGTTCGGCGATCCGGCGCTGACTCTCCGACTCGGAGGCGGCGATCGCCTCCTGGGCGGCGCGGACGTCGGACGCGGAGACGTGGGTCAGCAGGCGGGCGGCGGCGTCCCAGGCCTCCTCCGTGGTGTCCCGCGCGATGACGTGGACGCGCAGTCCACCGCGCGCCCCGGGCAGGGCGCGGAGTTTGGCACCGACGTCCTGCGGACGTTCACCCCAGGTGAGGTAGGTGTCGGCGTGCTCGGCGGCGACGCGCACGGCCTCCGGGGAGGAACCGGAGAAGTACACCGGAGGGACGGTGCCCGGACGGACCGGGAGCCGCGCCCCCTCGATGTCGACGTGGCGTCCGGCGTAGGTGACCGGGTCAGCTGAGGTCCAGAGTCTCTTCCACACCTCGAGGTACTCCCCGGTGCGTTCGTAGCGTTCGGCCTTGGGCAGCCGGTCACCGCTGGCGAGCTGCTGGACCGGTTCTCCGCCGGTGACGACGTTGACCAGGAGGCGGTCGCCGGAGAGCCGTTGGAAGGTGGCGGCCGACTGCGCCTCCTTGAGGGCGGTGGCGAGTCCGGGCCGTACGGCGACGAGGAACTTCAGCCGGTCGGTGGCGCCGAGGAGGCTGGTGGCGACGATCCAGGGGTCCTCGCACCACAGGCCCACCGGGATGAGGACGCTCTCGAAGCCGTTCTGTTCGGCGGCGAGGGCCAGCTGGGTGAGGTACCTGCTGTCGACGGGCCGGTCGGGCAGGCCGTGCCGCCCGTGGGCGGCGACCCTGCCGCCGGGGCCGCCGCCGACGACGTAGCGCGAGTCGACGAAGGGCGGCAGGTACCAGTGGAATGTCAGTTCGGGACGGTCAGTGGTCTGTGGGGGTTCATCGTGTCGTGGCATGGCAAGAGTGAACCACTCTGTCTACTTTTCGCCCCACAGTTCCGCTCCCGGTGAGCGGAAAGCGGGGCTCGCTCAGCGGGTGGCGAGCAGTTCGTCGTCGATCAGGGTGTTCTTCCCGGCCCGTACCCCGAGCACCCCCATCAGCACGGCGATGACCACCAGCGCCACCAGGATCCCGGACCAGTCACCGGTGCGGCCGTGCACCAGGCCGATGAGGAACGGGCCGATCCCGGCGATGAAGTACCCCATCGGCTGGACGAAGCCGGACAACCGCGCTGTCACCAGGGAGGACCGGCTCCTCGCGGTGATCAGCGCGATCGCCGTCGGGAAGCAGAAGCCGCCGAGCCCGAGCATCGCCGCCCACGCCAGCGGCGCGGCCGTCGGCGCGAGCAGGATCCCCAGGTAGCCTCCGGCGGTCAGCAGTGCGAAGACCAGCGGGAACGGGGCGAGACTGCGCGCCCGGTCGATGACGGTGGGCATCACGATGCCGCCGAGGATGTTGAAGGCGCCGATCATCGCCAGGGCAACGCTGCCCACGTCCCGGGAGACCCCGGAGTCGACGTAGATCTGCGGCAGCCAGCCCATCTGCAGGTAGGCGTTCATCGCCTGGACACCGAAGAACAGGGTGAGGAACACCGCGGTCGGTGCGCGCCACAGGGAGGCCCGGGTCAGGACCCCGACCTCCTCCGGGGTCGGCTGCGGCAGTGCCGAGGGGATCGCGTCAGCGCGCCCTGGGCCTTCTGGGCCTTCTGGGCCTTCTGTGCCTTCTGTGCCACTGTCGCCCCCGGTACCCTTCCCGGCTCCGGGGAAGTCGGACCCGGTGCGCAGCGCCACGACCACCCAGACCAGCACCTGGACCATGCACAGGAACGCCCACACGAACAGCGCCCACTTCCAGGCGTCGGCCCCGTCGAACCACAGCACCGACAGCGGGCCGACGGCACCCGAGACCCCGAGCAGGGCGCTGTAGACCGTCATCAGTGCCACGGTCCGGCGTCCGCCGTAGTTCTTCGCCCAGGCCGGGATCAGCACGTTGCCCAGGGCGATACCCGCGACCACCAGGCCGGTGAGCACGATGAACACGGCCATCGTCCCCACCCACGGACGCACCGCCAGGCCCACCAGCGACACGACCATTCCGGTGACGATCGTGCGGCTGAGCCCCAGGCGCCGTGCCAGCGGCACCGCGCACAGTCCCATCACGCCGAAGAGCACCCCCGGCAGGGCGGTGATCAGGCCGGCGTAGGAGGTGGATGTGCCGAAGGCGTCCAGGACGTCGGAGAGCACCGGTCCGAGCGAGGCGATCCCGGCGCGCAGGTTCACTGCGGCGACCGCGACGGCGACGAACGCGAGGACCACCGGGACCGCCGGACCTCCCGGGAGGCGCCGCACGCGGCGTCCCTCCTGCGCGTCCGCCCCACTGTCTGCCCGGCTGCTGTCGGCCACCCTTACCGTCCTCCTGCGCTGTCGTGTCGTCTCGTGGTCCTGTCGTCCGGCCGTGGTCGGCCATGGTCGGCCGTGGTCGGCCATGGTCGGCCGTGGTCGTGCCGCCAGAACCCCTGCAAACCTACTCCCTGTCCGACGGCCCGGAAACTCCGGTCGACAGTCACCGCGCGCGTCGCGTGTTACCCCGGGACGCCTGCCCGGTCAAGAGTTCGCCACGGTCCGTGACGAACGGTGTCGCCCCGCGGCCGGCGTTCCTACCATCCCGGGGCATGACAACCACACCAGAACCAGCATCCGCACCGACGACCCCCTCCACCCCGTCCATCGCCGTCATCGGCGCCGGCCTCACCGGTGTCAACGCCGCCCTGGCCTTCCGACGCCAGGGCTGGCGGGTGGACCTCTACAGCAACCGTTCCCGTTCCGCGCTGCGTGACGACGTGCCCGCCACCGGCACCGCCATCCTCTTCGGCGATTCCCGGGAGCCCGACCGCACCATCACCGCCGACCGCTACGCGGCGAACCCCGCCGCCCACCTCAGCGCGAGTTCGGTGGGCATCGCCGGCGCCCCGCCGGAGGCCTCGTTCACCGCCCGGTTCACCTACGAGGCGCAGTCCGTGGACCCCCGGCTGCGTGCCGACGACCGGCTCGGGGAGTTCCTCGACGGAGCGTCCGGCCGTTTCATCGTCGGGGACGTCACCCCGGACTCGCTGGACTCCATCGCCGCCGACCACGACCTCACCTTCGTCGCCACCGGGAAGTCCGGTCTCGCGGAGCTCTTCGAGGTCGACGCCGACCGCACCCCCTACGACGCCGCGCAGCGCCACCTGCTGACGGTGACGGCGCGGGGGCTCCCCGCGGACCACGTCTTCCGCGGTCGCGGGAGTACCGTGCCCGGTGGCCTGCTGTCCCTGCACGAGGAGGGCGAGATCTTCGTGGGCCCGCACCTGCACAAGGACGCCGCCACCGGAGACCCCGACGGCCCAGAGGGCACAGAGGGCACAGAGGGCACAGACACCTGGGTGATCCTGGCGTGGGCCCGGCCGGGCACCCCGACCGAGGAGGCGTTCTGGTCGGCGACCAGCGCACCTCAGGCCCTGGAGATCCTGAAGGACCTGCACCGCCGGGAGTTCCCGGACGTCGCCGACGACATCGACCGGCTGCGCCCCATCGGGTCCGACCCGCACTCCTGGCTCAAGGGGGCGGTCACCCCACGGGTGCGCCGCCCGACCGCACGCACGGCGGGCGGGCACCTCGTCGCCACCCTGGGCGACACCTCCGTCGCCGTCGACCCGATCGCCGGACAGGGCGCCCAGCTCGGCACCTACCAGGTGGCCGCCCTGCGCGACGGTCTGCGTGACGCCCTCGCCGAGGGGCGCGACTGGGACGAGGACCTGCTCACCGGGCTCTTCGAGCAGCACTGGCTGGACCATGCCGAGGCCGGGGTGGAGGTGACGTCCCTGTTCCTCGGCGACCCGGTGTTCGAGGAGGTGGCGCAGGAGTTCTTCGCCTCCGCCGCCACGGACCCGGCCACCGCCAGCGCACTGTTCAGTCTCTTCTCCGACCCCTCCCCCGCAGTGGTCCTGCGCACCGCGGAGGACGTCCGCAGCCTCGCCGCGGCCTTCCGCGAGGTCGCGGCATGAGCGCCGGGACACCGGAGGGGCGCGGCACGGTGCCGGCGCGGCGCATCCGCTTCAACGCCTTCGAGATGAACTGCCTGGTGCACCAGTCGCCGGGGCTGTGGCGCCACCCGGACGACCAGTCACACCGGTACACGGACCTGGGCTACTGGACCGGGCTGGCGCAGACGCTGGAGGAGGGCCTCTTCGACGGCATCTTCCTCGCCGACGTCCTCGGCGTCTACGACCTATACGGGGCGTCACCGAAGGCGGCGTTGCGCTCCGGGGCGCAGGTCCCGGTCGCTGACCCGCTCCCCCTGGTCAGCGCGATGGCCACGGTGACCGAGCACCTCGGGTTCGGGTTGACCACCGGCACCGCCTTCGAGCACCCGGTCCCGTTCGCGCGCCGTGTCACCACGCTCGACCAGCTCACGGGCGGCCGTCTGGGGTGGAACGTGGTCACCGGCTACCTCCCCTCCGCGGCGGAGAACACGCAGTCGCGTGGGCAGCTCGACACCTTCGAGCACGACGCCCGCTACGACCACGCCGACGAGTACCTCGAGGTCCTCTACAAGCTGTGGGAGGGGTCGTGGGAGGACGACGCCGTGCGCGCCGACCCGGTGGGCGGGGTCTACACCGACCCGGGGAAGGTCCACCCTGTCGACCACCGGGGTGTCCACTACACCGTTCCGGGTATCCACGTGTCCGCTCCGTCGCCGCAGCGCACACCGGTGATCTTCCAGGCCGGGGCGTCCGACCGTGGGAGCACCTTCGCCGCCACCCACGCCGAGGCGGTGTTCGTCGCGGCGCCGACACCGCAGAAGCTCGCCGGCGTCGTGGAGACGCTGACCCGCAAGCTGCACGACGCCGGCAGGTCCCGGGACGACGTGGTGGTCTACGCCCTGCTCACCGTGATCACCGACAGCACCGACGAGGCCGCGCGGGCCAAGGCCCGGGAGTACCGCAGCTACGTCGACCCGGAGGGGTCGCTGGCCCTGATGTCCGGGTGGATGGGCGTGGACTTCTCGTCCTTCGACCTGGACGACCCGGTGACCGGCATCGAGTCCAACGCGATCCGTTCGGCCGTCGCCGCCTTCCAGAGCGCCTCTGGTGACCAGGGTGCGGAATGGACCGTGCGTGAGCTCGCCGAGTTCGGCGGCATCGGCGGTCTCGGCCCGGTGGTCGTGGGTTCCGGCGAGAGCGTCGCCGACCAGCTGGAGCACTGGGTCGACGTCACCGGCGTCGACGGGTTCAACCTCGCCTACGCCGTGACCCCGGGCAGTTTCCGGGACGTCGTCGACCATGTCGTCCCGGTCCTGCAGGAGCGCGGCGAGTACCCCACCGGCCACACCCCCGGCACCCTGCGTGACCGCCTGTTCGCCCGCCGGGACCGCGTCACCCCCCACCCCCCCCCACCACACCCCCACCCCCCCCCCACCCTACCAGAGGGGAGAAACGCAGGG
>NZ_JALAGY010000076.1 GCF_022712195.1 Corynebacterium sp. | reverse complement strand
GTACGGGGAGTCGGCGGAGGGGCGCGGGGTCGTCACTGAGTCTGTCACGGGGGTTCACTGTCCTTCTCGGTTGTCGTGGGTGTCGTGGGTGTCGGGGGAGAGCGCGTCGAGTACTTCGGTGCACCAGTCCACGAACGTGTGCTCCAGCCGGATGCCCAGGCGCAGGACGAGGTGCTGGTGCAGCCGTCGTCCGGTGAGCGCGCCGGGTGCGGCGTCGGCGACTTCGGGGAACTGGGTGCGTTCGTAGCTGCGGTAGAGCCGGAGCCGTTCCCGGTGGGCGTCCCGGTGCCTGCCGATGTCGGCGAGGACGTCGCCGAGGTCCCCGTGCTCGGCGCCGCGGATCTTCACCGACAGGTCGTCGCGGATCTTCATCAGCTCGGACGGTTCGGAGATCCAGTCGTGCAGCGCCGTCCTCCCGGCGGGGGCGAGGGTGTAGATCTTCTTGTCCGGCCGGCCGTCCTGGGCGACATCGCGACATGTCACCAGTCCGTCGTCGTGCAGCCGGGCGAGGGTGCGGTAGATCTGCTGTCGGGTGGCGGGCCAGAAGTGGCCCAGGGATGTGGCGAACTGTCGTCCCAGCTCATAACCGGTCCCCGGCCGTTCGGCCAGGGAGATCATGATCGCGTGTTCCAGTGCCATGCCAGACAGGGTAATCCAGGTCACAGCGCCTGGCGGGATTAGCACACGGATTGATGTGAAACTTGTTGCATATACCCCCGGATCGGGGCTGGCCGGGCGGCGTCCGGCCGCCGGTCCATAGACTTGCCGACCATGAGTGTGGAACTGGACGAGGTGCGGAAGTTCCTCAGCGAGCACGAACCCTTCAGTCATCTTCCCGACGACGAGCTGGACGCCCTGCCCTTCAAGATGGAGATCATCTACGTCCGCCGCGGCGAGACGGTGATCACCGCCGGGGAGCCCAACGACACCCTGTACGTGATCCGCTCAGGGGCCGTCGACGTGCTCGACAGTCAGGACGTCCTGCTCGACAGGCGGGGCACCGGACGGTTCTTCGGGCACTCCACGATCGTCACGAAGGGCGGCTTCGGGGCGGAGCCCGGCCCGTCGCGCTACACGATGATCGCCGTCGAGGACAGCCTCCTGCTCACGATGGAGCGCGAGGAGGTCCGCGGGCTGATCGAGCGCAACCCCGAGGTCGCCCGCTACTTCGCCGGCGTCTCCGAACGCATCCGGGCCGCTGCGGAGAGACTGAGCGTGCGCTCCGGGTCGGACGCCCTACGGACCAGGGTCGGTGACCTGGTGGACCGTGACCCGGTCTCCGTGCACTGTGAGGCGACGGTTCGTGAGGCGGCGCAGCTCATGAGCGAGAACGGCATCTCCTGTCTGCCGGTGATCTCGGACACGGCGGACGGCGCGGACGACACGGACGACACGGACGGCGGGGGCGTGGCGTCCCTGCTGCCGCCGGTGGCAGGCAATGAGCTGGTCGGCATCATCACCGACCGTGACCTTCGCAACCGGGTGATCGCCGAGGGCGTCGACACCGACACGCCGGTGTCCGGGGTGATGACCCGTGACCCGTTCTCCACCACCGCCGACACCACGGCCTTCGAGGCGATGCTCATGATGAGTGAGCAGGGCGTCCACCACTTGCCCGTCGTCGGCGGGCTGGACGGTGGGGGCGACGGGGTGACGGGGGTGATCTCGGCGTCGGACATCATGCGTGCACTGCGCAACGACCCGATCTACCTGACCGCCGACCTGGTCAAGGCCACCGACGCCGAGCAGATGCGCAGCATCGTCAAGGACACCGCTGAGATGACCAGTGGTTTCATCAGCCGTGGTGCCTCGGCCGAAGAGGTCAGCGAGATCCTGACCGTGTGCCTGGACTCGCTGGCCCGGCGACTGCTCGTCCTGGCGGAGGAGAGGCTCGGCCCGCCACCGGTGCCCTACGCGTTCATCGTGCTCGGGTCCCAGGCTCGCCGCGCCGTCGGTTTCTCCTCGGACCAGGACAACGGCCTGGTCCTGCACAACTCCTACGACGAGGACCTGCACGGCGAGTACTTCGCCGAACTCGGGCGGATGGTCTGCACCGGCCTCGGGGATGCGGGGCAGCGGCTGTGCCCGGGCGACATGATGGCGATGAACCCCGCCTGGCGGATGACGGTCGACCAGTGGAAGGACTCCTTCCACACCTGGGTCACCGCCCCGCACCCGGACGCGTTGCTCAACGCCCAGACCTTCTTCGACATGCGCCCGATCTACGGTGCGCGCGAGCTCGCCGACCAGGTCCACCGCTACTCGGTGGCGCTGGCACGCAGCTCCTCGCGCTTCCACGCCCGACTCGCCGCGCTGGCGGCACGCACGGAGACACCTCTGGGCATCTTCCGCGGCCTCGTCGTCCAGCGGGGCGGGGACTACCGGAACACCCTCGACGTCAAGGCCGGCGGCACCGCGCCGATCGTCCAGATCGCACGGTTGTACGCGTTGATGGGAGGTGTCAAGGCGGTGGGTACGCACCAGCGGCTCGCCCAGGCCGCAGCCAAGGGTGTGCTGACCCAGAAGGCCGCCCGCGACCTCACGGAGGCATTCAACTTCCTCAAGGCCCTGTCGCTGCGACACCAGGCCGGCCAGTTGCGCAGCGGCGAGGAGGCGAACTACCGCATCGACCCGGACTCGCTGGGCAAACTGGACCGGGAGAATCTCCGCGACGCCTTCGGCATCATCAAGGGCATCCAGACCTCCCTGGCGGTCAAGTACCCGGTGAGGAACACATGAGCCGGCTGCGCAGACTGTGGGAGAGGCGACGGGCCACCGGTGCGCTGGCGGATTTCTACGGGGTCGCCCCGCCGTCGGGCTCCACCCGGCTGGAGGACCTCCCGATTCTCGCCGTCGACGTCGAGGCGACGGGACTCGACCTGGCCACCGACCGTCTGCTGTCCATCGGCTGGGTGCCGATGGACGGGCCACGGATCGTCCTGGCCGGGGCCCGTGAGGTGGTCATCTCCGGCGCCCAGGACGACGGCGACGGTGTCGGCCAGTCCGCCACGGTGCACGGTCTCACCGACGACATGGTCGAGGCCGGTGTCCCACTGGAGGACGCCCTCGCCGAGCTGCTCGAGGCTCTGGCGGGCCGGGCGATGCTGGCGCACTTCGCCACCATCGAGGAGGACTTCCTCTCCGCGGCGTGCCGGTCGGTGTTCGGTGCCGGGTTGGCGGTCCCCACCCTGGACACCTACGCCCTGGCGCGGCGCCGGATGGAACGGGACTTGGTCCACCCGCGCGGCGAGGATCTTCGGCTGCCACGGCTCCGTGAACGGTACGGGCTGCCGTCCTACCCGCCGCACCGGGCCGTGACGGACGCATTGTCCTGTGCCGAACTCTTCCTCGCGATGACCTCCCCGGCGAACGGCCGGTCCCCCTATTCGACGCTGCGGTCCGCGCAAGTATAGACGGGGGCGGCCTCAGCGGCCCCTGTTTTCCTCTGTAAGCTAAGTGACCATGAGAATTTCGCGCATCGCACACCCTGAAGGTATGGCCTTCGTGACGCTGGAGGGGGGAGAGGCCGACGGTACCGGGGCAACCTGCCGCGAGATCGCCGGCCACCCTTTCGGGGAGCCTGAGTTCACCGGGCGTACCTGGTCGTTCGACGAGGTACGCCTGCTCGCCCCGATCCTTCCCTCCAAGGTCGTCGCCGTGGGCCGTAACTACGCCGACCACGTCAAGGAGGTCTTCAACAAGTCCGCCGAGCACCTGCCGCCGACGCTGTTCCTGAAGCCGCCGACGGCCGTGGTGGGCACCGGTGCGCCGATCCGGAAGCCGGAGTGGGCCACCCGCGTGGAGTTCGAGGGTGAGCTCGCCATCGTCATCGGCAAGCCCTGCAAGGACGTCAAGCGGGACGACTGGAAGAGCGTCGTCCTCGGGTTCACCATCGTCAACGACGTCTCCTCGCGGGACCTGCAGTTCGCCGACGGCCAGTGGTCTCGTGCGAAGGGCCTGGACAGCTTCTGCCCGCTGGGGCCGTGGATCGAGACGGACCCCGACTTCGCAGACCTGACGAACCTGCCTATCAAGGCCCACCTGACCCACGACGGGGAGACGGAGACCAAGCAGGACTCCAACTCCGACCAGATGATCAAGTCGATCCCGGAGATCGTGGAGTGGGTGTCCCAGGCATTCACCCTGCTGCCGGGCGACGTCATCTGCACGGGCTCACCGGCCGGCACCGCCGAGATGGTCCCGGGTGACACGATCGACATCGAGATCCCCGGTCTCGGCCACCTGGTCAACCCTGTCGAGGCGTACTGACCGGTACTGACCGGTCTCCTCCTCAGACCGCGCGCATCGCGGCGGGCACGTTGAGTGCACGCAGCGCGGTCTGGAGTTTCGCCGTCGTCTCCGCAGCCTCCGCTGAGGGAGAGGACGAGGCGATCACACCGCCGCCGGCCCACGCCCGCGCGGTGGCCCCGGCCACCTCCGCACAGCGGATGCTGACCATGTACTCGCCGTCACCTGCGTCGTTGCACCAGCCGACGAATCCGGCGTAGAAGCACCGCGGCTCCTCGACCTCGTCGATGATGCCGATCGCGGCGTCGGTGGGGGTCCCGCCGACCGCCGGCGTCGGGTGCAGCATCAGCGCCAGGTCCAGGGCGGAGAAGTTGAGGTCGGGTAGTGTGCCACGCACCGGTGTGGCCAGGTGCCACATCTCGTTGGTCTTGATCAGCTGCGGCGCGTCCGGGATCGACAGTTCCGTGCAGACCCCGCCGAGCACCTGCCGGTAGTGGTCCACCACGAGTTCGTGCTCGGTGAGGTCCTTGGTGGAGTCGCGCAGCATCCGCCCGACAGTCTCGTCGGCCTGACGGTCGGCCAGGCGGGCGGCGGACCCGGCCAGGGGGCGGGCCTCCACGGTGGTCCCGCGCCTGCGGACCAGCACTTCGGGGGACGATCCGACGAGCATGGTGCCGCGGTCGTCCGACCGGCCCGTGGCGGAGAGGTCCACGGCGAAGCCGTCGCGGTGGGCGGACAGGTCGATCAACCGGGCGGCGATGAGCAGCGGGTCGACCTCCTCGGCGAACTGGATGTCCACGGCACGGGCGAGCACCACTTTGCGCAACGGTGTGTTGTGCATCGTCTCGATGGCGGCGGCCACCGTCGACTGGTGCTCATCTGAGCTGGTCAACGGGTGGACGTTGACGACCTCCAGCTGGTCGCCGAGCTCCCGGCCGCGGTAGTAGGCGGGCGGTTCCAGCGGCCCCTCGGTCTCCACGACCGTCCCCGGGACGGTCAGGGCCGCGCGGTTGGCGGTGTCGAAGGGCACGGCACCGACGACCAGGCGCGCACTGCCGTCACGCAGTGCCGTCGCAGCCTCGAACGGATCGGGGAAGGACGCGCGTGTCCCCTGGGTGCGGATACTGCCCGACGCGCGGGAGAGGAGGAAGTCCGGCGCTGTTGACGGGCGATCGTTATTGATCACATAACCACCGTACTCAGGGGTGGGAAACAAACAGAAATTACCGGGCGCACGAGGGCGGGGGACACGGCCCCGGTATTCAGCCGCGACCCAGGTACGGCATGCCCGCGGCGGTCACGGTGATCCGGTCCACGCTCACCCCGGGCGGCATCTGCGCCACGCTGACCAGTAGACGGCCGGCCTCGGTGGCGTCGAAGGTGGGCTCGGGGGAGGTGCCGCAGGAGGAGCCGGTGGTGAAGGTCTCCAGCAACGGGGTCCGGGCGTTGCCGATGTCGAGTTCGGTGGCGGTGATCCCCACGTCCCGTCCGTCCAGTGCCGTGGAGACGGTCAGCGACGCCACCGCGGCCTTCGACGCTGCGTAGGCGGCGGCGCCGGCACGAGGGGCGTGGGCGGCGATGGAGCCGTTGTTGATGATCCGTCCGCCACCGTGCGCGGCCATCCACGCGAAGGCCGCACGGGTGCACAGGAAGGTGCCGGTGAGGTTCGTGCGTACCGTCTCCTCGAAGGCGGCGGGGTCCACGGTGTCGATCCGGCCCGTCGCACCGGGGACGCCGGCGTTGTTCACCAGCAGGTCCAGCCCGCCGAGGCGGCCGGTGAGGTGGTCGACGGCGGCGGTGACCGACGCCTCGTCGGTCACGTCGCAGACCACGGTGAGGTGACCGTCCCCCGTGCAGGCGGTGACGGTCTCCTCCAGGGTCGCGCGGGTACGCCCCAGCGCGGCGACGGTCCACCCCGCGGCGGCGAGGGCGACGCAGAACGTCCG
The DNA here is from genome assembly GCF_022712195.1 of Corynebacterium sp. Classification (GTDB taxonomy): domain Bacteria; phylum Actinomycetota; class Actinomycetes; order Mycobacteriales; family Mycobacteriaceae; genus Corynebacterium. Next base: position 113,282 of record NZ_JALAGY010000076.1, on the reverse strand, counting down.
GCCGAGTCCTCCACCGGCACCGGTGACGGCGACGACACCGGCGGCGGGACGGGGGTCAGGGCTCTGCGGTGATCCAGATTCAGCCATGCCCCGTATTCTCGCTGATGCCGGCCCGTGGCGGCAGGTACATTGGCGTATCCGGCACCCGGACGAGGGGGAGGTCCCCTGAAGATTGGAGGCGACACCGATGTCACCGCAGCTGGCCACCGTCGTGAACTGCTCGATCGGCAGACCGCAGGGGGACCCCGACCTGGGCAGGGCCGACGCCCTCGGCCTGGACCGGATCGAGCTGTGGTGGCCGTGGACCACCCCTGAACCCGCCGGGCGTGACATCGACGACCTGGTGGCCGAGCTCGACCGCCGCGGCCTCACCCTCGTCGCGGTGAACTACTGGGGAGGGGATCTCCCGGCGGGCGACCGGGGCGTCCTGCACCGTGGGCCGCTGAGCCGACCGCACCTCGACGCCATGTCCCGGCTCGCCGACGCCACCGGGGCGGACCGGTTCAACCTGCTCGTCGGCCGGGGCGGGCGCCGGCTCGGTCCCGACCAGCTCGACAACATCGCCGCGGTGGCGCACACCGCATCCGGGAGGGGTCAGGGCACGGTCCTGATCGAGCCCAGTGCCGGTCTGGACGACTACCCGGTCACCACCGTGGCCGACGCCCGTGGGGTGGTCACCAGCATCGCCAACACTGCATTGCTCGCGGACCTGTGGCATCTCAGCCAGACCGACGACGTCCCGGCGTGGCTGGAGAGCCTGGAGAGCCTGGAGAGCCTGGAGAGCACCGACCGGGCGGTGGCCCCGGCGCACGTCCAGATCGCCGACGACCCTGGGCGGGGAGCACCGGGGACCGGCCGGTTGCCGCTGGCCGACTGGGTGGGTGCGCTGCGGGCCGCCGGGTACTCCGGGGACGTGGCGGGGGAGTGGATGTGGTGAAATAGGACACCATGAGTGAAGTTCGCGTACGTTTCTGCCCCTCGCCGACCGGAACCCCGCACGTCGGTATGGTCCGCACCGCACTGTTCAACTGGGCCTACGCCCGGCACACCGGCGGCACACTGGTGTTCCGGATCGAGGACACCGACGCCGCCCGGGACTCCGAGGAGTCCTATGAGGCCATCGTCGACTCCCTGACCTGGCTCGGCCTGGACTGGGACGAGGGTGTGGGCGAGCCCGGCGGCCCCCACGGCCCCTACCGGCAGTCGCAGCGTACGGAGATCTACTCGGAGGTGCTGGAGAAGCTCAAGGCCTCGGGCGACGTCTACCCGGCCTACTCCACGGCCGAGGAGGTCGAGGAGCGCCACCGTGCCGCCGGGCGGGACCCGAAACTCGGCTACGACAACTTCGACCGGGACCTGACCGCAGAGCAGGTCGCCGCCTTCGAGGCCGAGGGGCGGTCCCCGGTGTGGCGCCTGCGTATGCAGCAGAAGACCTGGACCTGGACCGACCTGGTCCGCGGCGAGATGGTCGTCGACGGGTCGACCGTGCCGGACTTCGTCGTCGCGCGCTCGAACGGGCAGCCGCTGTACACCCTGGTCAATCCGGTGGACGATGCCCTGATGAAGATCACCCACGTTCTGCGTGGCGAGGACCTGCTGCCGTCCACCCCGCGTCAGCTCGCCCTCTACGAGGCGTTGGTGCGCATCGGTGTGGCGGAGTCGACGCCGGTCTTCGGGCACCTGCCGTTCGTGATGGGGGAGGGCAACAAGAAGTTGTCCAAGCGTGACCCGGAGTCCAACCTGTTCAACCACCGGGACAACGGCATCATCCCGGAGGGCATGCTGAACTACCTCTCCCTGCTGGGGTGGTCCCTCTCCGCGGACGAGGACGTCTTCGGTGTGGACCAGCTGGTGGCGAACTTCGACGTGGCCGACGTGAAGCCCAACCCCGCCCGCTTCGACCAGAAGAAGCTCGAGGCGCTCAACGCCGACCACATCAGGCTGCTGGACCTCGGGGACTTCACCGCCCGGCTGCGCAGCTACCTGGAGGAGTACAAGGGATTCCCGGCGGACTACCCGGACGACAAGTTCGCCTTCGCCGCGGAACTGGTGCAGACCCGGATCAAGACTCTCGGGGACGCCGACGGACTGCTGCGCTTCCTTGTGACGGCGGACGGGGACCTCGAGCTCGACCCCAAGGCGGCGAAGAAGAACCTCAAGGAGGACGCCGTCGAGGTCCTTGACGCGGCTGTCGAGGAGGTGGAGCGCATCGACGAGGCGGAGTTCGTCACCGCGACGATCGAGGCTGCGCTCTCCGCGCGTCTGATCGAGACGATGGGGCTCAAGCCGCGCAAGGCATACGGGGCGCTGCGAGTAGCTGTCTCCGGGGCAGCGGTCTCGCCGCCGCTGTTCGAGTCGATGGAGCTGCTGGGCCGGGAATCCACGCTGGCACGGCTGCGTGCCGCCCGTGCGGTCACACCCTACGTCGCTGCGGAGTGACACCCGTGGCGCCGGTTCGGACGCCAGGATCTGTGCGCTGACCTCGCAATTTGCGAGTCGGAGCGCGTCCTGGTTATAGTATCCACCGTTGCAAGGCAGCACGGGGAACAGCCCGGAGCCCAGAGCAGCAAATGGCCTATGGTGTAATTGGCAACACAGCGGTTTCTGGTACCGTCGTTCTAGGTTCGAGTCCTGGTAGGCCAGCGGAAACGCTGGATATGATGTGCAGTATGTTTTCACGCCCCGTTCGTCTAGCGGCCTAGGACGCTGGCCTCTCACGCCGGTAACACGGGTTCAAATCCCGTACGGGGTACAAGGTATGTGAACGAGAAAGCCCGGTCTTCGGACCGGGCTTTCCGCATGTCCGGGGTCGGGTCGCCCCACGGTCACGGGCAGTGGGGGTGTGTCGGTGGGTTCGTGGACGAAAGGTCTAGGGTGGGTGGGGTGACCATGCCGAAGAACCTGATCCTCGTCCGACACGGCCAGAGCGAGGCCAACGTGATCCAGCGCGCCGACAAGGCCGGCGACCAGGCACTGTTCAGCGAGGAGACCATGCTGGTGGCGGACCGGTCGTGGCGGCTCACCGCCGCCGGTGTCGCACAGGCCCGTGCCGCCGGCGGGTGGATCACCGACAACGTTGACGCGCTCGACCGCTGCATCACCTCGCCGTACGTCCGTACCCGGGAGACCGCGGCGAACCTCGGCCTGGCGGGGGCCCGCTGGGAGGAGAACCGAGTCGTGCGGGAACGGTCCTGGGGCGAGATCTCCCCGCTGCCACGGAAGGTCTTCGAGGAGCAGTACGCCCACAACGCGCTGCTGCGGCGCAAGGACCCGTTGTACTGGGCCCCGCCGGCGGGCGAGTCGATCGCCAATGTCGCGGAGAACCGGGTGCGGAACCTGCTCAGTACCCTGCACCGGGAGAGCAGTGAGCAGAATGTCCTGGTGGTCACCCACGGGGACTACATGTGGTCGACGCGACTGGTGCTCGAACGTTGGAGCGACGAGGAGTTCCTGCGTTACGACAAGGACCCGGAGATGACCATCTTCAACTGCACGGTCCTGCACTACACGCGGGTCAGTCCCGACACCGGTGAGGTGGCGCCGTGGATGCGGTGGGTCCGTGCGGCGCACCCCTTCTGTGACCGGACCACGGGCCGGTGGCGCATGGTCGAGCAGCCGTGGCAGCGCTTCGACCGGGACTACCTCGGCAATGAGGAGCTGCTGGCGGTCGCCGAGGAACAGGCGCGCCTGCTGGCTGAGTGAGCGGTGGTGGGTGCGTCAACTGCGTCCGGTGACCGTGCCGTCCGCGACGTGGAAGGCGTGGAAGAGCCCGTTCTTCGTCGGCCCCACCTCGGCGGCGACGGTGTCCGTCATCACGTCCGAGCGGTCCGTGTAGCCGAGAAGGTACTCGTCGAATGACGGTAGCGTGTACCGCCGCCGGAGCGCCTCGTGGATCTCGTCGGCGGTCACGTCCCGCTGCCAGTCGGCCAGGTGGAGTGTGCGTCCGTCAGGTGTCTCCGCGGCCACGACACTGCCGGTGTCGAGGGCGAGGGCGGTCGCCGCGCGTACGTCCCGGACGGTCAGCCCCGACCACCACGCCAGGTCCTTGACCGAGGCGGGGCCGTGCGACCGGTAGTAGCGCAACGCGAGTTCGCGCAGGGCGTCCTCGCCGGTGAGCTTCCGGGGGCGCGGGACGACGGCGTCGTGCAGGACGAAGGTGTCCTCGCTGGGTCCGTTCCCGGTGGTGCGCGGGCCCTGGATGATCTCCCCTTCGCCGCCGAAGTGACGGAGCATGTGCTGTCCGCGGCCCCCGTCCGGGTCGACGCCGGCCTCCGCGAAGATCCGGTAGGCCGCGGTGCGGGGCAGGGGAGCAGGGTCGGTGGAGAGCGCCTCGAGAAGTGCCGTCCGGCACCGGTCGACGTCGGCGTCGGAGAGCCCGAGGCTGCCCCGGCGCTTCGCCGACGCCGCCTGGACCCGGGGAGTGCACAGCCTGGTCACCCACCGGACGTCCTCGGCGGCGAGGAGGTGGTGGGTGCCGCGCTGGGACCAGCTGCGGACGATCCCGGCGCCGCCCAACGCGTCCTCGGTGAGAGCGGGCAGCCCGCTGCGCAGTGACAGGGCCGTGACGGCCGCGGGGAGGTTCTGCGCCTGCACGGCGAGCATGTGCGAGGCGGTGGCCCGGACGAGGTCGCCGGCGGCGCCGGTGAACGGCGGGCGGGCGGTGCTCGGGGCCAGGAGCTGGGCGGTGAGCCGGAGTCCGCGGAGACGGTCGGCGGTGAGCGGGGTCATGGCTCTCAGCCTAGCCGCCGGGCGTCAGTGGCGGCTGAGGAGAGTCAGTGCACGTCAGGGCGGTGATTATGTGCTTCTGCGGTCAGTCCTATATAGTTCTCCCCGTTGCACAGCGAGGACAGCGCGTCCTGCTGGTCAATGATGTGGTAGTCCTTGCCCCGTTCGTCTAGCGGCCTAGGACGCTGGCCTCTCACGCCGGTAACACGGGTTCAAATCCCGTACGGGGTACAACAGCACGATCAGCCCGGTCCTCGGACCGGGCTTCTCTGCGTTCCGGGGTGCGGCCTGCGCCGGACGCGGGGTCCGGACGGACGGCCGGTGGCGTCGGTCAGCGCAGGTAGCGCTCGAGTTCGGCGGCGCTGTGCTGCAGCGACTCACGGTGACGTGCCGCCGGTGAGGGGCCCATGCGCTCGGCCGGCCCGGAGATCGACAGGGCGGCGATGACGCCGGAGGCGTCGCGTACCGGTACGGACACGCTGGCCAGGGCCGCGTCGCGCTCCCCGACGGACTCGGCGATCTGGCCGGCGCGGACGAGCTCCAGGTCCTCTGCCGTGTACGTGGCCTCCGGCAGGATGTCGTCCTGGAACACCTTCGGGGAGTAGGCGACGAGGACCTTCGCCGCGGACCCTGCGGTGAGGGTCAGGCGATTGCCCACTGGTACGGTGTCACGGAGCCCCTGGCGTGGTTCCGCGGTGGCGATGCAGACGCGTTCGCGTCCTGAGAGCTTGTAGATCTGCACGGCCTCCCCGGTGCGTTCGACCAGGTCGGGGAGGACGTGTTCGGCGGCCTCGTCGAGCCGTGTGGACGACTTCGGCGCCAGCTCCGCCAGGGCGGGGCCTGCGGTCCACTGACCGTCCTCCAGGCGTGTCACCATGCGGTGCTTCTCCAACGCGACCGCGATCCGGTGGGCGGTGGCGCGGGGCAGGCCGGTGGTCTCGCACAGCTCGGAGAGGCTGTGCGGCCGCCGTGCGACGATGCCCAGGATGAGCAGCGCGCGGTCGAGGACCTGGATGCCGCTGGTCGTCGTCGAGGCCACCGGTGCGGAGGTCGGGGAGGGCGTCTCGGTGTAGGTGGGGTTTCCCATGATCTGATACTATACATTCCAACCAGTGGAACTTCCAGGCTGCCACGCAGCGACGGGCGGGGCAGCGTAGGAACCTCCGGGGCGCCGAGACGACCCCCGGAGGCAGTGGACACCGCGGCGAACGTGGAGACCGTGGAGACTGAGGAGAGAACCGTGAATGCTGTGACCCGGCAGACGCACCCCGACGGGTCGACGCCCACCCCGCCGCGGACGCTCGCGGAGAAGGTGTGGGACGCCCATGTCGTGACGAGGGGGAAGGACGGCGGCCGGGACCTGCTGTACATCGACCTCCACCTGATCCACGAGGTCACCAGCCCGCAGGCCTTTGACGGTCTGCGCCAGAACAACCGTCCGCTGCGGCGTCCGGACCTGACCCTGGGCACCGAGGACCACAATGTCCCGACCCTAGGCGTCCACTCCGGCAACCTGCTGGAGATCGAGGACAAGGTCTCCCGTCTGCAGGTCGAGACGCTGCGCAGGAACTGCGAGGAGTTCGGTGTGGTGCTGCACTCCATGGGCGACGGCGACCAGGGGATCGTGCACACCGTCGGCCCCCAGCTCGGCGCGAGCCAGCCGGGCATGACCATCGTCTGCGGCGACTCGCACACCTCCACCCACGGGGCCTTCGGCTCCATCGGGATGGGCATCGGGACCAGCGAGGTGGAACATGTGCTGGCCACGCAGACACTGCCGCTGGCACCGTTCAAGACCATGGCGGTCGAGGTCACCGGTCAGCTCAGGCCCGGGGTGACGGCCAAGGACCTCATCCTGGCGATCATCGCTGAGATCGGCACCGGCGGCGCACAGGGCCACATCATCGAGTACCGCGGCGAGGCCATCCGGGCGATGTCGATGGAAGGCCGTCTCACCATGTGCAACATGAGCATCGAGGCCGGCGCCCGGGCGGGGATGATCGCCCCGGACGAGGTCACCTTCGAGTACCTCAAGGGCCGCCGCTACGCACCCACCGGGCAGGACTGGGATGACGCGGTGGAGTACTGGCGCTCACTGCCCACCGACGAGGGCGCCACCTACGACACCGTCGTGGAGATCGACGGATCCGCCCTGACACCGTTCGTCACCTGGGGCACCAACCCGGGGCAGGGGCTGCCGTTGGACGCCTCGGTGCCCTACCTGGAGGACATCACCGACGAGACCGCACGGATCTCGGCGGAGTCCGCCCTGGAGTACATGGGGCTCGAGGAGGGCACCCCGCTGCGCGAGATCAGCATCGACACCGTCTTCCTCGGGTCCTGCACCAACAGCCGGATCGAGGATCTGCGTGCCGCGGCGGAGGTGCTGCGGGGGCGTCGTGTCGCCGGGTCGGTGCACATGATCGTCGTCCCGTCGTCCACCGCGGTGAAGACCCAGGCGGAGTCCGAGGGGCTCGACAGGGTATTCCTCGACGCAGGCGCCGAATGGCGTACCGCCGGGTGCTCGATGTGCCTGGGCATGAACCCCGACCAGCTCGCCCCGGGTGAGCGTGCGGCCTCCACGTCGAACCGCAACTTCGAGGGACGTCAGGGTAAGGGGGGACGCACCCACCTGGTCTCGCCGCCGGTCGCCGCGGCCACGGCCGTCCTGGGGCATCTGGCTAGCCCCGCCGATCTGCCGGCCGAGAGCGCCGGGAAGGGAGAGTAGGACCACATGGAGAAGTTCAGCACCCACACCGGGGTGGCGTGCCCCCTGCGACGGTCGAACGTGGACACCGACCAGATCGTGCCGGCGGAGTACCTCAAGCTAGTCACCAAGACCGGCTACGAGTCCGGCCTGTTCAAGGCCTGGCGCAGGGACCCCGGGTTCGTGCTCAACCAGGAACCTTTCGTGAACTCCACTGTGCTGGTCACCGGGCCGGACTTCGGCACCGGCTCCTCCCGCGAGCATGCGGTGTGGGCGCTGCTGGACTACGGGTTCCGCGTGGTGTTCTCTCCCCGCTTCGGCGACATCTTCCGCGGTAACACGGCAAAGAACGGTCTCCTGGCCGCCACCATGCCCGCGGAGGACATCGAGCTGATCTGGAAGCTCATCGACCAGCAGCCGGGTGTGGAGATGACGGTGGACCTCGAGACCCGGACCGCCACCCTCGGCGAGCACGTTTTCACCTTCGAGGTGGACGACGACACCCGGTGGCGCCTGCTCAACGGGCTGGACGACATCGGCATCACCCTGCAGGACGAGGCGGCGATCGAGACGTTCGAGAAGTCGAGGCCCTCGTTCAAGCCCGTCATCCGGTAGCGTGCCGGGGCGGCATCCCGGTGATGTACAGGTGATATCCCCGGGGAAAGTGCCGTAGTCTCTGGGGGTATGGACAGCCACCAGCACATCATCCCGCGTATCCGACTGCAGACCGGTGACCACGGCGTGGTCGGGGCCGCCCGCTTCTACACCGACGTCTTCCGTCCGTTCGAGGAGGCGGGCCTCGAACTCGGCGCCGCCGGGACGGCAGGCACCGACGACGGGGTGGAGCTCACCGTCGCCGGACTACGCGTGCATCTCACCGACGCCGCTGACAGTCCCGGGGCCGCCGGGATCTCCCCGGCGACGAACTTCCTGGTCAACATCGACCCGGTGTTCTTCGGCTGGTCCGTCGACGGCGGTGAGGACGACCGGCGTGCCGCCTCCGCCCGGGCCCGTGCCGTCCTGGACACCGTGTGGGACGGGCTCGTCGCCGACGGGGCGACGGTGCTCATGCCGTTGGGAGAGTACCCGTTCAGCCCCCGGTACGGCTGGGTGCTCGACACCTTCGGGGTCAGCTGGCAGCTGATGCTCACCGACCCTGCCGGAAGGCCCCGGCCGGCGGTCCTCCCGTCCTTCCTGTTCTGCGGGGAGGCGCAGAACATGGCGGGGGAGGCGTTGGACACCTGGACACGGGTCTTCGGTGAGGTTTTCGGTGGGGGTGCTGTCGGACCGACACGTGCCGGGGCGCTGGTCGCCTACCACGCGAACACCGGCCCGGCCGTCGAGGGGTCGGTGATGTTCGCCGACGCACAACTGGCGGGCCTGTGGGTCGCGGCGATGGACTCCGGGGTGGAGCAGCCCTTCACCTTCACCGACGCGGTGACCTTCCGGGTGCTCTGCGACACCCCGGTGCAGGCCGAGGTGCTGCGTCGCGAACTCGGCCTGGACAGTGCAGGGCGTGACCGGTTCGGCGTGTCGTGGGAGCCGGTCGCCGTTCAGCGCACGGGGAGCGGCGAGGCGAGGTAGTCCGCGCCGAGCAGGGTGTCGTCCGCCCCGAAGTGCAGGACCCAGACGCTGCCCTTCTTGGTGCGCAGGTCCTCGATGTCGAAGCCGGCGTCCTCTGCCAGTCCGGAGACGACGGCGGGGATCACGTCGCCCTGGGAGCACACCACGCTCACCGGGGCGGAGCTGGCCTGCACCAGCGCCTCCATGACGGTGCGTGCGGAGTGCCGCAGGACGGCGTCGCCGAGGTTGACGTCGGTCTCGATGTCCAGCCCCAGTGCGTCGGCCGTCGGTTCCACCGTGGCACGGCAGCGTTCGGGGGCCGCGGTGAAGACGGAGCGGGGGCGGTAGCCCTCCAGGACGGTGGGGAGGGCGTCGGCCTGGCGGCGGCCCTTCTTGGTCAGCGGGCGGAGGTCGTCGTCCTCGTTCCAGTTGTCCGGATTCATCGCCTTGGCGTGGCGCACGTAGAGCACCCGCCGGGTGCAGCCCAGGGCGAGGACCTCTTCGGCGGCGGCGATCACCTCGCGGTCGGCGTCGTAGCTGACCTTCGCCCTGGCGTCGGCGGGGGAGAGCCAGTGCAGTTCGTCGACCTCGTCGTTGTCCCGGAAACTCCCGTCGGTCACCTCGGCGGTCCAGTAGTAGACGACCTTGGTCCTGTTGCCCAGCGGGTAGTGGATGTAGCCGAGGAGCCATCCGAGCGAGGGGGAGTAGCCGGTCTCCTCGGCGATCTCGCGGGTGGCGGTGACGACGATGTTCTCGCCGGGGTCCACCTTGCCCTTCGGCAGGGACCAGTCGTCGTAGTGGGGACGGTGGATCACGGCGATCTCGATCTCGTCACCGTTCTCACCGCCCGCGGACTCCGGGGTGCCGGGACCGTGGGAGCCGGTGTGCCGCCAGAGCACGGCACCGGCGGCGAAGACGGGGCGTTCGAACTCCTCGGCCGGGGTGCTCCCGATCCGGGCGACGTGGCCGAGGGGTGCCGGTGTCGTCCCGGTGGGGCGGGCGGACGCGTCCCGGTCGAGGTTTCTCGACGCCAGCGAGGTTGACAGGTCTCCGGTGCCGGTGTGACTGATCAAGGGTGACGCCTTCCCGAGCGCACCGGTCCGGTCGAGCCGTCACCGCGGACCGGGTGCGTCATGGTTCAATGTTGGGGAGCAGAAGTGCCGGTACTTATTCCGCCCACCAGAATACCGGTGGCGGTCGAGGAGAACGTAGTCGGCACCATCGGCACAGATCGGCACAGATCGGCACAGACGAGACAGAGGAGCACACAAGCATGGTTCGGGTAGCGGTGATGGGGTCTGGCTCCTGGGGGACGACGGTGGCCAAGGTCTGCGCGGACACGGAAGCTGTCACGGCCGGTGCCTCGGCTGCGCGGTCGGGCGCCGCCGGCGGGACAGCTCCGGCGTGTCCGTCGGTGACGTTGTGGGCGCGACGTGCCGAGATCGCCGATGAGATCAACGGTGAGCACCGCAACTCGACCTACCTCCCCGGGGCGGTGCTCCCGGACTCTGTCACTGCCACGACGGACGCCGCTGAGGCGCTCGCCGGTGCGGACGTCGTCTTCCTCGGCGTCCCGTCGCAGTCGTTGCGTTCGAACCTGGAGCGGTGGCGTGACCTCATTCCGTCCGACGCCACACTGGTCAGCCTGGCCAAGGGAATCGAGCATTCCACAGGTCTGCGCATGAGCGAGGTCATCGCGGAGGTCGCCGGGGTGGAGCCGGGCAGGGTCGCGGTGTTGTCGGGGCCGAACCTCGCCGTCGAGGTGGCGCAGCAGCAGCCGGCGGCCTCGGTGGTGGCCTGCACGGACGACCGGCGCGCACGGATGGTCCAGTCCGCACTGGCCACGGCCTACTTCCGTCCGTACACCAATGACGATGTCATCGGGTGTGAGGTCGGCGGAACGTGCAAGAACGTCATCGCGCTGGCCTGCGGGATGGCCGCGGGCATGGGGATGGGGCACAACACCATCGCGACGGTGATCACCCGTGGGCTCACCGAGATAACCCGGCTCACGGTGGCGCTCGGCGGACAGGAGCGTTCGATGGCCGGGCTGGCGGGCATGGGTGACCTGGTGGCGACCTGCAACTCCCCGCTGTCGCGCAACCGCACCTTCGGTGAACGGCTCGGCATGGGCGAGACCCTGGAACAGGCCAGCACGGCGACGAAGGGGCAGGTCGCCGAAGGTGTGATCTCCAGCATGTCGGTCGCCGAACTCGCCGAGGCCCACGGTGTGGAGATGCCCATCACCCGCGAGGTCGTGCGGGTGTGCCACCACGGCGGGGACGTGCCGACCGCGATCCGGGACCTGATGGGGCGCACCAAGAAGGCCGAGTGACCGGTGCCGTGTCAGGCACACCACGGAGGCGGCTACACTTGGACTCCGTGAATCTCCCCGTGAATATTCCCGTGACCCCGGCCGGCGACACCTCCGCAGGACACACCCGTACCACTGTGGCGGTGCTCTACGGAGGTCAGAACACCGAACACAGCGTGTCCTGCATCTCCGCCGGTGCCGTGATGTCCCACCTGGACCCTGAACGTTATGAGATCGTGCCGGTGGGGATCACCCGCGACGGCGTGTGGGTGAAGGGCACCACGGACGTGGAGCAGCTGAGCGCCCACGGGCGTGAGCTTCCTGAGGTGGCCCGTGGCAGGGCCGTCACCTTCGACATGGGGGGTCGGCGGGGTGGCCAGCTGCGCTTCGGCGACGGTTCCCTCTACGCCGAGGTCGACGTCGTCTTCCCCGTCCTGCACGGGGTGAACGGAGAGGACGGCACGGTCCAGGGCCTGCTGGAGCTGGCGCACGTCCCGTACGTCGGCAACGGCGTCTTCGCCTCGGCGACGTGCATGGACAAGCAGTACACCAAGGCCGTCGCCAGGCACGCCGGCATCCCGGTCGGCGACGAGGTCATCGTCACCGAACGCCGGGTGCTCACGGAGGAGGAGAAGGAGTCGCTGGGGCTGCCGGTCTTCGTCAAGCCGGCACGGGGCGGGTCCTCCATCGGGATCTCCAAGGTCAGTGACTGGGACGACTTCCCGGCCGCCCTCGAGACCGCCCTGGCGGCCGACGACAAGGTGCTCGTCGAGGCGATGCTGCAGGGGCCCGAGGTCGAGTGCGGTGTGCTGCAGTACCCGGACGGCACGGTCCAGGCGTCCTACCCCTCCATGCTGAAGGGCACCGAGGACGGTCCGGAGGGCTTCTACGGCTTCGACACGAAGTACCTCGACGACATCATCACCTACGAGATCCCCGCACCGCTGCCGGAGGAGCAGGTGGCGGAGATCCGTCGGCTGGCAGTGGAGACGTTCCGTGCGCTGGGCTGCTCCGGGCTGGCGCGGGTCGACTTCTTCGTGACACCGGACGGCCCGGTGCTCAACGAACCGAACACGATGCCGGGGTTCACCCCGATCAGCATGTACCCGAAGATGTTCGCCGCCAGCGGGGTGGAGTACGCCGACCTGCTGGACATCCTCATCGCGCAGGCCCTGGCGGCGTAGCTGCGCCGGGGTCACTGCTCGGCGGTGCGCTCCAGGTTGCCGTCGACGGCCTCGGAGACGGCGGTGAGCACGCTGTTGCCGGCGTCGAGCGGCAGTGAGACCGCCACGGTGTCGGCGTAGCCCATCGAGTACCAGACGCCCGCCGTCGAGCCCTCGGCCAGTGCGGTGTCCTGGAACCAGGGCACGTCGTCGACCTGGGTGAGCTGGGCGCCGGCCTCGTAGCTGTCCGGCAGGTCCACACCGCACCGCAGAACCACAGGTTCACGGCCCTCGGCGACCCAGACCAGGGCACCCTCGACGGACTCCGCGGCCTCAGGGGCGAGCGTGCCGGGGTCGAGCCGCCGGTACTCACCGAGTGTGTCGGGCAGCGCGTCCTCCAGGGCGCCGCAGGAGCCGCTGTCGCGGGTGCGCAGGTCCGCCAGCGGTGCGGGGGCAGGTGCGGGGGCGTCGTCTCCGTCGCCGTGGCGGGTGGTCACCTCGCCCAGGCCGGCGAGGTCGCCGGAGGTGAGCCGGCCCTCGGTGGTCACGGCGACGACGGGGGAGTGGCCCACGGAGTACCAGGTGGTCAGGTCGGAGCCGGGGGTGGCGTCGGCGACCTGCAGCCACTGTTCTCCGCCGCTGTCCTCGACGGAACTGAGCTCCGTGTACTGCGCGGGGACGCTGACCCCGCACCGCAGCGACAGTTCCGTTCCACCGCTGTCACGGTAGCCGGCGGTCCCCTCCGGTGCCGGGTCGGCGACGCCGACGTCTCGGTAGTCCCCGAGACGGCCGGGCAGGTCGTCGATGACCGCGGCGCAGGTGTCGCTGTCGGCGGCCGGTGCGTCGACCGGGCCCATCGCGACCGGGGTGTAGACGCTGCGGTCCACGAGGATCTTCGCCCCGACGAGGACGAAGACGACGAACACCACCGCGATCACGAGCGCCAGGACGGCTCCCCTGCGTCGGACGGTTCCGTGTCCGGTGGTGCTGCTACCCTGATCGGTGACCTTAGACCGTGAAGACATGCGGATGATTCTACGGCCCCCGGGGCGGAAGTCCCGATCACCGGGGGCAGTGGGAGGTTCCGCTGTCGGCCAGTCGCGGTGTGTGCGGTGTGTGACGATACGAGGAGACCGATGACGGGTAAGGCACCAGGGAAGCTCACCGTGGCGCAGGCGGGTGAGGCGGCGACGATCGCCGCGATCCGCGCGGCCGCCCCGAGTGAGATCAACGGTGACGACGCGGCGGTGCTCGACCCGGCGCCGCCGAACTCCCGTCACCTCGCGACGACGGATGTCCTGGTGGAGGGCGTGCACTTCCGTTTCGACTGGTCCACCCCGTTCGAGGTGGGTGCCAAGGCGGTGACCCAGAACTTCGCCGACATCCAGGCGATGGGTGGGCGTCCCACCGCGGTGCTGATGTCCCTGGCCGCACCCGCCGACCTGGAGGTCGACGTGGTCTCCGAGATCGCCCGCGGGGTGGGGGAGTGCGCCGCACCGTGGGCCGTCGAGCTCGTCGGCGGCGACGTGGTCTCCTCGACCCAGCTGGTGGTGTCGTTGACCGCCGTGGGGGTGCTGGCGGGGCCGGACCCCGCCATGACCATCGACGGGGCCCGTCCCGGCCACGAGGTGATCGCCAGTGGGGTCATCGGCCACTCCGCCGCCGGTGAAGCGGTGCTGCGGTACTTCGGGTCCCGGGACGCCGTCCCGGAGGACGCCGTCCTGCAGGACCTGGTGCGGCGGCACTGTGCGCCGGAGCTTGTGGTGGGGCGCGGTTCGGTGGCGCGCGCGGCCGGGGTGTCGGCGATGACGGACAACTCCGACGGGCTGCTGCGCGACCTGGGCTCACTGGCGACGCGGTCCGGGGTTGTTCTGGACCTCGACGGCACCGCGCTCACACCGGACGCCCAGCTGTACTACGCCGGAGAGGTGCTGGGCGTGGACCCGTGGGAGTGGGTGCTCACCGGGGGAGAGGACCACACCCTGGTCGGAACCACCGCCCAGCAGGTCCCCGCCGGATACCGCACCCTGGGCACCGTGCGGGAGGCAGGAGCCGGTACCGGTGACGGCGCCGTCGTCACCGTCGACGGCCAGCCGCCGATCTACACCGGGGGATGGGATTCCCTTGTCTGAGACCGACGTCATCGCCGGACGGATCCTGGCGACCATCCACCCGTCCTGGCGTGCTGAACTGGACGCCGCGGCCGTGGAGGCCGCGGCGGAATGGACCGCCGCGCGGATCACCGACGGAGAACCCGTCCTGCCGGCCCCGGAGAACATCTTCCGCGCCCTGTCGCGGCCGGCCGACGAGACCCGCGTCCTGATCCTGGGGCAGGACCCCTATCCCACCCCCGGGCATGCCGTGGGACTGTCGTTCGCCTCGTCGCCGCAGACCCGGCCGCTGCCGAAGTCCCTGGTGAACATCTACACCGAGTACGAGTCCGACCTGGGTCTGCCCCGGCCGGAGTCGGCGGACCTGTCACCGTGGGCCGACGCCGGTGTGATGCTGCTCAACCGGGTCCTCACCGTGCGTGCGGGTGACGCGAACAGTCACCGGGGACACGGCTGGGAGGAGATCACCGGGGCTGTGGTGGGTCATCTGGCGCAGCGCCCCGTGGTGGGCATCCTCTGGGGCCGTCAGGCCCAGGAGACGGCCGGGGTCCTCGGCCGCCACAGGTGCATCCTGTCACCGCACCCCTCACCGTTGTCGGCGTACCGGGGGTTCTTCGGCTCACGCCCGTTCACCAGGGCCAATGAACTCATCGTGGAGCAGGGCGCCACCCCGGTGAACTGGGACCTGTCCGGACAGGACCGTGGCACCGGCGGGCAGGGGACGCCATGTTGAGCGGAGCACACGTGGCCTGGTGGGCGGAGCAGGCCGCCGCCGGTCTGGCACGTCACAAGGACGAGATCAACGAACTCAACGTCTTCCCGATCCCGGACTCCGACACCGGGTCGAACATGACCGCCACCATGGAGGCCGCGGTCGAGCGCATGCACCAGGACCACGGGGACGCCCGCTCCGCCGTGGACACCGGGACGAGCGTCGCCGACATCGCCTCGTCCCTCGCCGCCGGTGCCGTCACCGGCGCCCGCGGCAACTCCGGTTTGGTGCTGAGCCAGTTCCTGAGGGCCCTGGCGGACTCCGCCGCCGGGTCTCACCGCGACGAACTCCCGGTCGCGGCACTGCCCGGGATGCTGCACCGGGCGGAGAAGCTGGTGCGTCGGGCGGTGTCGGCCCCGGTGGAGGGGACGATCATCACGGTGCTGCACGCCGCGGCCGAACAGGCGTCGGAGAGCCTCGGGGCCGGTGACCAGGCCACCGCCACCGCCGGTGAGGTCGTCCGGGCCACCCGCGACGCCGCGGTGGAGGCACTCGCCGCCACCACGGGGCAGCTACCGGAACTGGCGTCCGCCGGGGTCGTCGACGCCGGTGGGCGTGGTCTCGTGGTGATCCTGGACGCCCTGGTCGACGCCGTCGACTCCCCGGTGCCTGAGCGGGACGGTCCCGAGGACAACCGACGCGCCTCCGCCGCAGGTCCGGCCACCGTCCCCGCCGCCGCAGGTCCCGCTGGCGGCGCAGAGGGCACACACGGTGCCCACACCGCACACCCTCCGTCGGAGCGCACCGGCCCCACCGCCGAGATCGAGGTGATGTTCACCTACCGGGCGGAGGAAGGGCAGCTCGACGTCCTGCGTGAACAGCTGAACCTCCGGGGCAACAGCGTGGTCATCGTGCCCGGGGAGTCCGACGGCTCCTGGCGGGTGCACGTGCACACGGCGGAGGGTGGACCGTTGATCGAGCTGGCCTACCGTACCGGTGAGGTCAGCGACCTCGTCCTGGAGGTTCTGCCGGTGGTGGAGGAGCCCGAACCGTCGCGCCCGTCCGCCCCCGTGCTGGCACTGGCGCCGGAGGGGGGACTGCGCGAGATGTTCGCCGGTGCCGGGGCGACCGCCGGGGACACCCGGACGATCGTCGCCGAGTTCGAGCGTCGCGGCACCGGCTGCATCGTGCTGACGAACGGGCAGGACACCACCGAGCTCTTCGGCCGGTTGTCGTCGTCGACCGGGGAGGCCACTGTGGTGGACACCGAGTCCTTCGTCGGTGGTCTGGCGGCGCTGGCGGTCTACAGCCCCACCGCCGACCTGGACGAGAACGCCGAGGAGATGGCGGACGCGGTGTCGGCGCAACGCTGGCGGGAGACCGACGGCGGCCCCGACGACCTGCGTTCCCTCGTCGAGGGACTCCTCGCCGAGGGCGGTGAACTGGTCACCGTGCTCTACGACGGTGGCCGGGAGGGTCTGGACGGGGTCGACCCGTTCGCCGAGGCCGTCGAGTCGCTGCGGGAGCGGCATCCGTCGGTGGAACTGCACTGCTACCGTGTGTCTGGTCTGGGGCGCCGGGTCCAGGTGGGGGTGGAGTAGATGCTCGGGTGGGACGATCCGCGGCCGCTGAGCCTGGTCATCTCCCCGGAGCGCGCCCGTAAACTCGCCGGAAAGCCCGGACTCGCCACCCTCGGTGAGGCCCTGATGAACTTCCCCACGGGTTACGTCCACACCAGCGGCACCGGGGCGATGACCGGGGACGGCCCCGCCCCGGTGCCCGGGGAACGCTGGACCGACGCCCTGGTCGAAGGCGAACTGCTGACCTGTCTCGGCGAGGTCACCTGGGTCCAGCTGCAGGACAACCGCGGGAGAAAAGGGCCCCGGGAGATCCTCGCGTTCCGCTTCCGGGTGAACGGCGAGGACTTCTCCTCGGCCTTGTTCGGGGCGGCACGCAGCCACCAGCCGTTCGTCACCGTGGGGGCGAAGCTGATGCTGTCCGGAAAGCTCAGGCTCTTCCGCGACGAGTGGCAGCTGCGCAACCCCAGCTACATCACCCTGCACCCCGGCCCCGGCCCGGACGGCAGACCGCTCGAGGGAGAGGCCTACGAGGCGGCGTTCGGAGCCTTCGGTCCATTGGAGACGATCGTCGAGGTCGCCGGGGGGATGCGCGCCGCCCAGGAGCTGCTGTCCGTTCCGTGGCTGCCCACCTACCCCCGCCGCACCGGCACCACCGGGGCGGAGGTCATGGCGGTCACCGGCCACGTTCTGGAGGCGATGGGGCGGCCCTCGGACATGCTGCCCGCCCCGACCGAGGTCACCGGGGCGCCGTCGTGGCCGGAGGTCGGGGGACGCCCCCTGGTCGGATTCGCCACCGCCCTCCACGACATCCACCGGCCACCGGAGGACGGGCCCGCCGACGCCCGGACCCGGTTGACCTTCAATGAGGCGCTGGCCCTTCAGCTGGTGATGGCGCTGCGTCGGGCGGACACCACCGCCCGCCAGGGCCGTGCCGTGGTGCCGGTCGGGGACGACTCCCGGTACGCGGCCCTGACCCGCTCGCTGCCCTACGACCTCACCGACGCCCAGCAGGCGGCGCTCGGCACGATCGGGGAGGCCATGGGTTCCGAGACGCCGATGAGCATGCTCCTGCAGGGCGACGTGGGCTCAGGGAAGACGGTCGTGGCGCTGCTGTCGATGCTGCGGGTGGTGGACTCCGGGGCCCAGTGCGCGTTCCTGGCCCCCACCGAGGTACTGGCCGCCCAGCACCACCGGACCCTCACCGGGCTGCTCGCCGGCACCGGGGTGACGGTCTCCCTGCTCACCGGGTCCCAGCCGGTCTCCGAACGCCGCGACACCCTGCTGGACATCGTCTCCGGCACCAGCGACATCGTCATCGGCACCCACGCGGTGATCCAGGACGCCGTGGAGTTCTACGACCTGGGCATGGTCGTCGTCGACGAGCAGCACCGCTTCGGGGTCCGGCAGCGCGACAAGCTGCGCGAGGAGTCCCCGGTTGACCGGACTCCGCACCTGCTGGTGATGACGGCGACCCCGATCCCGCGCACCGTGGCGATGACGATGTTCGGTGACCTCTCGGTCTGCACCCTGGAGACCTCGCCGGTGGGTCGGGGCGAGGTGTCGTCCCACGTGGTGCCGATGTGGAAGCCGGCCTGGGTGGACCGACTGTTCACCGTGATCCGCGAGCAGGTCGCCGGCGGTCACCGCGTGTTCGTGGTGGTGCCGAGGATCGAGGGGTTCGGCGGGGTGGACAACGTCGCCGACCGCCTGGAGGCGGGGCCGCTCCAGGGACTGAGGATCGGTCGGCTCCACGGCAGGATGGCGGAGAAGTCCGAGGTCATGGAGGACCTCGCCGCCGGTGAGATCGACGTCCTGGTGTCCACCACCGTGGTGGAGGTCGGGGTCGACATCCCCGAGGCCACCGTGATGGTGGTCATGGACGCCGAGAACTTCGGCGTCAGCCAGCTCCACCAGCTGCGGGGACGGGTGGGCCGTGGCAGCGACGCGTCCCTGTGCTTCCTCACCACCATGATCAACCCGGACGCCGAGGAGACGACGCCGGCCGCCGTGGCGTCCTACCGCAGGCTCGAGGCCGTGGCAGCGACGACGGACGGCTTCGCCCTGGCCGAACTCGACCTGCGGACCAGGACAGAGGGCGACGTGCTCGGGGAGCGCCAGTCCGGTGCGCGGGTACGGCGTGCCCGCCTGCTCGACCTGGCCACCGACGCGGAGATCGTCGCCGAGGCCCGACGGTACGCTGAGGACCTCGTGGCCTACGACGAGGCGCTGGCCAGGGCCCTGGTGGCGGATTTCACCGAGGGCGACCAGGAGTACATCGAGCGCAGCTGACCGACGCGATAGACTCCGGGGCATGGACATTCACGCCCCCTTTGCCGGGATCGTCAGATTCGCCGTCGAGGACGGCCAGACCGTCGCCACCGGTGACCGCCTCGCCGTCGTCGAGGCCACCAAGCTGGAGAGCGCCGTCAACGCACCAGGCCCCGGTGTGGTGCACCGTGGCGCCGTGGAGGACTTCGCCCGTGTCGACGGCGGCGACCTGCTGCTGGACCTCAGGGAGGCCTGATCCACGGTGACCCGCATCATCTCCGGCACCGCCCGCGGCCGGAAACTCCGCGTCCCGGGTGACGTCACCCGTCCGACCTCCGACCGTGCCAGGGAGGGGCTGTTCTCCTCCCTCCAGGTCCGGTTCGGCTTCGAGGGGGAGGTCGTGCTGGACCTCTTCGCCGGCTCAGGGGCACTCGGTCTCGAGGCAGGCTCCCGCGGGGCGGCGGAGGTCACCCTCGTCGACGACAACCACCGGGCCTGCGAGACGATCCGGGCCAACGCCGACGTGGTCGGTCACCCCGATGTGCACGTCGTCGAGTCCAAGGCGTCGAGTTTCCTGGCCACCGTGCCTCCCGACAGGTTCTCCATGGTGCTCGCCGACCCGCCCTACGAGCTCAGTGACGAGGCGGTCGACGCGATGGTCGCCGCTCTGGTGCCGGCCCTGATGAAGGACGCCGTGGTCGTCGTCGAACGGCACGTCGACTCAGCGGAGGTCACGTGGCCCCAGGGTTTCGAGAAGACGAACCAGAAGCTGAAGAAGCGCACCTACGGCATCGCCCGGATGGACATGGCGATCTGGCGGGGACGGCCGGAGGCGGACGAGAGGTAGGATCTAGCCCATGCGAGTCTGCTGCCCCGGGTCCTTCGACCCCGTCACCAACGGTCACCTCGACATCTTCACGCGAGCCGCGCGGAACTTCGACGAGGTGACCGTCCTGGTCACCTACAACCCCAACAAGTCCGGCCTGTTCACCGCCGAGGAGCGGGTCACGCTCATCCGTGAGGCGCTCGAGGACAGCGGTGCGCCGGAGGCCGACCGGATCACCGTGGACACCTGGGACCGGCTCCTGGTGGACTACCTCACCGACAACGGCATCCCGGCGATGGTCAAGGGGCTGCGCAGCTCTCTCGACTACGAGTACGAGCTGCCGATGGCGCAGATGAACCAGCGGTTGTCGGGGGTGGAGACCTTCTTCCTCCTGACCAACCCGCAGTTCGGCTACGTCTCCTCCACGATCTGCAAGGAAGTGGCCAGGTACGGAGGGGACGTGAACGGCCTGCTGCCGCAGAACGTCGCTGCCGCGGTGGCCGACAAGTACGGCCAGTGAGGGTGTCCCACCCCTGACGACCTGCCCCTGCGTGTCACATCCGTACCGTGCGCACCATTTCTGGCATGCTGGGACGCATGTACAAGACTTTCCAGGGCCTCGATGATCTCCAGAACATGGTCGACCAGGCGTACGGCGTCCCGATGACGTCCAACTGCATGGTCCCGCGCCGCGAGGTCCAGGACCTGCTGGACGAGGTCCGCACCGCCATCCCGGTCGAGATGGACGACGCCCAGGACGTCCTCGATCACCGCGACGGCATCATCGCCAACGCCGAGGACGAGGCGGACACCCTGGTCCGCGACGCGGAGGCGCAGCGCGACCGGATCCTCGAGGAGGCACGTAGGCAGGCCGAGGACATGGTCAACGACGCCGAGGAGCGTGCCCACTCCACCGTGGCCCGGGCGGAGTCCGAGGCGGACCGCCTGGTGTCCGACGCACGTGCGGAGTACGAGCAGACCGTCTCGCGTGCGGAGGCCGAGGCGGAGCGTCTCGTCACCGCCGGCAACGAGTCCTACGACCGTTCGGTCAACGAGGGCATCGCCGAGCAGCAGCGCCTGGTCAGTGAGTCCGAGGTCGTCCGGGTCGCCGAAGAGGAGGCCCGCCGGATCGTCGAGTCCGCCCACTCCGACTCCGACCGGCTGCGGCGTGAATGCGACCACTACGTCGACTCCACCCTCGCGCAGTTCGAGGAGTCGCTCACCGGGACGCTGCGCACCGTGTCCCGTGACCGTTCCGCCCTGCGCAAGGGGGCCGGTGTCTCCGGGGTGCGCCACGGCGACACGGCGGGACGCGAGTCCGGTCGACGGGACCCGCGCGGCGACTACCGCGAGGAGTACCGGGAGGAGTACCGGGACGGCTACCGGGACTGATTCGCACAACCCCCGGTGTCGAGGGTAGAAACATGGTGTGAGTAACGATCCTTTTCTCCTCGATGTCCGTGAGCCGCTCGTGTCCGTCGGGACACCCCACCATGTGACGACCTCCGGTGCCTCTCCGGTCCGCCTGGGCGGTGAGATGCTCGGCGTCGCCGAGGGGGAACAGGTCGAGGTCGTGGCCGACATCACCAACCTGGGCGAGTCGCTGCTGGTGGACGCCACGGCCCACGCCCGGGTCAGCGGCCAGTGCTCCCGCTGCCTGACCGGGATCAGCGAGGAGGTCTCGCTCCATGTCAGCGACGTCTTCGGTACGACCCCCGACTTCATCTCCGGGGACGACGCCGAGGAGGGCGATGAGCCGCACATGGTCCAGGACGACCGTGTGGACATCACCCAGCTGCTGGTCGACGAAGCGGGACTGAACCTCCCGTTCAACCCGGTGTGCGAGGACTACGGCCAGACCTGCTCCGACGCAACCCCGGCTCCGGACGGGATCTCCGGCGAGGAGGAGACCGTGGACCCGCGGTGGGCCGCCCTCGCCGACAAGTTCCCCGAGCAGAAGGGGGGCAACTGATGGCACGTAAGCGCCGTCTCACCGGGGAGGCGGCACTCGACGCCGCCTACTCGAAGACCGACCACGCCCCGCTGCTGGAGGCATGGGGGGTTGACCTGCCGGACGACATGCTCCGCCTGGCACTGTCGCACCGGTCCTTCGCCAACGAGAACGGCAACCTGCCCAACAACGAGCGGCTCGAGTTCCTCGGCGACGCGGTACTGGGGCTCAGTGTCGCCGAACAGCTCTACGTGCAGTTCCCGGAGCGCTCCGAGGCCGACATCTCCAAGATGCGTGCCGGGGTGGTCAACATGTACGCCCTGGCCGACGTGGCCCGCGAGCTCGGGATGGGGGAGTACATCCTGCTGGGACGTGGTGAGATGCTCACCGGCGGCAGTGACAAGCACTCGATCCTCGCCGACTCGGTGGAGGCGATGCTCGGGGCGATCTACCTCGTCCACGGGTTCGGGACGGCCCGGGAGGCTGTACTGCGGATCTTCGAGAACCGGATCACCACCGCGCCGTCCACCGGCCTGACGATGGACTGGAAGACAGTGCTGCTGGAGAAGCTCAGCGACCTCCGGATCCCCGGTGACCCGGTGTACGCCTCGGAGGCGGAGGGGCCGGCCCACGACCAGACCTTCCACGCCACGGTCACCGTGGGCGGGACGGTGCGGGGGAAGGGGACCGGGCACACGAAGAAGGAGGCCGAGCACCAGGCCGCCCGTGAGGCATACAAGGCCCTGAGCTGAGCCGTGCCTGAGCTCCCTGAGGTCGAGGTGGTCCGGCGTGGACTGGCCGGGCACGTCCTGGGTGCCGGATTCCGGCACACCGAGGTGCTGCACCCGCGGGCCGTCCGCGGCCAGGACGGAGGTGCGGAGGCGCTCGTCGCCGGGCTCCGTGACGCCACGGTGGTCGGCGTGTGCCGTCGCGGCAAGTACCTGTGGCTGGACCTGGGGGAGCGGGGGAACCTGCTGGTCCACCTGGGCATGTCCGGTCAGATGCTGCTCGGGGCTCCCGGGACCGTGGTGTCGCCGCACGTCCGGATCCGTTCGCAGCTTGTCACCGCTTCCGGAGAGCCCCTGGAGCTCACTTTCGTGGACCAGCGGACCTTCGGCCGGTGGGAACTGACCGGCGCCGACCCTGTGCCGCACATCGCCCTCGACCCCATGGACCCCGAGTTCGACCCGGTGAGCACGGCCAGGGCCGTGCGCCGGCGGCGTTCCGAGGTCAAGCGGGTTCTGCTGGACCAGAGCGTCGTCTCCGGGATCGGCAACATCTACGCCGACGAGGCACTCTGGGACGCCGGTGTACACCCACGGAAACGGGCGAGCGCCATGCGGCAGCAGGACGTCCTGCGCGTCCTCACGGCGGCACAGCAGGTGATGGCCCGTGCCCTGGAGGCCGGCGGGACGTCCTTCGACGACCTCTACGTGAACGTCAACGGGGCGTCCGGCTACTTCTCACGGTCACTCAACGCCTACGGGCGTGAGGGCGAACCCTGCCTGAGATGCGGCACCGCGATGGTGCGGGAACAGTGGATGAACCGGTCGAGCCACTACTGCCCGGTGTGTCAGACGATGCGCTGACCGTACCGGTGAGGGTCGCACAGCGGCTGGAGCCGGTGGTAGACGCCGGCGACATTGATCCCGAGGGCGGTGTTGGGGGTGACGGTCAGTGTGCGCACCGGTACCGGGATCCCGACGAAGCGGGTGGTGACTGAGCCGTCCCCCTGGCCGGTGATCCTCAGCGCACCGCCCTTCACCTCGAAGGCCGTGGTGTCCGAGACCGGGACGCTCTGGCGGTACAACAGCCCGACCCGCTTGCGCAGCACCCCGCCCTCGGTGAGCCACACGGCACTGCCCCCGAAGGTCGACAGGCCACCCACGGCGAGTGTCGCGAAGAGCAGGATCTCGATCGCCGACGAGTCCGCGAAATCCGCCAGCAGCCAGACGCCTGAGGCGAGCGCGAAGGCGGACAACAGGCTCGGGAAGGCGACGGTGGAGACCCGGAACATGCCGGTTTCCTCACGCACCGTCGCGGTGAGCCAACGGGGCATGGCCTGCGGACCCAGCCTCCGGTGGACGGAGAGATAGGCCAGGAGCAGGGCGACCCCTAAGATCGTCGCGACGTAGCCGGGCGTGATGTCCTTCGTCGTGACGGTGATGGCGATACCTCCGACGAGGAAGAAGCCGAACACGAAGTAGG
Organism: Corynebacterium sp.; assembly: GCF_022712195.1. GTDB lineage: Bacteria > Actinomycetota > Actinomycetes > Mycobacteriales > Mycobacteriaceae > Corynebacterium. Next base: position 89,154 of record NZ_JALAGY010000076.1, on the reverse strand, counting down.
TCTGCCACTGGCTCGTGGGCGGAACGACGAGTGGGGTCAGTGTGTTGCCGGCCGAGCCTGTGCTGTCCATGGTGCGGTCCCTGTCTTCTCGAGGTCTTCTCACACTATTCTCAACGCCGACGCTGTCGGGGAGAAGAGTAGCAGGATCGGACCCGGGTGACCTCGCCCTCGACGAAACACGCACGTAACATGCGCGTAACGTGCTGAGTCCCCCGACGTGACGTGTCGCACCTTTCAGGGGGGTCGGTGCCAGACTTCGCGGTGCCGCGCAGTAACGTCCGAAAAATGACGGATTTCATCACCTCCATGAATGACGGCGTGTGGAGCGTCGTCGTCTGGGCTCTCGTCGGCGCCGGCCTGTACTTCGGTGTCCGCACGGTCCTGGTCCAGCTGCGGTTGTTTCCCCAGATGTTCGGCGCGGTCGCCGAAGCACCGTACGAGGACGACGAGATGCTCCGCCGCGACCCCGGGGCGGCCACGAAGAAGGGCATCTCGCCGTTCAAGGCGTTCACCATCTCCGCCGCCTCCCGGGTGGGCACCGGCAACGTCGCCGGTGTGGCGGTCGCCATCACACTCGGCGGTCCCGGAGCGGTGTTCTGGATGTGGATCATCGCCATCCTCGGCGGCGCCACCTCCTTCGTCGAGGCGACCCTCGCGCAGCTCTACAAGACCCGTGACTACGCCAACAACGCCTACCGTGGTGGCCCGGCCTACTACATGACCCGCGGGCTCAACAAGCCCGTCCTGGCCGTCATCTTCGGCATCGTCATCACCTTGACCTTCGGGTTCATCAACAACGCCCTGCAGACGAACTCCATCGTCGAGTCCATGGGCCGTTCCGCCGACAACGACGGCATGACCCTCAAGGTCTTCATCGGGCTCGCCGTGGCGGCACTCACCGCGGTCATCGTCTTCGGCGGTGTGCAGCGCATCGCCTCCTTCACCCAGGTCATCGTGCCGTTCATGGCGGTCGCCTACATCGGTCTCGGGCTGGTCGTGGTGCTGATGAACCTCTCCGAGATCCCGGGCGTCTTCGCCCAGATCGTCGGACACGCCCTCGGCTTCCGCGAGGTCGCCGGTGCCGCTGTCGGTGCCGCCTTCATGAACGGCATGCGCCGTGGCCTGTTCTCCAACGAGGCGGGCCAGGGCTCGGTGCCCAACGCCGCCGGTACCGCGGCCGTGTCCCACCCGGTGAAGCAGGGACTCGTCCAGACCCTCGGCGTCTACTTCGACACCCTCATCGTCTGTTCCGTCACGGCCTTCATCATCCTGCTGTCGAACCCGCCGTTCGGAGAGGACGTCCAGGGCGCCAGCCTCACCCAGGACTCCATGGCCTCCCAGGTGGGCACGTGGGGCATCCACGCCGTCACGTTCATCCTGTTCTTCCTGGCCTTCTCCTCGGTGATCGGCAACTACTACCTCGCGCAGTCCAACGTCGAGTACTTCACGAAGAACCCGACGGTCATGTTCGGCTTCCGCGTGCTGGTCGTGGTGTGCGTCTTCCTCGGCGCCATCGTGGACGTCCCGGTGATCTGGGCGCTCGCAGACACATTCACCGCGATCATGGTGGTGGTCAACCTGTGCGCCATCATCCCGCTGTGCCCGGTCGCACTGAAGCTGCTGCGCAACTACACCGCCCAGAAGAAGCAGGGCCTCGACCCGGTCTTCCGCCGCAGCATGCTGCCCGAGCTGAAGAACGTCGAGTGCTGGGACGACAAGGACGACACCTTCGAGGCCGTGCCCGCGCAGACCCTTCGCGGGTAAACTGGCCCCATGACCGGCCGCGCACAGCACACCGACGCCCCGACCACGCGCCTGACCGCGTGGGTCCACGGACTGGTCCAGGGGGTCGGCTTCCGCTGGGCGACGCGGTCGAAGGCACTGGAACTCGGCCTCGTCGGCTTCGCGTCCAACTACCCCGACGGACGGGTGCTGGTGGTCGCCGAGGGGTCCGGGGACGCCACTGGCGCCCTGCTGGACTGGTTGCGCTCCGGGGACACCCCCGGGCACGTGGACCACGTGGTGGATTCGGTGACGGGGCCGCGTGGCGACTACACGGGGTTCGACACCCGCTGAGGTAAAATCCACGCCCATGCACCTCAAGTCGTTGACCCTGAAGGGTTTCAAGTCCTTCGCGTCGGCGACGACCCTGAAACTCGAACCGGGTATCTGCGCGGTCGTCGGGCCGAACGGATCGGGCAAGTCGAACGTCGTCGACGCACTCGCCTGGGTGATGGGGGAGCAGGGGGCGAAGACACTGCGCGGCGGCAAGATGGAGGACGTCATCTTCGCCGGGGCCGGCGACCGCAAGGCACTCGGCCGCGCCGAGGTCACCCTGACCATCGACAACGCCGACGGCGCCCTGCCCATCGACTACACCGAGGTCTCGGTGACCCGCCGGATGTTCCGGGACGGTGCCAGCGAGTACGAGATCAACGGTTCCAAGGCCCGGTTGATGGACATCCAGGAGCTGCTCTCCGACTCCGGCATCGGCCGCGAGATGCACGTGATCGTCGGCCAGGGCCGCCTGGCCCAGATCCTGGAGTCCCGTCCCGAGGAGCGGCGCGCCTACATCGAGGAAGCCGCCGGCGTGCTCAAGCACCGGCGCCGTAAGGAGAAGGCGCAACGCAAACTCGTCTCCATGCAGGGCAACCTCGACCGCCTGCACGACCTCACCGACGAACTGGCCAAACAGCTCAAACCGCTGGCCCGCCAGGCAGAGGCTGCCCAACGCGCCGAGCAGGTCCAGGCCACCATACGGTCCAACCGGCTGCTGCTCACCGCCGACAAGGTCCGCCGGCTCTCCGACGAACTCAACGACGCCGACGCCCAGGCCAGCGTCCTGGAGGCCGACATCGCCGAGCAGCGCTCCGCGCTCGAGGAGCACACGGGCGAGCTGGCGACCACCGAGGAGGAGCTGCGCACCGCCCTGGAGGAGGCGGAGTCGGCGAAGTCCCTGTGGTTCCGGCTGTCCACCGTCGCCGAGAAGAACGCCGCCACCCTGCGGATCGCCTCCGACCGTGCACAGGACTCCGGCGCCGACGGCACCTGGACCGGCCAGGACCCCGAGGAACTCACCGCCCGCGCTGAACAGGCGGAGGAGGAGCAGGCGCTGCTCGACGAGGAGGTCGAGGTCGCCACCGAACGCCTGGAGAGCATCCGTGACGACGTCGCCGCCCGCGACGAGGCCGCCCGCGCGGCGGAGCAGGAGCACCTGGCCCAGGTCCGGGCGATCGCCGACCGCCGGGAGGGCATCGTGCGGCTGCTGGCACAGCAGGAGTCGATCGAGCAACGCCGCGCCGCCGCGGAGGAGGAGATCGCCCGACTGGAGCAGTCGGTCGAGGAACAGCGAGAGTCGCTGGAGGCCACCACCGGGACGGAGGAGGCCGACGCCGCCGACGCCCTCGCCGACCTTCAGAACCGGGGCTCCGGACTGGAGGACGCCGCAGAACGCGCGGCCGAGGAGTCCACCGTCGCCGAACACCGGGTCGCCGAGCTGCGCGCCGCCGAACGCGACCTGGAGCGCACCATCGCCTCACTGGAGGCCTCAGTGGAGGCGTGGCGGGACCGGCTGCGCCCGTCGGACGGCGCCGCAGTCGCCGTGCGCGCCGCCGAGGACAGGGGACTGGACCCGTTGCGGCCGCTGGCAGAACTGCTCACCGTCCGTGACGGCTGGGAGAGGGCCGTGGCCGCGGTGCTGCCCACGGGACTCGCCGGGGAAGACGCCGACACGATAGACACGCTAGTCGACGCCCTCGTCGACGCGGCTGAAGGGCGTACCGTGCTCCTGGCCGGCGACGGTGCCGGTGCCGCCGGCGAGTCCTGGCGCCTCGACAGCGGCGACGGCCCGGCCGACTGGCTGCTTGACCACGTCGACGTCGCCGACGCCGTCGTGCCCGCGGTCACGGCACTGCTCGTCGACGTCGTCGCCGTCGCCGACGTCGCCGAAGGCCGCCGCGTCGTCTACGCGGACCCCCGGCTGCGCGCCGTGACCCCGGCCGGAGTCGTCGTCGGCGCGGGATGGGTCGCGGCCGGATCCGGCGGCACCACCCCGGTGGAGCTGTCCGCGAGGATCGACCAGGCCACCGCGGAGATCGACGCACGCACCTCGGAACTGGCCGACCTGCAGGCCACCCTCCGTGGTGCTGAACAGGCCGCGGAGGAACTGCGCACCTCCGCCGCCGGGGCCACCGCCGCCGTGCGCGACCACCGCACCCGCCTCACCGCGGCCCGGCAGCGCGTCGAGGCCGCCGAACGCACCGCCGGGCAGGCACGACGGCTCCTCGACAAGGCCGTCGCCCAGCGGGACGAGGCCGAGAAACGGCGCGACGCCCTCGCCGCCGAGGCCGACGAGATCGCCGACCGGCTCGCCAGACTCGACGCCGACGGTGAGACCGACGGCACCTCCGACGAGCCGTCCACCGCCGAACGCGACGCCACTTCACAGGCACTCGCCCAGGCCCGCGCCATGGAGATGGAGGCGAGGCTGGCGCTGCGCACCGCCGAGGAACGCGCCGGCAACCACCGGGGTCGGGCGGACGCCCTGCGACGCCAGGCACGCCAGGAGGCCGCGGCCCGGGAACAGTTCAACCGCGCCGCGGCGAAACGCCGGGCCGCCCGTGAACGCGCCCGCGTCGTCGCCGAACAGGCCCGTCGCGTCGACCTGCGGATCCGAGACGCACTGCAGCGTGCGGAGAACACCCGTGCCCGCACCGACGAGGCACACCGCCGGTGGCAGGCGGCCCTGAACGAACGCAAGGACAAGGTCAACACCCTGACCCTGCGACTCAACCACCTCACCAACACCGCCCACACCGCCGAGATCGCCCGCAGCCAGGCGCAGCTTCGCATCGAACAAGCCCTGGAGCAGGCCATGGACCAGCTCGGCATGACCGCCGCCCAGCTGCTGGAGGAGGCCCCCGGAGAGGACTTCGACCGTGACGAGGCCACCCGCGAGCTCAAGGCCGCCGAGAAGTCCCTGCGCTCCCTGGGCAAGGTCAACCCCCTGGCACTCGAGGAGTACTCCGCTCTCGAGGAACGCCACCGCTTCCTGGCCACCCAGCTCGACGACGTCGAGAAGGCCCGCAACGACCTCGAAGGGGTGATCAAGGACGTCGACGACACCATCCTCGCGCTGTTCACCGAGGCCTGGAACGACGTCGAGGACGAGTTCCCCCGGGTGTTCGCCACACTGTTCCCCGGAGGGGCAGGCCGCCTGATCCTCACCGACCCCGACGACATGCTCACCACCGGTATCGAGGTCGAGGCCCGGCCGCCGGGCAAGAAGGTCAAGAGACTCTCCCTGCTCTCCGGCGGGGAGAAGTCGCTCACCGCCCTGGCCCTGCTCGTCGCGATCTTCCGTGCCCGGCCCAGTCCCTTCTACGTCATGGACGAGGTGGAGGCCGCGCTGGACGACGTGAACCTGCGTCGGCTCATCGCCCTGTTCGAGGAACTCCGTGAGGATTCGCAGCTCATCGTCATCACGCACCAGAAGCCGACCATGGACGTCGCCAACGTCCTGTACGGGGTGACCATGCGCGGCGACGGGGTCACGAGGGTGATCTCCCAACGCATGGACCCCAAACCAGCCGAACCTGTCGACCCCACCTAGAATGGCTCGACGTGAGCAACACCTCGAGCCCCGCACAGAGCCCCTCACAGGGGCCCATCGCCGACCTGTCCGACAATCTCCTCGCCTGGGCGTCCAGCACGCAGATCGACCTTGCCCGACGCCTGAGCGAACTGAGCGGTGACCCCGCAGTCTTCGTGGACCTCGACATCACCGGAGACGAACTGGAACGCATCACCATATTCTTCGGGGAGTTCCTCTCCCGGCAGGTCCGTGCCGGGGCCGACGAGGACGCCCTGCTGCGGACCTGCCCGGCCCTGACCGCGACCACGCTGCTGTTCCGCGCCGCACGGCTCAACGTCGTCGGGGAGCTCGAGTCCGAGTTCTGGTCCGGCCTGGGCCTGGAGCCGACCCCGGAACGAGTCGCCCTGATCGACTACGCCGAGATCCTGACCCGTGCCGGCCTCGACCCCATGGACGCCGCGGCCGCCGGCTCCGACGGCGACAAGGGACGGCTCTTCGCCCACGTCGGCATCGCCACCGACTGGGTCCCGGAGCTCATCGAGCTCATCGACACCCGCCGGCTCGCCGACGACGCCCTGCCCACCCCCGCAGAGGAGGCGGCCGCGGTGGTGGCGATCCTCGCCGAGGAGTCTCTCCAGGCAGGGCCCCTGTGCGCCGCACTGCCGGACCTGGCGGTCCGGCTGATCACCCCTGTGGTGAGGGTCGTCCAGCTCGCCGCCGAACACCCCGACCACTGGGTCAACACCCTGGCAGACGCCGGCGAGGAGGCACGCGTGGTGCCCCTGGTGCTCGAGGACGTCATCGAGGAACTGCGTGAACGTCCCGCCGGGACGACGGCACGGCGCCACCGCGTGGGGGTGGGCACCCGTGAGGACCGTCCGCGTCTGGCCCTCGACCTCGCCCGTCAGCGCGTCGTCCTGCGCCTCCCCGAACAGCCCCTGGAGACCGTCCGCGGTGCCGGGGACGCCGACGGAGGGGGCGACGGCGCAGGGGTCACAGGGTCCACGGGGGTAACAGGCACCTCCGGCGGCACGGAGAACGACGCCGCAGCGGGAGAGGTCCGCTGGCACGTCGACGTCGACGGCCGACCCGCCGGCTTCCGCACCCGCCGTTCCGACGCGCCGGGCCGTCCGGTCACCGAGACCCTTGACCTGCCTGTCCGCCGCCCGGTCCGCGAGATCGGCGTGCGTGACCTCACCCACGGAGAGTCCTGGGTGCTGCCTGTGGTCGACGACGCCGACCCGGTCATGGTCTTCACCCGTCGCGGCAAGGAACTCACCGACCGTGTGTCCCTGCACCACTCACGCGTGCTCGTCGTCTGCCCTCAGGACTCCACGGCCGTGGACCCGGTCGCCGACCGGGAACTGCCGGTGCTGGGGGAGTGGCCGGTCAAGGCGTGGGACGGGTGGGTCATCCGCGACCTCGATCTCTCGGACGCCACGTCCCTGCACGTCGACCGCCCCGGCGTGGCACGTCCGCCGATGGGGACGGTGCGTTGTGTCGACGCCCGTCAGCGTGTGTGGTTCCGTGAGCCGGAGGACGTCCTGCCGGCGATCCGGACCCTCGGCGGACTGCCCGTGCACGCCTCGAGCCTGCAGGCGGTCTTCCCCCCGACGGTGTCAGGGGCGCCGGAGATCTGGTTCCTCTCGGTGAGTTCCTGGGCCGGGCCCGACGAGACCGGGGAGGAGGTCACCGAGGAGGAGCCGCTGGAGGTCCCCGCCGAAGGCGGGATGTTCGACGTCTTCGACCCGGAGGCATACGAGACCCCCTGGGTCGGCGAGTACCTCGTCCGCCTGCGCGGGCCGCGTAACGAGTCCTTCCGCCACGAGTTCGCCATCGTCGAGGGCCTCGACATCGAGGCCCCGGCGGGCCCACGGCTCGGCCTGGCGGCCGGCCTGACCCCGGTGACCGTGTCGCTGTTCCCCGGCGACAAGGAGCTCTATATCCCGAAGTCGGTGGACATCACCGCGGAGGAGAAGTCCGTCCAGGTCATCGCAGAGACCGACGCCGGAGACGCCCTGCCCCTCGTCGTGGAACCGCCCCGCCTGCGCTTCCAGCTGCCGCTCGTCGGGGAGGACCCGATGTGGCGGACCGAGGCGCTCACCGCCCCGGCAGTGGAGATCAACTCCGCCGCACGGTTCCGGATCCGCCCGGGCCTCCCGGTCGAGTCGCCGCGGCTGGTCATCCGTGACCGTCACGGCGCCCCTGTCCGCACCCTGCGGCTGGGCACCGTCGACCAGGTGACCTGGTCGGTGTCGCTGTCCTCGGTGAAGGCCTCGCTGCCCCAGCTGACCGAGGGATCCTGTGAGCTGGAGTTCATCGCCGACGGACGCAGCCACAGCGTGCGACTGGTCACCATGCGGCCCGCGGAGAAACGCACACTGACCTACACGGCCCCGGCCGGCACCGGCGGGCCCGCCACACTGACCGTCGAGCCACGGACCGACTCGCCGGCGTGGGTGTGGCCGTTGACCGCACCGTGGATGTCCGCCCGCGTGCTGTCCTTCAGCGCGGGCGTCGCGGAGCTGCCGCCGGAGTTCACCGACGCCGGCCCACTGAGCGTCCAGTTCCACAACCGTGACCGGTTCAGCCCGCTGCACCCGGCCGCCTCGCCCGGACCCGGCGCCTTGCGTGTGGACGTCCCCGGTCACGCCCGTCCCGACGACGGCGGCCCGTGGACCCAGCTGGCCGCCTACCTCGCCGGCGACTCCGAGGAACTTCCCGAGGACACCGACGTCCTCACCGTCCTGTGGGACGTGCTCGCCGGGTGGCTGACCGGGGAGGCCACCGCAGACGCCGGTGCCGCGATGCACGCCGCACTGGCGCGCCACCCGCGCGAGGCCCTGCGGGCGATGTCCCGTTCGCTGGTCCCGTCCACCGACCGGCCCGCCCAGTTCATCCTGTCCGGCCTGGTGCACGCCTCGCTGCGCTCGACCACGCCGGACCCGCGGCCGGGAGTCGCCTGGATCGCCGCACTGGAGATCCTCGGCGAGCTCGCCGCCACGGACGACGACGACACCGCCGCGCGCCGCGAGATCGGCCGGCGGCTCTCCTCCATCGGCGGGGCACCGCTGTCCCAGACCGTGGAGACCGGGCGCGACGCCACCCTGGAGACCAGTTGCATCGACGCGACCACGGTGCAGATCGCACAGCTCTCGCCGGAGCAGCAGGAGGCGGTGCTGAGCACCTTCTTCGCCGGATCGCAGGTGGTCCCCGGGGCGCTGTCGGAGGAGAACTCGCGGCTGATCGCGGTCTTCGAGACGTTCCGGCACCGTGAGGAGCTCGGCCAGGTGCTCGCCGACCCGGGGCTTCTGCGCGTGGCACTGGCACTGCTGCGGCGAATCCGGCAGACCAACCGCCAGCTGTACACGTCCGCCCGGGTGCGTTTCGACAAGCTCGACAACGTCGACACCGACAACCCGGACAACCGGTGGGCACTGACGCCGGTGATCAGCATGATCCTGGCGATCGCCGCCCGGATGCACGCACACGGGCGCCTCGGGTCCACCGGGCAGCTCTCCTCGGCGTACCCGGGCTGGGCGGAGATCGCCCGCATCGTCCCGGACCTGGTCACCGGGGACCTCGTGGCCGCGGATGCGATGGTGCTCGGCGTCTACGGACCCGACGAAGTGGACGACGAGGCGGATGGCGGGGCCGTCGATGCGGCCGCTTCGGAGGCTGCTTCTGAGGCGGCGATCGACTCGGTGATCAGCGAGTAGCGTGGCGGGGCCTTCACGGGTGCTGCCACCTTGACGGCTCAGGTCGCTCTTCGGGTGCCCGGGTGAGCTGAGGACTCCAGACCCGGGACGTTCCCCTGCATCGTGGTGACGGCGGATGCGGAACGTGCAATCACGGCCCTCCGGCACACGGGCGGGACGACATTTGGTTCACTGGTGGCATGGACCCGATTATCTGGATAGTCATAGCCGCCGTCGCGGTCATTGTCATCGTCGCTCTCCTCATCGTCCTCGGCCTGCGCCGGGGAAAGCAGAAGGAGATCTCCTTCGAGAAGAAGACGGAGATCGAGGAGAAGAAGCCGTCGTCCGGGAACTACCAGGCCCAGGGCGGATTCAACTTCAGCGCCGGTACCGCGGCCGGGGTGGAGAAGAAGGAGCCGGAGGTGCTTCCCGGGCAGGACCTGGGGGGAGAGGCCCCGGCCACCCCGCCGGTCCCTGAGCCTTCGCCCGCACCGGAGCCTGTGCGGGAGCCTGAACCGGCCCCTGAGCCTGAGCCTGAGCCTGAGCCCGAGCCAGCTCCTGAACCCGAGGCAGTGGCTGAGCCGGAGCCGGAGCCGGAACCCGAGCCCACACCGGAACCGGAACCGACCCCGGAGACAGAGACAGAGCCCGAACCCGAAGAGGAGCCAGAGCCCACTCCGGAGCCGGAGCCAGAGCCCGAGCTCGAAGAAGAGGCGGAGCCCACTCCGGAGGCGGAGCCGGCCCCGGAACCGGTCGAGGACATCGCCCCGGTGGAGGGCAGGCTGGGCCGACTGCGCGGCAACCTCGCCAAGTCGCAGAACGTCATCGGACGGGGCGTGCTCGGCATCCTCTCAGCCGGCGACCTCGACGAGGACGCCTGGGAGGAAATCGAGGACACCCTGCTCATGGCGGATCTCGGCACCAAGACCACTCTCGCTGTCGTCGAGGACCTGCGTGAGCGCATCACCGCGCAGGGCGTCTCCAGCGAGGCGGAGGCACGGGCCCTGCTGCGGGCCTGCCTGATCGACGCGTGCAAGCCTGACCTCGACCGGTCGATCCACGCCATGCCCTACGAGGGCAAGCCGGCGGTGATCATGGTCGTCGGCGTGAACGGGACAGGGAAGACGACCACCACGGGCAAGCTCTCACGTGTGCTCGTCGGCATGGGGCACTCGGTCCTCCTCGGCGCCGCGGACACCTTCCGTGCGGCTGCGGCGGACCAGCTCGAGACGTGGGGACGCCGGGTCGGCGCGGACACCGTGCGGGGCAAGGAGGGCGCCGACCCGGCGTCCGTCGCCTTCGACGCCGTGGCCAAGGGGGTCGAGGACGGCATCGACGTCGTGCTGGTCGACACCGCCGGGCGCCTGCACACCTCCGTGGGTCTCATGGACCAGCTCGGCAAGGTCAAACGCGTCGTCGAGAAGAAGGCCAAGGTGGACGAGGTCATCCTGGTCCTCGACGCCACTGTCGGGCAGAACGGGCTCGTTCAGGCCCGGATGTTCCGGGAGGTAGTGGACATCTCGGGTGTGGCGTTGACCAAGCTGGACGGGACGGCGAAGGGCGGCATCGTCTTCCAGGTCCAGGAGGAGCTCGGAGTACCGGTGAAGCTCGTCGGACTCGGTGAGGGTGCCGACGACCTGGCGCCCTTCGAGGTGGAGGGGTTCGTCGACGCCCTGCTGGGGTAGTCCTGCGCCACCGGGTGCCTGGGAACCGGGCGCCACCGAAACACCGCCGTAATCTTGCGGCGGTGTTTTTCACGGGTAGGAAATCAAGGGGTGTGAACAGGCGAAACATCGGGGACGTTAACTACTCGGCGTGAGACACCGGCGCGAGGTGCCGGAGACGACCCCACGTAACCCCTGAGGAGTTCCCCGAAATGACACCCGAGGAAATGGCGGCAGCCACAGGCGACTCGGCCTGGATGCTCATGTCCGCTGCGCTGGTGCTGCTGATGACACCGGCCCTGGCACTGTTCTACGGCGGCATGTCCCGGCAGAAGTCCGCCCTGAACATGATGATGATGTCCTTCGGCACCCTCGGCCTGATCGGGGTGATCTACGTGCTGTGGGGGTGGTCGATGTCCTACGGGTCCCAGACCGTCGGTGGCCTGTTCTCGAACCCTTTCGAGCTCTTCGGCCTGAAGGACTCCGTCACCGACGCTGACGGGGCCTTCATCGCCGGTGCCCAGGGCTACGCCAACGTCATCGACATCGGGTTCCAGCTGACCTTCGCGGTGATCACCGTGGCGATCATCTCCGGTTCCCTGGCCAACCGCGTGAAGTTCTCCACCTGGATGGTGTTCGCCGGGGTGTGGGCGACCCTCGCCTACTTCCCGATGGCGCACATGGTGTGGGGCGGCGGTCTGCTGTCGGACGGGGAGGACGGTCTGGCTGCCTGGATGTTCGGGACCACCGCCGGGGACGACGGCACGGTGGCCGCGGTCGCCCCGATCGACTTCGCCGGCGGCACCGTCGTGCACATCAACGCCGGGGTGGCGGCCCTGGTGCTGGCGCTGATCATCGGACGGTCCCGGACCTTCATGAAGGAGGGCTCGCGCCCGCACAACCTGCCCCTGGTCATGCTGGGTGCGGCTCTGCTGTGGTTCGGCTGGTTCGGGTTCAACGGCGGCTCCGCGTTCGGCGCGAACGGTGAGGCCGGTCTGGCCTGGCTCAACACCACCGCGGCGACCTGTGCCGCCATGCTCGGCTGGCTGCTGGTGGAACGGGTGCGGGACGGCCACACCACCTCCCTGGGCGCTGCGTCCGGTGTCGTGGCGGGGCTGGTGTCGGTGACACCGGCGGCCGGCGACCTGACCCCGGTCACGGCCATTGTCCTGGGAGCGGTCGGCGGTGCCCTGGCCGCACTCGGTGTGGGCCTGAAGTACCGTTTCCGGTTCGACGACTCGCTGGACGTCGTGGGTGTCCACCTCGTCGCGGGTATCTGGGGCACCATGGGTGTCGGACTGCTGGCCACCGACCGCGGGCTGCTCACCGGTGGCGGGGCGGACGGTCTCCGGCTCTTCATCGTCCAGATCGTCATCGCCCTTGTCGCGGTCGTGTTCTGTGCGGTCGTGACCGCCGTCATCGGGCTGGCTCTGAAGTACACGATGGGCTGGAGGATCTCCGGGGACGACGAGCACGCCGGCATCGACAGCACCCAGCACGCCGAGAGCGCCTACTCCTACACCGACGACAATGACCAGGAGTTCGAGGAGGTCGCCGACTTCGACTCCGCGCAGGGCGACGCCCAGCGTGCCACGGAACGGGCCGACCGGGCGCACCAGAAGCACTGACGCCGCGGAATCGCGACGGGCGACGTCCGGTAGTAGGCAGGTCCGGGTGCACCGGGTACGGTGGTGGGGTCAGAAGTCATTGCGTGAGGGAGATTTACCACTGTGTTTGAGTCCTTGTCCGACCGCTTGTCCGGTGCCCTCAAGGGCCTGCGCGGGAAGGGGCGGCTGACCGAGGCGGACATCAACGCCACCGCCCGTGAGATCCGTCTGGCCCTGCTCGAGGCCGACGTCTCCCTCCCGGTCGTCCGCGCCTTCATCAAGCGGATCAAGGAACGGGCCAACGGTGTCGTCGTCTCGGAGGCTCTCAACCCTGCCCAGCAGGTCATCAAGATCGTCAACGAGGAGCTGCAGGGAATCCTCGGCGGTGAGACACGCCGGCTGAATCTGGCGAAGAACCCGCCGACGGTGATCATGCTCGCCGGCCTCCAGGGCGCGGGTAAGACCACGCTGGCAGGAAAGCTCGCCAAGCACCTGGCCAAGCAGGGGCACACCCCGATGCTCGTCGCCTGTGACCTGCAGCGGCCCGGCGCCGTGCAGCAGCTGCAGATCGTCGGCGAACGTGCCGAGGTGCCGACCTTCGCCCCGGACCCGGGAACCTCGTTGGACTCCCTGGACCACGAGATGGGCACCAGCCACGGTGATCCCGTCGCCGTCGCGCAGGCCGGTATCGAGGAAGCCCGACGCACCAAGCACGACGTGGTCATCATCGACACCGCCGGCCGTCTCGGCATCGACGAGACGCTCATGACCCAGGCGCGGGACATCCGGGACGCGGTCAACCCGGACGAGGTGCTGTTCGTCATCGACTCGATGATCGGCCAGGACGCCGTCACGACCGCCGAGGCGTTCCGCGACGGCGTGGACTTCACCGGTGTGGTGCTCACCAAGCTCGACGGTGACGCCCGTGGTGGTGCCGCCCTGTCGATTCGTGAGGTCACCGGGAAGCCGATCCTTTTCGCCTCCACCGGTGAGAAGCTCGGGGACTTCGACGTCTTCCACCCGGACCGGATGGCCAACCGGATCCTGGGCATGGGCGACGTGCTCAGCCTGATCGAACAGGCCGAGCAGGTCATGGACCAGAAGAAGGCGGAGGACTCGGCGGCCAGGATGGCCTCCGGTGAACTCACGCTGGAGGACTTCCTCGACCAGATGCTGATGATCCGCCGGATGGGGCCGTTGGGCAACGTGCTCAAGATGCTGCCCGGCGGCAAGCAGATGAACGACATGGCGGACATGGTCGACGAGAAGCAGCTCGACCGTATCCAGGCGATCATCCGGGGCATGACCCCGGAGGAGCGCGCGAACCCGAACATCCTGAACGCCTCGCGGCGTAAGCGGATCGCCGCCGGCTCGGGTGTCACCGTCGCCGACATCAACCAGCTGGTGAACCGGTTCCACGAGGCCAAGAAGATGATGGGCAAGATGGCGGGCCAGTTCGGCATGGGCGGTGGGATGGGCCGTTCTGCGACGAAGAAGAAGCCCAAGGGCCGCAAGGGCAAGAACGGCAAGCGCAAGCCCGCGAAGAAGGGGCCGTCGCAGCCGAAGGCGCCGCAGGGCATGCCCGGGATGCCGGGTATGGGCGGTATGCCCGGGATGCCCGGCGGCGGTGGAATGCCGTCGATGGCCGACCTGAAGAAGATGCAGCAGCAGATGCCCGAAGGTTTCGAGAACATCGACATGGACAACCTGGACTTCGGGAAGGGCCGCTGACGTCGCCTGCTGATTTGTCCGTGTGACCTGCCTGCCTGTAGTGTCAAACGGTCTGCGTAACACCGATCGCGACCACGGTCGTCCGGTGGTCACGCGCAGGATAAATCCAAGGGTTGAACCGGCCCGCCGCCGGTGTACTCCACTGACGTGGGGTTCCGGTCGCGGGTGACAGTACTGCCCGGTGACCGTCAACAGGAAAGAGGACCATTCATGGCCGTCAAGATCAAGCTCCAGCGTCTCGGCAAGATCCGTACCCCGCACTACCGCGTGGTCGTCGCCGACGCCCGTACCCGCCGCTCCGGCAAGGTGATCGAGAACATCGGCACCTACGAGCCCAAGGCTGAGCCGTCCGTCATCAAGATCGACTCCGAGCGTGCACGCCACTGGCTGAGCGTCGGCGCACAGCCGACCGAGCCGGTCCTCGCCCTGCTGAAGGTCACCGGTGACTGGCAGGCACACAAGGGCCTCCCGGGCGCCGAGGGCACCCTGAAGCAGCAGCCGGAGAAGGCCTCCAAGCTGGACCTCTTCAACGCCGCCCTGGCAGAGGCCGCTGACGCCCCGACCGCCGAGGCCATCACCGAGAAGAAGCGGAAGGCCAAGGAAGAGGCGGAGGCCAAGGCCGCCGCCGAGGCTGAGGCTGCCGAGAAGGCCGCTGAGAAGGAAGAAGAGAAGGCTGACGAGGCTGCCGAGGCAGAGTAGGTCCGGGTCCGCCGCGTGGTCCGGGTGACCCGGACACCGGCCGCCTGCGCGTTGTAGGGCCGTCGAGGCCCGGACGTGAGCATTCCCCGACGCCGCCCCCACCGTCACTGACGGTGGGGGCGGCGTCGTCATATCTTCGGTTACCCCGGGGGAGATGGTGATGACGATATGCGGGCCAGGGGGTGCCCGTCGGGGGTGGGATGCGAGGGGCGAGCGCGGCGACGCCAGATTTCGCCGGTGTTTCGGCGGTATTTCCTGTGCAGGCCGACCCCGAAATAAAGCAGGTCAGGGGATGTGGCATGGGTCACTGATGTGGCGATCCTGTTAAGTGGACTGTATCCGGCAGGTAAAATATCGCCGGTACAGAAGTTTTCACCGAAGGGAGCACGATGGACGTCGATGCCACAGTCAAGACCTACTACGAGCAGATCCTCCAGAGGAATGCAGGTGAGCCCGAGTTCCACCAGGCGGTCTCCGAGGTCCTCGACAGCCTCACGCACGTGCTGCGCCAGGATCCCCACTACGCGGACATGGGGCTGATCCAGCGTCTCACCGAGCCGGAGCGCCAGATCATCTTTCGGGTCCCGTGGGTCGACGACCAGGGCAACGTCCACGTCAACCGTGGTTTCCGGGTTCAGTTCAACTCCGTGCTCGGCCCGTACAAGGGTGGCCTGCGTTTCCACCCGTCGGTGAACCTGGGCATCATCAAGTTCCTGGGGTTCGAACAGATCTTCAAGAACTCCCTGACCGGCCTGCCCATCGGTGGCGGCAAGGGTGGATCCGACTTCGATCCCAAGGGGCGCAGCGACCTGGAGATCATGCGCTTCTGCCAGTCCTTCATGACCGAGCTCGGTCGCCACATTGGTGACAAGATCGACGTCCCCGCCGGCGACATCGGCGTCGGTGGCCGCGAGATCGGCTACCTCTTCGGCCAGTACCGCCGTATGGTCGGCCGTCACGAGTCCGGCACCCTGACCGGCAAGGGCCTGCAGTGGGGCGGCTCCCTCGTGCGCACGGAGGCCACCGGCTACGGTGCGGTGTACTTCACCCAGGAGATGATGACGGCCCGCGGCGAGCGACTGCACAACGCGAAGGTCATCGTCTCCGGCTCCGGCAACGTGGCGATCTACGCCATCGAGAAGGCCCAGGAGCTCGGTGCCACCGTCGTCGCGTTCTCTGATTCCTCCGGTTACGTCACCACCCCGGACGGTGTGGACGTCGAGCTTCTCAAGGACATCAAGGAGGTCCGTCGCCTCCGCGTCGCCGACTACGCCAAGGAAGCCACCGGCGCCACCTTCCACAAGGGCGGCAACGTCTGGGAGGTCGAGGCGGACGTCGCGCTGCCGTGCGCCACCCAGAACGAACTGGACGGCGAGTCCGCCGAGAAGCTCGCCGACAACGGCGTGAAGTACGTCGCCGAGGGCGCGAACATGCCCTGCACCCACGACGCGATCCGCGTGTTCAGCAAGCGCAAGATCGACTTCGCCCCGGGCAAGGCCGCCAACGCCGGCGGTGTGGCCACCTCCGCACTGGAGATGCAGCAGAACGCCTCGCGTGACTCCTGGTCCTTCGAGTACACCGACAAGCGCCTGCGCGACATCATGGGCAACATCTTCCGGACCACCGCGAAGACCGCCGCGGAGTACGGGATGGAGGGCGACTACGTGGTCGGCGCCAACATCGCCGGTTTCCGCAAGGTCGCCGATGCGATGGCCGCCCAGGGCGTCATCTAGGTCCGGGAGATCGGTGCGGTACTCTGACCTCCATGTCAGGTACTGAACAACTCCAGATCGGCCGGGTCATCAAGCCGCACGGTGTGCGGGGGGAGCTGGTGGTCGAGCCGACCACCGACGACCCTGGGGGACGGTTCGCCGTGGGCACCGTGCTGACCGGCCGGCAGCGGGGGAGGGAGCGCACGCTCACCGTGACGGCGACCCGGCCCCACCAGGGCCGGCTGCTGGTCACGGTGGAAGAGGTGTCGGACCGTACCGAGGCCGACTCGCTGCGCGGGCTGCGGTTCTTCGGCGACCCGGTCGTCGACCCGGGGGAGGACGGGTTCTACGACCACCGGCTCGAAGGGCTCCGCGTCCTGGACTGCGGGCAGGTCGACGAGGACACCGCCAACGCCCGTGCGTACGAGGGCGCCACCCCGGAGCCGGTCGACATCGGCGTGGTCAGCGGGGTGACCCACGGGCCGGCGGGGACGTTGCTCGAGGTCGCGGTCGACGCCGACGCACCGTTGCCGACGGCGGGGTCGACGGTGCTGGTCCCGTTCCGTCACGCCATCGTCCCGATCGTCGACCTGGACAACGGTGCACTGGTGCTGACCCCACCGGAGGGGCTGCTCGAGCTCGGGTAGGATCTTCCACCATGCGTCTGGACGTCATCACCATCTTCCCCGAGTACCTGGACCCCCTGCGACATGCCCTGCTCGGCAGGGCGATTGAGCGGGGTATCCTCGACGTCGCCGTCCACGACCTGCGGTCGTGGACACACGACGTGCACAAGGCGGTGGACGACACCCCCTACGGCGGGGGGCCGGGCATGGTGATGAGGCCGACGGTGTGGGGGCCCGCGCTCGACGACGTCGCCGCGCTCACCGGCCCTGCGGCGGACGGCCTCCGGCTCGACAGCGCCCACCCGCACGTCCCGGGCGCCGAGGTGCCGTCGGACGGTCGGTCGGGTGGGGGAGACGACCGGCCGGTCCTCGTGGTGCCGACACCGGCCGGGCGGCCCTTCACCCAGGAGACCGCCGAGCGCTGGGCGACGGAGGAGCGGCTGGTCTTCGCCTGCGGACGCTACGAGGGCATCGACCAGCGGGTCTTCGAGGACGCCGGGCAACGCTACAGGGTCGAGGAGGTCTCCCTCGGCGACTACGTGCTGATCGGTGGGGAGGTCGCGGTCCTGGTGATGGCGGAGGCTGTGGTGCGGCTGATCCCCGGTGTGCTGGGCAACCGCCGGAGCCATGAGGAGGACTCGTTCCAGGACGGTCTCCTGGAGGGGCCGAGCTACACCAAACCACGCGTCTGGCGGGACCGGGAGGTGCCGGCGGTGCTGCTGTCAGGCAACCACGCGAAGGTGGACCGGTGGCGTCGGGACCAGTCGCTGCTGCGGACCGCGGCGGTGCGTCCGGAGCTGATCGAGGCCCTGGAGCAGGACGGTCTCCTCGACGACCGGGACCGCAGCGTCCTGGAGGCCTCCACGGAGTAGCTTCTCCCCAGGGGTGGTGTTGTCCACAGGCTCCCGGAGTTTCACCGGAGTTCACCGGCAGGGGGCGGGATGTCCGTGGCTACTGTCGGACACCGAGGGTCGGCGAGCTCGCCGGCCACGGGAGTCGTCAAGGGGGAGATTGATCATGCCAGTGACTGAGCCGGTGAACAGTCCGTCGGTCGAGGAGCTCACGGTCTATCCGTTCAACCGGATGGAGCTGAGGATGGCCCAGAGCGGCCTGCGGGGGCGGTCGGCGGCGGAGCGTGCGGCCGTGTCTGAGATGGTGCGTACCCGGGGCGCCGCCTACGCCACCCGTTTCCGCCACGCCTCGGAGTTATCGTGGAGGATGCCCGAGATGTACTGGTCCGCCATCGACGACGGACGGATGACCCTGGAGCACATGGACGCCGTCTGGCGCAGGATGGACCGCCACGCGGGGTTGCAGGCGAGGATCGCGGACCGGGAGGCCGATCGACAGCGGCAGAGTGACCTCGCAGGAAGCGAGTCGGGTCCGGACGGTGACGGCGGTGACGGCGGTGACGGCCCCGGCGGCGTCGGTGGTGGTCCGGACGGGCAGGGCTGCCACGACGCGGCGCCGTGGACGGTGGACGACGCCCCGTGGCGCGCCCGGTTCCCCGACGTGGAGAACGCCTACTGCCCGTCCGCGGACAGTGCGGTGGAGCGTGCGGTGACAGACTGGCTGTTGGCCTGTCCGCACCGGTTGATCAC
Source organism: Corynebacterium sp. (assembly GCF_022712195.1). Classification (GTDB taxonomy): domain Bacteria; phylum Actinomycetota; class Actinomycetes; order Mycobacteriales; family Mycobacteriaceae; genus Corynebacterium. The sequence goes on along the minus strand of NZ_JALAGY010000076.1, from coordinate 70,223 downwards.
CTCCTCGGGCGCAGGCTCCCTGGTTCCGCGTTCCACTGTGACCATCCACCGGTTACGTGAGGTGGTGGACGCCGCCGTGGACGAGAGCCTCGCCTTCTGGGAGGAGTATGAGCAGCGTGGGCACACGGGCACAGGGGACAGGGCCGGGGACCCGTTCTAGGGTCACCTGCCCTGCATGGTGCACCGGCCCGGGCCCGTGCGCGGGTAGCGTGGCGACCATGATCAACCGTCACCGTGCCCGGACCACCTTCACCGACATGAACGTCCTGGTGCGTCCCGACCACACCGACCTCCTCGCCGGGAGGATCAGGTCCGCCCTGGACAGCCGGGGTGCCACAGGTGTCGCCGTGGAGCTGGTCAGCGTGGAGTCGTCGTGCGAACCGGACAACATGCTCATCGCCGAGTACCAGCAGCGCTTCGACATGCCGCCGGTCGGGGAGCAGGTCCACCGGCTGACGGTCAGTGCCGACTGGACGGGGACCGCGCCCGGCAGTGTCCCCGGCAGTGTCCCCGGCAGCGTCCCCGGCGTCACGGATGTCACCCGGATCATCGCCGGGTGCCTGCCGGTGGCGCCGGACGGGTCGCCCGGACTCTGGTTCGGGCAGTCGACCGCGCTACCATCGTCGGAATGAGCGTCCGACACACCGCAGGAAACAGCGACCCAACGATCATCACGGCACTCGCCAGGGAACTCGGGGTCAGCGAGTCCCAGGTCCGGGCGACCGTCGGACTGCTGGACGAGGGGAACACGGTGCCCTTCATCGCCCGCTACCGCAAGGAGGTCACCGGAGGGCTCGACGACTCGCAGCTGCGGACCCTGGAGACCCGCCTGCGCTACATGCGCGAACTGGCGGAGCGCAAGGAGACCGTGCTGGCCGCGATCGACGAGCAGGGAAAGCTCACCGACGACCTCCGCGACCTGATCCTGGGCTGTGAGACCAAGGCGCGACTGGAGGACCTGTACCTGCCGTTCAAGTCCACCCGCCGGACCAAGGCCACCATCGCCCGTGAGGCGGGGCTGGAACCTCTCGTCGAACAACTGCTCGGGGAGTGCACCACCGATCCCGCCGAGCTGGCGGCCGGTTTCGTCACCGAGGGTTTCGACGACCCCAAGGCTGTTCTGACGGGCGCCCGGGCGATCGTGCTCGAGGAGATCGCCACCGACGCGGACCTGGTCGGGGAGGTCCGCGAGAGGTTCTACACCACCGGGTCGATGACCGCCGGTGTGGTCGCCGGCAAGGAGAACACTCCGGAGGCGCAGAAGTACCGCGACTACTTCGAGTTCTCCGAACCGTTCACCGCACTGCCCAGCCACCGGACACTGGCGCTGCTGCGCGGTGAGTCCGAGGGCGTCCTGCAGCTGACACTGGACGCCGGCGACGACGAGATCTACCAGGGCATGATCGCCCTGGCCCGTGGCCTGGAACCCAGGGGGGACGCGGCGGACAGGTTCCGCGCGGAGTGTGCACGGTTCGGGTGGCGCACCAAACTCCAGGTGTCCTCGGGGGTGGACGTTCGTATGCGGCTCAAGGAACGCGCGGACGAGGCGGCCGTGGAGGTGTTCTCACGTAATCTGCGTGACCTGCTCCTGGCTGCACCGGCCGGGCAGCGGGCGACCCTGGGGCTGGACCCCGGGTACGCCCACGGCGTGAAGTGCGCCGTCATCGACCAGACCGGCAAGGTGCTCGACACCGCTGTGGTGTACCCGCACAAGCCGCAGAACCGGTGGGACGCGGCGACGTCGTCACTGGCCACCCTGTGCGCCCGCCACAACGTGGAACTGCTGGCCGTCGGTAACGGCACGGCGTCCCGGGAGACCGAGAAGCTCGCCCGGGAGGTCGCCGGGACCGTCGCCACGGCGACCGGTGCCCGTCCGACGCCGGTGATGGTCAGCGAGTCCGGTGCGTCGGTGTACTCGGCCTCGGAGCTCGCCGCCGAGGAGTTCCCGGAGATGGACGTGGCCCTGCGTGGTGCGGTGTCGATCGCGCGGCGGCTGCAGGACCCCCTGGCCGAGCTGGTGAAGATCGACCCGAAGTCCATCGGTGTGGGCCAGTACCAGCATGACGTGAACCAGGCCCTGCTCGCCTCGGGTCTGGACTCCGTGGTGGAGGACGCCGTGAACTCTGTGGGTGTGGACGTCAACACCGCCTCGGCGCCGTTGCTGCGCAGGGTGGCCGGGGTGAACGCCACTCTCGCCGAGAACATCGTCAGGCACCGTGAGGACAACGGGGCCTTCTCCACCCGTCGTCAACTCAAGGACGTCGCGCGGCTGGGGCCGAAGGCCTACCAGCAGTGCGCGGGGTTCCTGCGGATCCACGGTGCGGCCGACCCGCTGGACGCCTCGGCGGTCCACCCCGAGGCCTACCCGCTGGTGCGGCGCATCGTCGAGGCCACCGGGGTGCCGGTCTCCGAGCTCGTCGGGAACACCGCGGTGCTCGGCCGACTCAACCCCCGCGACTTCGCCGACGACACCTTCGGTCTGCCGACGGTGACCGACGTGATCGCCGAGCTCGACAAGCCCGGACGTGACCCCCGTCCGGAGTTCCGTACCGCCACTCTGACCGACGGTGTCGAGAAGGTCTCTGACCTGACTCCCGGAATGGTGCTGGAGGGCACGGTGACCAACGTCGCCGCATTCGGCGCCTTCGTCGACCTGGGTGTGCACCAGGACGGTCTGGTCCACGTCTCGGCGATGTCGGACTCCTTCGTCTCCGACCCGCACGATGTCGTCAGTTCGGGCCAGGTGGTGAAGGTGAAGGTCATGGAGGTTGACGTGGACCGTCAGCGTATCGGTCTGAGTCTGCGTCTCCGGGACGAGCCTGGGGAGCCTGCCCGGAAGAAGTCCGGTGGTGGTAAGCGTCGACCCGCACCGAAGGGGGACGGGAAGGGTTCCCCGGCAGGACGGGGCAGACGTGGCCGCGACGACGGTGGCCGGACACCGGACCGGGCGGCCGGGTCGATGGCCGACGCGCTCAAGCGGGCCGGGTTTGGCCGCTGATCGTCCGAGCTGGCATAATGAGCGGGTTGCGTAAACCCTTCCCCGGTCCCGGGGTGGGGGTGGACGCCAAAATTCAATGGTGTGGGCATGAACGCGCACCGCTCGTCTGAGCAGGTCGTGGGTCCTCTGTCCGATCGAAGACACAGCAAGGAAACTAACATGCACTATCTCGACAAGGTCGACGCCGCACAGCTGCGCAGCGACATCCCCGACTTCCGTCCCGGCGACACCCTGGACGTCCACGTCAAGGTCATCGAGGGCACCAAGAGCCGTGTCCAGGTGTTCCGTGGCGTCGTCATCCGTCGTCAGAACTCCGGTATCCGTGAGACCTTCACGATCCGCAAGGTTTCCTTCGGCGTCGGCGTGGAGCGTACCTTCCCGGTCCACTCCCCGAACATCGATCACATCGACGTCCTGACCCGCGGTAAGGTCCGTCGTGCGAAGCTGTACTACCTGCGCGACCTGCGCGGCAAGGCAGCGAAGATCAAGGAGAAGCGCTAGGCTTCCGGCCCTCACGGGCACAAGGAACAGGCCCTGGCCTGCACACCGCCCCTCAAGGGGCGGTCCCTGCAGGGCAGGGTCTTTTTCCTGTGGACCGTCAGTCCACGACCGTCACGCCGAGGTGCCTGGCGAAGAGAGGGGCGAGGTCGACGGCCTGGGTCGTCGAGATGGCGGCACCGCGCATCGTCTCCACACCGCTGACCCCGGCAAGTTCCAGTCCGCGGAGGTCGACGTCGCCCAGTACAGCGTGGTCGAGGCGCAGCGTCTGCACGGTGCAGTTGTCGAAGGCGACGCGGTCGGCCCTGGCGTCGGTGAGGTCCAGTTCGTCGATCGTGCACCCGGAGAAGCTCACGTCCCGTAACCGGGCAGAGCGCAGGTTGACGAACATCAGTCTGCTGTCGCGGACCTGCACGGCGCGCAGGTCGGCGTCGCAGAGCTCAGCCGCACCCAGGCGTGAGTCGGTGAGGTGCACGTCGCTCCAGCCGCTCCGCGCGGCTGACAGTGACGGTGCGGTCAACCGCTCGAACCGGCTCTCACTGAACCGTGTCGCCCGGAGCCGGGCCTCGCCGGCCTGGACGTCCCGGAACTCGCAGTCGACGAAGTCGGCACCGGTCAGGTCCCGTTCGCCGAGGTCGGTGCCGGTGAAGCGCAGGGCCTCGTAGTGGTCGGTGCCGTGGAGGTCGTCCTCCGTGGCGTCGGTGAGTTCAGGCAGGCGCACCGCGGTGAGCCTCGGTGCCGTGATTCTTCTGCCTCTGGCGGGCACGTCGTCCTCCTGGTGCTGCCGGGGACCGGTCCGGTGCCCCGTCGCGTGATGTCGGGTTGTGTCGGGCGGTGTCAGGGTACGCGGCGCCGTCCGATGTGTCGAAAGCCACATACCGGAGGGGGTGTCGATGTATCTTTCCGTTATGACGTCGTCACCTGGGGGGGATCACCCGAACAGTCCTGTCCGCTGTCACTGCCGCCGCTGCGGCGGCGCTGCTCGCCGGTGTGCCCGGTGCCGCGGCCGACACCCCCGGCTCCTGCCGCCACCACACCGGGGTCTCGGTGACGTGTCAGGTCTGGTCGGAGGCCATGCAGAAGGAGGTTCCCGTGGTGGTCAAGCCGGCGCTCACCCCGGGGACCGACAAGGTCGTGCAGTTCCTCGACGGCATCGACGGCGGCGACGGGTGGAGTGCCCGCGCGCTGGACCATGTCGCCGCGGACGACGCGACCGTCGTCTTCCCGGCTGCCGAACCACGGTCCTTCTGGGTCGACTGGGACTCCGCCACGCCCGACGGCGCTGTTCTGAAGTACGAGACCTTCCTCACCACGGAACTGCCGGACTACCTCGAGTCCGAGTTCGGTGTGCCGGACGGGGGACGGGGACGCACCGGTGTGGTGGGGCTGAGCATGGGGGCGTACTCGGCGGTGAACCTGGCGTCGAAACACCCCGGCATGTACCGGTCCGTCCTGGCGCTGAGCGGGTTCTACAACAAACCGCTACTGATAGGCGCCTGACCGCGCTTGACCAGCGTCAGGAGCCCTCCACCACCCGCAGTGCGGGGGCGTCATCCCGCAATGCTCCCGCAAGAGCATTCAGCGACGCCCGGGCAGCGGCACCTGCACTTGGCAGGAAGTGAGCGTAGGTCTGGTTCGTCGTTTGCACCGAGTCGCCGATGAAGGCGGCGACCGTCGTCACCGGCTCTCCGGCCGCCAGCATGCTCGACGCGTACAGATGTCGGAGACCATGGAACCGGGTCTGCGACGAAGGAACGTCCAGGAGCCGTGCCACGAGCCGCATGTACCGCGTCAGGGAAGCAGTAGACGTGCCGCCACCCTTCGCGCCGGGAACGACAGGATCCTCGGGGAGAGGGGCGATGTCGGCCTTCCAGTTGGCGAGTTCGCGCGCCATCAGGGTCGACAGCGGGACCTGTCGGTAGGACCGCTTCGTCTTCAGCCCGACGGGCGTCTGCGCGTTCACCGTCCGCTGCTCGACGACGGTCAGCATCTTGGCGTCCAGGTCCACGTCCCGCCATCGAAGGCCGGAGATCTCCCCGACCCGGAGGCCGGTGTCCGCGCCCAGGCGTATGGTCATCGCCAGCCACGGGGAGGGGCGGAGTGACTTCTGGTCGTAGATCGGCTTCTTGAACGTGCCGCCGGCTTCGGCTGCGGCACACATCCGACGGACCAGCTCGGGGCTGGGGACCGCCCGGGGCTCAACCCTGGGGTCGGGCATCTCGGTCTTCTTGAGCGACGAGGGGATGGGGGACCGCTCGATCATCCTGTCCTCCTCGGCCCGGGCGAAGAGCCCCTTAAGGTGCCCCAGGGCAAGCCTCGCGGTGGAGTCCGCCAGGGGCCTGCCGTTCGCCCACGGCCTGCCGGTGCGGATCTGCCGGAACCACTCCTTCACGTGCGAGGTTCGCACGGCGCCGATCGGCATGTCACACAAGTCGCCGAGATTCTTGTAGAACGTCGTCCGCACCTTCTTGGTCCCGTCGGTGCGCGCCATATCCACCCACTCGAGCGTGAGCTCGCCGACAGTGACCCGCTTATCAGCAGGATCGACCCAGACACCCCGCGCGATCTTGGAGCGCTGATCCGCGTCGAAATCTTTCGCCGCTTTCTCCGGCTGGTCGTACTCGTCGTAGGTGAAAGTCTTGCTCCGTTCCTTCGCCCCGGGATAGGGACGGTATCGAACCACCCACTTGGGACGCTGTCCCTTCTTGAGCTTCACTCCTGTCGGCGGGCGTCGCTGAACACTCATGCTAGAATTCTCCTGTCTGACGTGCGTATACGTGTTGGACACTCCGGCCCCCACCGCCATTGCCCGGCGGTGGGGGCCTTTTCTCGTGGTCTAGGTGTAGGGGTCGTTCTCGCGGCAGTAGGCCTCGTCGTTCGTCGCGATGCAGTCCATCCACCAGCCCTGGATCTCACCACTGGAGGGGTTGGGGTTGCCGTTCTCGTCGTGGCCGTAGCCGCACTTGTAGGCGGGGCAGGTTCCGCCGTCAGCGAAGGGGATCGTGGCGGGGTCCGGCGCGATGTCCGTGACGGCTATGGGGGTCTCGCACTCTGACGGGTCGGTGACGTAGTTATCGGTCTGCGGGCAGCGGTAGTCGCGCGCCAGGGGCTCGGCGGCTGCAGGCTCCTCTGCGGCATCCGGCGCCGGGGTCTCCGGGGTGGACGGGGTTACCTCCAGGTCCTCGATCACTTCGGAGACGTCCCAGCGGACTGGCTCGGCGCCGTCGATCATGTCCGTGGAGTAGACCATCTCCGTCGCGCCAGCGGGTGCCTCCAGAGTCACGGCTGCGCGCCGGGTCTCGCCGTCGGCGAGGTCGACGAATCCGGTGGGGTGCTCGTTGGAGCATGGCGGTTCGCCGGCCGCGATGTCCCTCGGGATCACGCTCAGCCCGTCGGGGTCGGTGAATCGGATGTCGGAGGGCCACAGGGCCTGGACGATGTCCTGTCCGGTGTTGTTCTCGACGGTGGCGAGGATCTGGAACTTCACCGCGTCGCGGGTGGGGGTGTCGCTGAACTCGCACCCGTCGGTGATGACTTCTGCATCGGAGATCGTCAGGGTGTCTCCGATGGTGACGGTGTCGCCCAGGGCGTGGAGCTCGTCGGCGTCGTTGGCCTGGGTGGTCTCGGTGGCTGGGGGAGTCGTCCCCGCCGTGTCGTCGCTGTCGCTGCTGCAGGATGCGAGCGCGAGCGTGGCGACGGCCGCGATAGCTGCGGCGCTGCGTCGTAGCTTCATCAGGATTCTCTTCTCTTGAGTGTCAGTGTGCGCCAGGTTTCGACGACGTCGCGGGTGACGCCGAGGGCCCACGCCAGCGCGCCGGGGTGGGGCCCGTAGTCTTGCTCGGCTTCCTTGTAGGCCGGCTCGCTGATGACGAGCTGTGCGGCCCAGAGGTCTGCGCGTCGTTCCAGGCGCGGATCATCCGAGTGCTCGTCCCCGTACTTCGCGTGCCCGAGCTCGTGCGCCAGGGCGGATCGCTTCGTGTAGGGGTCGAGGTCGTCTCGCAGGAGGATGACCCGGTCATCGTGCATGTAGATCGCGTTCAGGTCGCCGCGGAGCTCGTTGGTCTCGTAGATCGTCACTCCGAGCTCCTTGGCCTTGGCCTTCAACTTCTTCATGAGTTAGGGGTTTTCAGGCTCCTCGATTCGTGGGGTTCGGCGTTGAGCTGCTCCCTTCAGCTGATTCGCCTTACGGAGCACCTCATCTAGATCATGCCGGTCACTATGGACACTGGGGGTGTCGTTCTCAGGTTTATCCTGCTCACCGGAAACACCGTCGGGGGTATCTGAGGCCGGCGGGACGACGCCGAGCGCCGGGCGGGGATTGATCACCCCGGGCCCCTTGCCGAACAGGGTCGTCGACTCCATGTCGCTACGACGCTCGATCTCGTCGAACAGCTGCCGATTCGTCGCATACTTCAGCGCTTCAACGACACCGACGCCCTCGACGTCCTCGGCGTCCAGGTGCCCGGTCTGCACGAGTGCGTCCGCAGGCTTCACCCCGTGCGCGCGAGCCAGGGCGGAGACGACCTCCATGGACAGCGCACCCCGCTTCAGTTGACGGGACAGCGTGCTCTTGTCGACAGACGCCGCCTCGGCCGCCTCGGTCTGCGTCGGCGCGCCGGGAAGGGACGCGATCCATGCTCTGTAATCCATGAGTTGCATTTTGCCATATATGCCATGACTAGGCAATACGTGCCATCGAATCCCCATGTTGTGATTACGAGGTTGACATCTGCCACCAACGCATGGCATTGTTCAACCAGCGGAGGCAAAACGCCACCGACCTGCACCAGGACTCCTATGCCACGGAAAGGGGGAGACATGGATCAGCACCTCTACCGGTTCCGCGACGGAGCCCTCGACGACATCGCCCGGGCCCGGAATCTGCGCACCGAGCGGCAGCTGGCCGCCGCGCTGTGGATCAGCACCGAGGACCTCGGGGCCCTGCGGCACGGCGCACTCGTCGGTGACCCGATGCGGCTGCACATCGCGGACCTCATGGGCCACGACACGGCCCTGGGCCCGTGGCTCGAAGAGGCCGCACCAGACTCCATCGCCGTCTGACCCCTCGTCCCTGTCCGTGGGGAAGCGGGCAGGGGCACACCCGGAAGCGCAGTGCCCGACGGACTCAGCAATCCGCCGGGAGGGTGCAGATCCCTCACCGGGTACCAGGACCACACGTGTCCTCGCTGTTTGAGAACTCAATAGTGCAAGTAAGACCCAACCTTTCGCCCTACTGCCCGGAGTAGTCCGGGGACCGGCTCATGACCGGGGTAGGGCACAGGGGACGGGGCGTACTAACGCCAGGGGTCCAGCATTGCTCCTACGTCGAAAGCGTCTGACACCTGCCACGCAGAGTCGTCGCCGTAGCCAACGAAGGGGTGTCGATCCATCACCCCGGCTGTGCGCCCCAGGACCGGAAGTTTTCCCGAGAGGAGACCGCTGCGCCCCGTCCCCGTACAAACCAGCACCGCCGACGCAGTCTGCCAGGACCGTGTTCGCGTCGGCGGTGCCACCAACCCCCACCACCCACGAAAGGAGCAGAGGCTGTGGCTACCACGATAACCGCCATGATGTCGGTCCCCGACGCCGCCTACCTGCTGACCATCCCGGAGTCCACGCTATACCAACAGATCCGCGAAGGCCGCGACGACTTCGGAGGACGCAAGGACGGCCGCAAACCCCGCGTACAGACAAACAAGGTCCTCACCGCCTGCGGAATCACCCGCGCAGAGGCCACCGAACTCCTCAACGAACGCGACGAGGCCGCCACCCGCACCGCCGAGCAGCCGGAGGCAGCAGCATGAACCACGCACAGAAGATCGGGCAGTACCTCGCCTACATCCGCAAGCAGAAGGGACTGTCCCAGAGCATCGTCGCCACCGAAGCGATGTGCTCGAGCTCGTCCCTGTCCGAGATGGAGGCCGACGCCTCGAAGGCCCGCTTCAACGCGATCGCACTCTGGGCCGCCGCCCTGCGCGTCGACCTCGCCGACCTGATCGCCAAGCTCAACCGCGGGGAGGACATCATGCCGACCCCGCCGGCCCTGGAATACCACGGTCGCACCTACGTCCGCGCCGACCTTCGCGCGAGCACGGTCCTGTACGAGCCGGGGGAAAAGGTGCGAGTCACGGAGGTGTCGCATGCGACCGCATAACGACCTCCTCGACGCCATCGTCCGCCGCGGCGACGGCGACCGGGTCCACGAACCCCTCGGCCGCTACATCGAGGCACACATCGCCTGGATCGTCGCCGCCATCCTCGGCGGGGGATTCGCCGGACTGATCATCGCCCAGGCGTGGCAGGCCTGGGGCTGGGTCGGCATCACCGGCGTCGCCGCCCTGGCCGCCGTCATCATCGTCGGGCTGGTCGACCGCCCATGAGCATCCCCACCCGAGACAACCCCGCCGTGCCCGCCCCGCCCATCGTCGTCGACGAGATCCGCTCCCGCATGGACAGCCTGCTCGCCCGACGCCACGACATTGGACACGCCACCTGGAGCGAGCTCGGAGCCATCCTCCGCATCGACCCAGACACCCTCCGCAACCTCGCCACCGGCAAGCGCCGACGCATCACCGTCGCGAAACTCGACACCCTCGTCGTCGCCCTCGGACTCGTCGGCTACGTCGACGTCACCACCGGCCGCCAGCTCTACACCGCACCACGCGCCGGGGCCGTCGCATGAGCGGCTACGTCAACGTCAAGCGCAACCGCATCACAGGCCAGTGGCAGGTCGTCAGCCCCTGGGGAGCGACCAACCAGAACACCTGGGACGAGGCCATGAGCGAGGCCGACCGCCTCCGCGGCACCGTCCGGCAGGCACTCACCCGGCGCGCCGAGTACATCAGCACCTCCGACGGCACGTGTGCGTACTTCGGCTGTCACGAGCCGGGGCATCACCTGAGCCCGGGGCGGGGGTTCTGTTTCTGTCCGGAGCACGCCGCCATCGCGCAGCACGTCCTCGACAACCCCAAGGCCAGGCACAAGCACTGGCCGAAGATGAAGGGAATCGTATGAGCACCACGCCGAACTACGCAGAATTCGTCCCGCCGTCGCCGACGGCCCAGCAGGCTCTCGTCAACGCCGACCACGGCACTCGTGCGAGGGGGTCGACGGCGATCGGGTTGCAGGCGCGCGGTCTCGTGGATTCCCGTGGCCGTCCGACCGAGCTCGGGCACCGGGTCGCCAGTCACATCGAGACCCAGTGGGCGGCAAACCGGGAGCACATGGGGTGAGCGACGACTCCGACCAGTACCGCGAGTACCTCACCCACCTCGCCGACGGCATCACCTCCATCACCGCCCAGGACCGCACCGCCTCCGATGGGGCGAAGGTCCTCGCCGCCGCCGGGCTGATCCGGTGGTCCGGCGCACCGCACTCGTCCGGCTGGGCACCGACCCCGACCGGCCGGACGATCCTCACGAACTTCAGGAGAAGAACATGACCGCCCCCACACGCACCTCCGAGCTGCTCAGGTGCCCGCCCCGGCCGGGCACCGCCGAGCACGACTCCTACATCTCCGCCAGCAAGATCCCCGCGATCATGGGCGTCGACCCGCACGGGCGCACCCTCCACGACGTCTACGACCACCTGATCGACCCGCGCGACTCCCCGAGGCCCGCCGGGGAAGCCGCCAGCCGGTTCCGGTGGGGACACGCCGCTGAGGGCGCCCTTGTCGAGTACTGGGCGGGGAAGACCGGGCACGATGACGGCTACTTCGAGGAGCAGTCGTGCTACCGAAACCCGCAGCTCGAGTCGCTGCATTTCCCGCACGTCGTCACCCCGGACGCGGTGTTCCGCCCGCGGGCGCCGAGACCCCACGGGCCCGACAACCGCGTATTCTCCGACGACCCCCGCGCCTGCCACATCGTCGAGGCCAAGACCGGCCCGCTCCTGGGGCTCCTCGTTCCCGCCGCCGACGGGCCCGGCATCCCGGTCGCCGACGCCGCCCAGGTGCTGACCCAGATGGGTGTCATCGGGTCCCCGCTCGGCTGGGTCGTCCGCACACCGGCCAGCCGCTGGGGAGTCCCGGAGATCTCCCGGGTCGCCTGGAGCAATGACGCTTGGGAGCTGATCGTCACCACCTGCGCGCACCTCTGGGACATCGTCCAGGAGACCCGCACCACCTCCGACGAGCACTACGACCCCGGCGTCGAGCTGGACGCCCTCGCCGAGCGCATCGACGGCAACCTCGCCACCATCCTCCTGCGCGAGGGGGTCTGACATGGCACAGGGAGACACACCCATCACCCTCGTCGGCAACCTCGTCGACGACCCGGAGTTGCGCTACACCCCGTCCGGCGCCGCCGTGGCGAACTTCCGCGTCGCCTCCACGCCGCGCCGGTTCGACTCCCACACCAACCAGTGGGTCGACGGCGAAGCACTCTTCCTCGCCTGCAACATCTGGCGCGCCGCCGCCGAGAACGTCGCCAACTCCCTCACCAAGGGAGACCGCGTCATCGTCACCGGCCGACTGCGCCAGCGCTCCTACGACACCCGCGAAGGCGAGAAACGCACCGTCTTCGAGGTCCAGGTCGACGAGGTCGGCCCCTCACTCCGATATGCCACCTGCCTCACCGAAAAGAACCCCCGAAATAACAACTTCGCAGGTCAGGGCCACAACCAGAGCAATCAGGCCAGCAACCACCGAAACAACCAGAACAACGGCGCGCCGGGTGGTCAGCAGGGCGGTTTCGGCAATCAGAACGCCCCGGACGACGACCCGTGGAACTCCGCACCACCGCAGGGGAGCGGCTTCGACGGCGGCGAAGACCCGCCTTTTTGAGACATGGCGCGCATAATCTCCCGCCCCGTCCATGACGGGCGACGGCACCCGCACCGGCACCAGCGCGAGTTCACCCCGCGTGACGTCGCCGCCTGGTTCGGATGCCCCACCTGCCAGCGCGGCCGGCCCCTGGTCCTCACCAGGACGTCCGCTACCGCGATATCCACCATCCTCACGACACTCACGAAAGGAGGTACCTCGACATGAGCCTCAAGGTCACGACCTGGGTCATGGAGAACGCCGACGTGAAGAACCACGGCGAACTCGCCGTGCTCTACGCCTTGGCCGACCGCGCCCACGACGACGGCACGTGCGCCTGGCCATCCCAAGCCTGGATCGCGTACCGGGCCCGGTGCTCGACCCGGACCGTCCGGACACACCTGCAGAGCATGGAGAGCCGCGGAGTCATCCGCCGAGGCGACCAGCGCATCGTCGGGCACCTCGATCCGCGATACCGACCTGTCGTCTGGGACATCGATCTGACCGTCTGTAGAGCCGACGAAGAGCCTGCAAAACCTTCCTCCCTGGCGACGAAATCCAGGGCGGAAAGTTTTGCACCAGGGCGGAAGAACTCAGCATCCAGACCGGAAGATTCTGACATCCAGACCGGAAAATCTGAGCAGTCAGGCCGGAAGGGGGTTTCCGACAAACCATCCCTAGAACCATCCCTAGAACCATCCCTAGAACCATCCAGAGAAGGGGAGGGGAAGACGGGGGAGGGATCGTTACGGTCTGGAGCGCCCGCGAGCGAATCGACCCCACCCCCCGACATCCCCGCCGAGTGGATCGCTGACCCGAGGCGGGCCCGCTGCGCGGCCCACGCCGGAGTCGACACCCCGCCGCCGTGCCGAGGCTGTGCGACCACCCGGCACACCGCCGAGGCAGTCCGGGACGACAACCGCCGCCGCGCCGCCGAAGCCGAGGAGCGTCGTCGTGCCGAGCGTGACGCCTGCGCCCTGTGCGACGACAACGGCATGGCGACGTCCGATGCCGGTCTGATGCGCTGCCCACACGACGAGCACGCACTCGCCGAGGCCGTGAGCGCCGCTCTCGCCGCCTCAGAGACCGAATCCGACCACGACCCTGCAGACGAGCCCGCCGGGCCGTCTCCGGCGCTACAGGCGTGGCGCAGACGCCGTGAGAACCGAACCGTGCGCTTCGACGGCAAGCACTTGATGCCGGCGATCGACCATGACCCCAACGAGCCGATGAGAGGTAGCGCATGACCTTCGGAGACATGTTCTTCCAGGACAAACCGCCCAGCAAGAAGTCCCGAGTGCGCAGGGAAGTCATCCAGGTGCCCGTGCACGCCAGGTTCACCGGCATGTTCGGGAAGCCCTCGGATGAATACCGCCTGGCCTGGACGGTGTACGAACCGGGGAAGGAGGTCATGTGCGCAGCGATGGGCAATTACTCCGACGCCATGCTCTACGCCCAGGTCGTGGCCCGCCGGCACCTGGCGAAGCGGTGGTCAGCATGACGACCTGGACGATGCCGCTGTCCTACGACAAACCCCCGCTGTCGCTCAACGACCGCGGACACTGGGCGAAGGCACAACCGCACCGCTACGGTCTGCGCGCTGAGGCCCACCAGCGGGCCCGCTCCATGGGGATCCCGCAGGGCCTGGAGCACATCACCACCCGGCTGCACTACGTCGCACCGGACGGCCGCCGCCGCGACGAGGACAACCTGCTCGCCACGGCGAAACCGCTCTGGGACGGCCTGGTCGATGCAGGGGTCGTCGCCGACGACACCAGCGAGTACATGACCAAGCTCATGCCGCGGATCCACCCGAAGGACACACAGGGGCCGGCCGCTCTCTGGCTGGTCATCAGCGACGAGAGGGGAGTGGACCTGTGACCCCTCACCTGCGCCCTGGACTGACCGACGCCGTTCTCGGCGCCCACGACGCCCTCCGGCACGCCACCGCCCGCACGGTCTACGACGACGGACGACGACTCGGGCCGGTCCTCGGCGATGTCTTCGTGGCCCCGGCCGGCAGCGCCGACCGCAGCGACTTCCGCCAGCTCGGGCGCCTGGACCCCGACGGCGTCCCCGTCGAGCCCGACGTACCCGACCCCTCGAAGCTATGGCGCGACGCCCCGACGATCGACGTCGCCGACACCTACGAGACGACCATCACGCTGCACCCGGCCGACCCCCCGAAGAACTTCCTGAACATCATACTCGGCGTCCCCGCCGGATGGCTCGTCTTCCGAGGCGAATACTCCGGCCTCTGGTGGTCCGTCCCCGACGACGACCACTGCGACGGCGATCTGTTCGACACCTACCGCGAGGCCGTGGACTACGCCCTCGAGAAAGCGAGACACCCGTGAGCAACCACCACCACCAGAAGAACTGCCCCGGCTGCGGCCGGTACACCACCGGGCACGCCACCTACGACACCAACGGCGTCGAGACGTGGCACTGGCGCTGCCTCACCTGCGACATCGACGGGAAGGTCAAGGCATGAACACCGGCGAGCCCGACCCCTCCACACTCTCCACCGAACCGGTCCTGGTGCTCAAGGCCTACCGCAAGACCGACGCCTTCACCCAGCTCGTCGGAGGCGATCACTTCGCCGCCAAGGTCGAGTCCATCGACTGCAGCAAGATGTCCGCCCTGGTCATCCTCGCCGAAGCACTGGGTGAGATCGCCCAGGAGGAGGTCGGCGCCATCGACTGCGCCGACAACCCCACCAAGGAGCAGGCACGCGACCGACTCCTGCAGATCCTGACGCTGCCGGCAGAGGCTCTCTCCGCCGCCCAGGCACAGCACTTCGCACGCAACACCAACTCCCAGGAGGACCAGTGAACACCCACGACAACCTGCACGACCCGGTCGTCATCGACGACGACGGCATCACCGTCGACGGCAAGCCCCTGCTCGTCGAGAAAGACAGCGTCAGCGTCCTGCAGGACTACGAGCACGGGCTGACCTTCGTCACGCTCACGCTGATCACCGACAACCTCACCGTCGCCACGGACAGCCAGCGAGCCCGGGAACAACTCACCGTGCGGGGGAGTGCACAGGCATGACCCACCGATTCCGCACCGCGCATTGCCCGGTCCCCGGCTGTGACCGCGGCCCCGGCACCAAGGGGCACCGAACCCGACACGCCGGCACCGACTTGTGCCTGCCGCACCGTGCGGCCGAACACACCCCACCCATCCGGTCGAAACACGACCTCGACGCCCTTCTGGAGCACTCATGAGCGACCTGCCCGACACCAGCGTCCCGGACGGCGTCGGCCGCATCACCGGCGCGATCGACTGGTCCCCGCTGTGTGAGTGGATCCGCGAGCTCTTGGAAACGATCTGCACATGAGCCGATTCCGCCCGCAGCCCGTCCACCGCCTGCCGTGGCGTATCCGCGCCGCCCGCTGGCTGGTGGGCTGGCACATCCCCCGTGATCACCGCCGCTGCTGAGGCCGAGCCAGGGGAGTGCGGTCGAGGTCCCGGACCCGCACCGGCACCGTCGGCCACGACACCCCGTCATCCTCGACCGTGCCGTCGCACTGACCGCACTCCCAGACCCGGCGGCTCCGGCGGCCCTCGCCGCCGGTGCGCATCGGCCGGCAGGCGCCCTGCTCCGCCCACGAGTGCCCCGCCGGGCACGCATCCGGGTGGGTCTCCGCCCACACCACACGATCATCCATCGAATACACGTTCGATACACTACCCCGAGAGGACACCATGAGCCGCCTACTCATAATCGAGACCACCCGCTTCGACTGGACCGACGACCAGGATCCCACCGTCCGCGCCTTCACGAATGTCCGAGTCACCTGGAGACGACGCCATGCCCGACGGCTCATTGGCCGCGCAAACCGCCGCGGACACACTGTCGTCATCCGCGATCTCAACACCTCTGACATCCTCCGAGTCCTCGACAAACTCCAGGACGAGCCATGAACGGAACCGACTTCGTCCTGATCGCTCTGATCTGCGGCTACTTCACCAGCATCATCCGACAGTCGTGGCTCTCCACCCGCATCGACGACCTCAAACACGACAACGACCGCCTCCGCTGGGACGTCGAGCGAGACGTCGAGACGCTGGAAACCCAGATCGCCCGCGAGGCCGGCAACCGCCGCTCCACATGCACCCAGTGGCACAGGGAAGTGAACACCCGCCTGTGGACCCTCGAGAACCAGCACGACACCCCCACGGACGCACACGAGGACCTGGACGTCCCTGACACCGACGCACAGCCCATCCCAGACAAGGAGACCACCCCATGCCCGACCACATCCGCGACGCCCTCACCCGCATCGGAAACACCATCCGGTGCACAGCCCGAGACCTCCTCCGACGCACCCGGCGCGCCGGGAGTGCCGGTATCCCGGGCGACGTCTACCGGGACAGGTGAGTGATATGAATTCGACGATTCTGGGTCTCATTGCGGTAGTGGCGGGCGTTGTTTCGCTGGTGCTGTCTGATGCTTCGGCGATGACGGCCATGAGTGCTTCGGCGGGAATCGCTGCTGGGGGGTTCGTCGTCGGGTCGGACTTCGAGAGGTGGAGTCGCGATGCCTGACTGGCACGGCCGGAATCGCCGTCCGCTGCGTGGAAGTGCTGAGTGGAACCTGCGGGGAGCGATTCACAAGATCATCCGCACCAACGGTGGCGGGGTCCAGGTCCTCGCTGTCGACAAGCTCGGCAACATCGTCACGATCAACATGCCCGCATGGCAGGCCAAGAACGCAGCCGACGCGCTGGCTGCCGCCGCGAAATCGAAGGAGTCCCCTGATGACTGACCAGACCCCCGTGACCGACGACGACCGGACCGCGTACCGCTGGGCGGAGACGCACCAGAACGACACGTACGAAACCCTCGCCGCCGTGTCCCGCTCCATCCTCACCCACGTCCCCGCCCCGCCGAAGAGTCTCGCCGAGCAGATGCTGGACATTGCGGGAGGCATCTCGTCCGACTTCGGCGCATACGCCGACGACCTGAACGCCCTCGCTGATCGTGTGGACGCCGTTGCGAAGGACAGCCGCGAGAACGCCAGTAAGGCTGATCAGTGGGAGGTAACCGCCAAACGCCTCACCCGCGAGCGAGACGAGGCCCGCGCCGAGCGCGACGACTTGCAGGACATAGTGGACGGCTCCGCAGCCGACCTACAGCAGCGTGACGACGAGATCGAACGACTCAACGCCGAGGTCGAGCGGCTGCAAGAGAAGGACGAAGCCCGAAAGGACGAGCTCCACAAGTACCGCGAGATCCGGAAGCACCAGCGCGACGAACTCGCCCGACTCAACGCCGAGGTGGAAGCCATCCGCAACGCCCTTCTGTACGACGGAGGGTCGCTGCCGCCGGGGATGACCGTCGCTGAGGCGGTGGAACACCTCTCCAGGACCTTCGACCGTCTCAACCCCGACCTACTCGCCGCGGATCGGGCCCCCGTCACTGCATCGAGTGCCACTCTTCCCGACCCCGCCGACGTGCCGACTGCGCAGCCGTGGCTGGTGCGCGACGACCAGGGACTCTGCCTGGGACTGCGGTGCGAACCGAAGAGAGTGGCATCGTGGTATCTGCTCCGTGTGCGTAACGGTGTCCCCCGGTGGTGTATCGATGACGACGTGACCCTCGTCCGACCCATCGACCTCGACGGCCTGGACATCAACGAGGTGACGGCATGACCCGCATCGACAAGGCTATGCAGTGCATCCTCGACGCCGAGGAAAAGTACCGGGGCCACAACTGCGACATCTACCCGGACGACCTCCGCCGGTGGCTGCACGCCCTCGCGGACGCCGGACTGCTCGCCCCCGACCCGCAGATCATCCGCACGCCCGCCGAACTCGAAGCACTCGACCCGGACACGCTGATCCAGCCGCCGCTCACCGCGTTCAGTGAGTGGCCCCAGATCATCACCGCCGCAGTACTCCTGGGCGCCATCCGCACATGGGAAGGTCCGTGGCTCCCCGCCGTGAAGGTGGCAGAGGGTGCACACCTCCGCGCCTGCCGGGAAGCACTCGAAGGAGAGGAAGGATGACGCCCGAGGAAGCGCAGAAGGTCCAGGACGCTAGGCTCGCCGCCGGGTGGGACTGGTGCCCCGACGACATGCACGACTCCCTCGAAGAGGACATGGCCGCCACCATCGCCGCACTCCGGTGGGAATACAACCACCAGTACCGGGCACCCGGAGTGGCCCGCTGGCGAAACCAGACATGGGAACCCACCCCCGAGCGAGCCCGCACCCGCCGCCCGTACTTCTGGGCAACCAACCCATACGACGTGGAGTACCGCCTTGTCCGCCGACTCGTCGGCCCCGTGGAAGTGGTGGAGGAGTGAGCTGGAAACAAGACGCCATGACCTGGCTGCTCATGGCGGCCCCACTCTTCACCATCGGCCTCATCGCCCAAAACCTCATCGTCATCGCCCTCACACTCGTCGCCGTCGGTGCCTCATACATCCGGGGCTACTGCATCAGCCGAGACGTCCATGACGTCGAGACCCCGACGCTCCGGACATGACGAAACCCCGCCTCCTGTTCGCAGCAAGAGACGGGGTGGCAGGTAGCAGGCTACCGGCGAGATGCTTTCGGCAAGCAGCCCCATCGTACCCCACCACCACCCTGGGCCTATCGCGCCGGGAAGGACTGCATGACACCTGATGACCTGCGTGACGTCCTGCGTCGTCTCGCTGATCACATCCACACCATCCGCGAGGATCTCCAGGACTCGGGACTGCCTCCGGCATCGGGCACCAGCTCGGGTGCGCGGTCGAAGGCGCCCGGCCCTCGGGACCCCTGCAACCTGACCAGTCTGAGCCGCATGGTCGAGGACGTCGAGGCCAAGGTCTGGGGCTGGTGCGTCAACCTGTCCGAGGACCTGTCGCTGCGGCTGGTCGACCACCGCGGCATCCACCTGATCGAGCATGAGGCTCACGGCTCGGCATGGTGCGCGTGGCTCAACCGGCACCGGACCAAGCTGCTCGACCAGCCTTGGGCGGATGACTGTGTCGTCGAGCTGTCGGACCTGGAGGCCGAGCTGCGCGAGGAGATCCACCCCGCGCCGGCCGCGCGGGCTGTCGACATGCCGAGCATCGTCACCGTCGACTACCTCGTTGCTCGTGGGTTCAAGGCTGCCACTGTTCGGCAGTGGCGGCACCGCGGCATCCTGGTCGAGGTCGGTAGTCAGCTCATGTCCAGCGGCGAGATCGTGGCTCTCTACCGATTCATGTCGTGACCAGCTGACTTGACAGCTGTCACGCTGCCAGAGCTAGACTGTCGTCAGTGTGATGTGGACCCCGGCCACTCCCTCGACCCTCGCGGTCGGCGGTGAGTGGACCGGGGTTTCGTCATGCAGGGGCACAGGTTCTGTGTCCCGAGCAAATGGTCAGTGTGAGCAGTGGATCTATGGGGATAGGTTCGGTCAGGCACCAGCCGCGCACGAGCGTGGCTGGTGTCGATCCGTATCAACCCCCACCGAGGACGAGGAGTTCTGTCATGGCAGTACGAGTGAACATCCCGCACGCTCCGGGCGAAACGGAGAGCCGCCTCCACTCCGCGGCCGTGGACTACCGCGAGGACGATGGGCTCCTCCTGGTCCGTGGCGAGGACAGGAAGGAGCTCGCCCTGTACAACCGCGGCTGTTGGAACTCTGCCAGCATCATCGGGGACGAGAAGCGCAGCGAGTACGGCGACATCGTGAACCGTGACTGACCAATGGGGCGACAGGGCCGGCAAGGACCTCGCCCGGAAGTTCAAGGCGCACTGCCGAGAACTCGGCGCCGTCTGCTGGCTGTGTCATCAGCCGATCGCCTACGACGCCCCGGCGCAGACCTCGGACGCCTTCGAGCCCGACCACGCGGTGCCGCGCGACGTCGCCCCGGAGCTCGCCCTCGACTGGGACAACCTCCGGCCGGCGCACTGCTCGTGCAACCGAGCCCGCGGCAAGCGGGACGTGCCCCTGCCGCTCGGCCCGCAGACCCGCGCCTGGTGACCCCGGCGCGGGTAGCAGGTGTGCAGCTCGGCGGGGGAGGGGCGGTCAAAATCACGAATCGGATTTCGGGCGGCGAGTGACGTGGGGTGGAGGGGCCTCTCTCCCCGTGAGCGAAGGGGGGTCGCGCGCGGATAGAGGGATCGTCCGAGAAAGGAGGTGGGCATGTCCGACATCGAACCGGCCTACGAGGTCTCCGGCACCGAGCCGATGACGGGGAAGATGTACGCCGCGGTGAAGGCATCAATCGAGCTGGCTGACCACCTCGAGGACACCGACGCCGGTGACATCGCCCTGGCCTACGAGCTCGCCAGCGTCATCGACACGGCGGTCGACTCGGGCAATCCCGAGATGATCCACCGGGCGTCGTGCGTGCCGATGCCGACGCTGCACAAAATCCTGACCTCACTGGGGCTCAATCCGGAGGGGCGCAAGAATCTCGGCCTCGACGGCGAGGATGACGACGAGGACTGGTGACGCATGGCGGTTGTGGGAGCAACGGCCCCGCGCCTGTACACCCCGCCGCTGCGAGAGCTCACTGAGGAAACGTCGTGGGGCTACGACGTCATCTGGTTCGCGAAGAACATCCTGCGCGAGCCGCTGACTGCGTGGCAGGAGTGGCTGTCGATCCACGCGCTGGAGCTGCTGCCGCCCGAGCGGATCCGGGACCAGTACCCGGACCAGCCCGAGCTGTGGGGCGAGGAGATCCTGCGCTTCAAGACGATCCTCGTCCTGGTCGCGCGGCAGAACGGCAAGACGCACTGGGCGAAGGTGCTGCTGAAGTGGGCGCTGTTCCGCAAGCGGCTGCCGTACATCCTCGGCGCCGCCCAGACGAAGAACGATGCCTACGAGCTGTGGGAGGAGGTCGTCGACGAGTGCGAGGCACACCCGAAGCTGCGCAAGCGCATGCGCAGGACCTCCAAGGCTCACGGCTTCGAGGCGCTGCGCTCACGCACCGGGGTCTACCGGATCGCCGGACTGGACCGAAACGCCGGCCGCGGCAAGACGGTCAACATGCTCTACCTCGACGAGCTGCGCGAGCATAAGACCTGGACGGGCTGGACGGCGCTGTCGTCGACCACGATGTCACCGGTGATCGGCTTCAATGTCGCGACGTCCAACGCCGGTGACGCCCGCTCGGTCGTGCTCAAGAGCCTGCGCACCCGTTGCATCAACGCGATCAACTCCGGCGACACCGACCAGGTCACCGTCGGCATCTTCGAGTGGTCGGCCCACCCCGACTTGTCGATCGACGACCGCGAGGGGTGGGCACAGGCCAACCCCGACCTCGGGCACGGCCGCATGACCGAGCGCGACGTGAGCGCCGAGAGGGAGGGCAAAGAGGATGACGAGTTCCGCACCGAGAACCTCTGCCAGTGGGTCGAATCCCTCGACCCGGGCAAGATCCCCCCGGAGCTCTGGGATGCTCTCGCTGATCCGAACTCTCGTCCGGCTGTCGACGCCCCGATCTACTGCGGCGTCGACGTCGCCACCGAAGGAACCCACGCCCACGTCGTCATCGCCGCCCAGCGGCCCGACGGCCAGTGGCACATCGAGGTCGTCGCCTCCCGCGCCGGCTACCGATGGGTCCCCGCCTGGCTGAAGGCACGCGAGTCCACCTGGTTCTCCGGCACCGTCGGTCTTCAGGTGAAGGGCAGTCCGTCGAATGCTCTGGCTCCGCTGCTGCGCGAGGCAGGTATCGAGGTCGCCGAGTGGCAGGGCACCGACATGACGTCGAGTGTCCTGGGCTACTTCACCGCGATCCAGGAGCGCACCGTGCGCTGGCTCGGACGCGACCCCGAAGCCCCGACCACCCCGACGCTGCTCGAGGCCGCCGCCAACGGCGTCAAGGACAGGAAGTCCGGCGACACCTTCATCTGGGACCGCGACAAATCCACCGGCGACGTCACCCCGTTCGTGGCATCGAACATCGCCTGGTGGATGGGCAACCGCGTCACCGACGAGCAGGAGTCCGCCTACTCCGGCGACGACTGGGACGACGACGACCTGGACGACAACCTCGACGACTTCGACGACGGCGATCTGATGATCGTGTGAGGAGGCACCCCACATGGGACTGCTGAGCTACTTCGGGCTGCGCCCCGCACCCCTGCGCGCGCCCGAGCCCGACGAGCTCGCCGCGCCGATCTTCGCCGGCATCGCCCGCGACATCGACACGATGGGCGTCGAGCAGCTCTGGCGCGAGCAACCGCACCTACGCACCGTCACCGACTTCATCGCCCGCTCGGTCGCCAGCGTGAACCTGCACGCCTACCGGCACGACGCCGACGGCGGCCGTGAACGAGTGCGCGGGGAACCGGTCTCCTGGCTGATGAAGAAGGCGTCGCCGTCGATGCTGACCTACGACCTGATCTACCGAAGCCTGATGGACCTGTCCCTGTACGACGAGTTCATCTGGATCGTGGAGAATCACCCCGACGAGGGCTACCGGATCACGCCGATCTCGCCGACCTGGCAGATCCGCTACCGATGGCGCGACCCCTGGACGATGCGCTCGATGGTCATGACCGACCCGTCCTCCGGCGAACAGGTCGAGGTACCGGCCGAGAAGGTCGTCCGGGTCCACGGCTATGACCCGTTCACCATGAAGACCGGATCGTCACCGGTCGAAGCACTGAAGGACACGCTTCGCGAGCAACTCGAGGGGGCGGCCTACCGCTCGCAGCTCTGGAAGTCCGGCGCCCGCCTCGGCGGGGTCATCACCCGCCCACACGACG
The DNA here is from genome assembly GCF_022712195.1 of Corynebacterium sp. Taxonomy (GTDB): domain Bacteria; phylum Actinomycetota; class Actinomycetes; order Mycobacteriales; family Mycobacteriaceae; genus Corynebacterium. Next base: position 47,259 of record NZ_JALAGY010000076.1, on the reverse strand, counting down.
CACCGAAGTGGGACAACAAGGCCCGGGGCCGGTTCAAGGCTCAGTGGCAGTCGCAGTACACGGGCCGCGGATCCGTCGCCGGCGGCACCCCGGTCCTCGAGGACGGCATGGACTTCAAACCGGCCCACCTCAAAGCGCAGGACGAGCAGGTCGTCGACATGACCAAGCTGTCCCTGCAGACCGTCGCGTCCGTCTACCACATCAACCCGACGATGATCGGTCTGCTCGACAACGCCAACTACTCGAATGTCAGAGAGTTCCGCCGCTCGCTGTACGGCGACAACCTCGGCCCTCAGATCAAGCGCATCGAGGACGCCCTGAACCAGTGGGCCCTGCCGATCCTCGGCGTCGACGACGACATCTACGTCGAGTTCAACCTCGAGGAGAAGCTCCGCGGCAGCTTCGAGGAGAAGGCCGCGGTCACCTCGACCGCCGTCGGCGCCCCGTGGATGACCGTCAACGAAGCCAGGGGCATGAACAACCTGCCGCACATCGACGGCGGCGACGTCCTCGCCCGACCGCTGAACACCACGTTCGGCGACGAGGGCCCGGCAGGGGAGGAGGAGACATGATCACGATCATCTCCATCGGCAAGAAGTACGACCAGCCGCAGCCCTGCGACATCCACCTCGACGCCACCGAGTGGCCGACCCCACCGCCGGGATACCGCAAGCTCGACGGACGCCACGGCGTCATCCAGACCAGCGTACTCACCGGAAACCCGGTGCTGTTCTCCTACCTCCTGCTCGCCGCGCAGTTCGCCCAGCGACTCGCCCAGGAGCAGGACCAGGTCACCGTCGTCATCGAATGCTCGGAGGGCATCCACCGCTCCGTCGCCGGCGCCGAGGCCCTGCTGGCCTACATCACCGAGCTGGGGGAGGAGGGAACGGTGTTCCACCGCGACCTCGGGAGGCGAGCGTCATGACGATCCACGTAGTCGTCGGCCCGCCCGCCTCCGGGAAGTCCACGTTCGTCGAGCAGAACGCGCCGACGGGCACCCCCCGGTTCGACTTCGACCGGGTCGCGGACACCATCGCCGGCACCGAGGTGAAGCACGACGCACCTCAGCCGGTCGTCGACACCGTCCTGGCGATGCGCCGCGGACTCATGGGCTGGGCCCTCGACGCCGAGACCACCGTCGACGAGCTCTGGCTGATCAACGCCAGACCCACCGACAGCACCATCAACGCCCTGGCTGCCGCCGGGGCTCAGTTCCACCTCTGCGACCCCGGCGTCGACGAGTGCATCGCCCGCGCCGAGCGCGAAGGGCGACCCGAGCACACCATCGACCGGATCAAGCAGTGGTACGAGAACCCACCGGACCTGCCGGGGGAGAAAGGGGGTGAGTCCATGCGAGTCAAGGACATGACCGTCCAGGTCAAAGCCGACGACGCGGATGCCGGCGACGGCGAGTTCTCCGCCTACGCATCGGTGTTCGACAACATCGACTCCTACGGAGACGTCATCCGCAAGGGAGCCTTCACCAAGACGCTGGAGGACTGGGAGGCCAGCGGCAACACCATGCCGCTTCTCTACGGCCACAACTTCAGCGACCCGTTCAGCAACATCGGCGCGATCACCAAGGCCGAAGAGGACGACCACGGTCTCAAGATCAGCGCGAAGATCGACCTGGACAACCCCACCGGCGCCCAAGTCTACCGCCTGCTCAAGGAGAAACGCCTGAGCCAGATGTCCTTCGCCTTCGACGTGAAGGAAGGCGGCATGGCGGAGGTCGAAGGCGAGAGCGTCTACGAGCTCCGGGAGCTCACGCTCTACGAGTGCTCCGTCGTGCCGATCGGCGCGAACCAGGAGACCGAGATCCTCGCCGTCAAGGCGATGGCCCGGTACCTCGACGCCGCCGGAAAGGGAGCCGTCGATCAACTCCGCCAGGCGCTGTCGCCGCCCGGCGGCGGCAAGCACGACACCGACCCCGAGACCCCGGAGGACACCACGTCCCCGGGGTCTTCGCATACCCCGGACTCGTCCGAGTCCGCGGAGACCAAGGGCCGCACCAACTGGCTGCAGGCCAAATTCGCACTCCTGGAAAGGACCGCACCATGAACCTGAAGGAACAGTACGAGGCCGCAGTCAAGAAGGCCCGCGACCTCCACGCCAAGTACGGCACCGACATGACCGACGAGCAGTTCGCTGAGGTCAAGGCCGCACTCACCGAGGTCGACACCCTCGGCGAGAAGCTGAAGAAGGCCGAGGAGGAGTCCGCCACCCTCGACCGTCTGCGCTCCCTCAACCTCGACAGCGGCGCCGACGGCCGTAAGCACGACGACGAGCCCCAGGCCAAGTCCATCGGCGGCCACTTCGTGAAGTCGGCCCGCGACCTCCTGCGCGACCAGTCCTCCGGGCATCGCCTCGAGTTCAGCGCCCCCGAGTTCGACGGCACCAAGGCCGCCGACGACCCGCACAAGACCACCAACCTGTCTGACGAGTTCAACACGCTCTACGGCACCCAGGTCGAGCGCGGCATCGTCAACGCGCGCCGTGAGCGACTCGTCGCCGCCGACCTCATGGGCGCTGCCACCGTCACCCTCCCGACGATCAAGTACCTCGTCGAGAAGGCAAAGCGCATGATCGAGGGCGCGCCGGCCACCGTCGCCGAGGGCGGCCGGAAGCCGTACGTCCGCTTCGACGAGTTCGACGTCGTCACCGAGTCCCTGTCCAAGATCGCCGCGCTGACCAAGCTGTCCGACGAGATGATCGCCGACTACGGCTTCGTCGCCGACTGGATCAACCAGCAGCTGATCTACGAGCTGTCCGTGGTCGAGGAGGAGCAGCTGCTCCGCGGTGACGGCACCGGCTCCAACCTGACCGGCCTGCTGAACCGCGAGGGCCTGCAGACCTTCGACATCGACACCGATGACACGTCCGATCAGTTCGACGGGCTGTTCCGCGCGATCCAGATGATCCCGGCAGCCACGAACCTCACCGCCGATGCCTTCATGGTCAACCCGGTCGACTACGCCGAGCTGCGTCTGCACAAGGACGCCAACGGCCAGTACATCGCCGGCGGCCCCTTCGCCAACGGCCAGTACGGCGTCGGCGGTGTCCTCGTCGACCCGCCGGTCTGGGGCCTGCGCACCGTCGCCACCAACGCCGTCCCCCGCGGACGCTACGTCCTCGGCGCCTTCCGCCAGGGCGCCACCGTCCTGCGCAAGGGCGGCCTGCGCGTCGACTCCACCAACACCAACGACCTCGACTTCGAGCACAACCTCGTCACCCTCCGCGCCGAGGAGCGTCTGGGCCTCATGGTCCCGGTCCCCGCCGCCTTCGTCCAGGGCCAGCTCGGCTCCACCACCGGCGGCGGCGACAACGGCGGAGAGGGTGACGGCCAGGGGGAATCCTGACGCCGGGCACCCAGACACTGCCCGGCGCCGGGACCGTACCCACGGCCAAGCCCACGCCCAAGTCCAAGAAGAAGTAGGAGGCCACCATGGCTGAATACGACGGAACCACGTTCCGCAACGACGACCCCGACACCCCACTCGAGGCCAGCGTCCTCAACGACTGGAACTCTGCCACCGTCGACCACGGTAAGCGACTCGAGAACGTCGAAGGCTCCGCACTGACCAGCTCCTCAACGCTGGACATGCGGCAGATCGGCGAAACGACGCCGCATTCCCGCGACGTCATGCGCTCCGAGACCCCGGAACAGACCCGGGACATCATCGGTGCCGCCGCAGTCTCCGACATCCCGGACACGTCCAGCTACGCGACACAGTCCGACATCGACAGCGCTGTCGACGGCCTCGCCGCCGCCAGCGACATCCCCGACATCTCCGGCCTGGCCTCCCAGGACTCCGTCGACGCCCTCTCCGCACGACTCGACGCCCTCGAGGCAGCAGACGGCGGCGAGTCCGGTGAGTAACCGCAGGCTCTACCGCCTCGACCTCCCCGGCGGCAGCCACGTCTACCGCTACCTCACCGACGAGGCTGCCGCCCGGGACTACCCCGACGCCACCCTCGACGAGACCGAAAAGGCCCACCAGCCGATCACCGAGGCCTGGCGCCCCGAGACGAAGTAGGAGGTGATGCCGATGTCCGACCACGGCATCACCCCCGACGACGTCGCCAACGCCACCAAGCAGACCCCCACCCCCGGCCAGATCGACCGCGCCGTCGCCGCCGTCCGCTCACTCTGCGGCTGGCACGTCTGGCCCGTCCGCACCGAAACACTCCACCTCGACACCGCCGGCGACACCCTCCTCACCCTGCCCACACTGCAGGTCGAGGACGTCACCGCCGTACGCATCCACGGCGCACCCACCACCGACTACACCTGGTCCACCGACGGCCTGCTCCAGCTCCCGCGACACCGCGCCGGGCTGCGGGCAGTGGAGGTGGAGATCCGGCATGGCTTTGACAGGCCACTGGATCTGATCGGGGTGGTCGTGCAGATGATCGGCCGGGCAGCCCGCCCAGCCGAGCAGATGCAGGTCGGTGGAATCTCGGTCGGTGCGGCCCAGGGAGTCACCCCGCAGTCCTCGGAGTGGCGGGTGCTCTCCGCGTACGAGCTGGGGGCCGAGCCGTGATCTTCAGCGAGCAGGTCACCATAGTGCGCCCGGGCCGCAAGCGCGGCGACTACGGCGGCTGGGAGGACGACTGGGACAACCCGACGGAGATCCCCGTCGACTACCCGGTGTCCGTTCAGCCGCAGTCGTCACAGGACGAGGAGACGACCACAGACCGTGCCGTCACCGACTCCTACCGCCTGTACACCCCGCCACCGCACCAGCTGCCCGAGGACGTCGTCTCCGGCGACCGTCTCCGGGTCGACTCGTGGGGGATCACGCTGATATTCGACGGCAACCCTCTCCGGTGGCGCACCCAGATCCTGCCGCACACCGAGGCCGATCTCGTCCTCGTGCGCGGCGCACGGAAGTGAGGCCCCATGCCCGACAGAAACGTCGACCTGGACTACGACGAGATCTTCGCCCAGGCCAACCAGTCCACCCAGCTACGTGCCGGCGTGCGGAAAGTCGCGACCCAGGTCGCTGCCGACGCACGCCGGACGACAGCGAAGGAGGGCGGCAAGGCGACCATCACGCTGCGCGAAGCGCCGCAGCCGAACGGTCGCTATGCGATGGACGTCGTCTCCGACTCTGACGACGAGGAGTACGGCTCTACCGAGGCCAAGCGCATCCGTGCACTGCGCTCCGCCGCACGCAGGAGGACCCGATGACCGACCCGCTGAAGTGGGTGATCGGCATCGTCGGGGCCAACATCGGCGACGACATCTGGGTCGCAGACCGGATGCCCCGGCCGGACGAGCTCGAGGACAACCTGCCGGCCGTGTCGATCGACCTGCTGCCCAGCTCCGAGAGCTCGTCCTGGGGCGGATTCGGCGGCCCGATGATCGAGGGCATCGCCCTCGACATCGACGTCGTCGCCCCGTCCCGCGCTGAGGCCGTCCCGGTCGCCGACAAGGTACGGGAGATCCTGCACGCCCTACCGCACATCGAGGGGTCCGCGGTCAGCTCCGTGGAGTGCCCCCGATTCGCCACCCGCCCTGACATCTCGCCGTACGTACGGCGCATCGGTGTCGAGGCAACCATCATGACCCGCTCCGAGCGGGACTAACCCAAGGAGGAACCATGGCAGAGCAGTCTGCACTCGAAGGCTTCAAGGCCGCAGCAGCCCGCGTCGGCGTCACCGGCGCCATGCGCGTCGCCCCGCTGGGCACCAAGCCCAAGACGGACCTGAAGTCGAAGTACGACACCGAGACCTACCGCAACCTGGGATACCTGTCCCCGGACGGCGTCACGATCAACTTCGACGAGTCCACCCAGGAGTACATCCCCTGGCAGGAGATGACCGCGATCCGTCGCGACATCACCCAGTCCGTCAAGACCGTCCAGGTCACGCTGTGGCAGTTCACCAAGGAGAACGCCGCGATGTACTTCGGCGTCCCCGGCGGTGAGATCGTCGTCAACGAGGAGGACGGCACCTGGTACTTCGACGAGGGCGGCGTGCCCGAGTTCGAGCACCAGCAGGTCATCCTCGACGTCGTCGACAACAACAAGGCCATGCGCCTGACGATGTACGACGCCCAGGTCACCGAGCGCTCCGGTCTGACGATCAAGCGCGACGAGATGATCGGCCTGCAGATCACCCTGTCGGGCTACCCGGCGGGCCCGGAGTACGCCTCCGCAGGCGAGAACGGCAAGTCCCTGGAGGGCAAGACCAACCGCTGGCTGTTCTCCAACAGCTGGTCGGCGGACGGCCCCGGTGACGACGTCAACGGCGGCGACGACGGCGAGCCGACCGAGGGCCAGACCCTCGCCAGCGCGCTCACCGTCCCCAGCGAAGAGCTGACCCCGTCCAAGTGACGACCCCGGCCCCGGGAGGGACACCTGGCAGATCCGCCCGGGGCCGACCCGAACCTCAACGCCGTAAAGGGATCTGCCACCCCACACTTCAACCCTGAAAGGATCTGCCATGATCAACGCCGACGAACTGATTGCCCAGCGAGAAGAAGCCACGGGCGTCGACGGCAACCGCATCGCCTTCGAGTTCACCGCCCTGCGCGGCGAGCAGAAGGGAGAGCGACTCGTCTTCACCTTCCGCGACCCCGCCCGCCTGACCGACGAGGAGCAGGAGGATCTGCTCGAAGTTCCCCGGTTCGGGCCGGACCAGGCCATGTGGTACATGGGCGACGACGAGTACGACCGCTTCCGCGAGGCCGGCGGTGAGTCCTGGATCTTCGCCGAGATCATGAAGGAGTACACCAAGGAGGTCCAGGGGGTGGACCCGCAGGGGCGCCCTACACGGCCGAATCGCTCCTCTCGCCGTCGCCGGAAGCAGTAGAGGCAGCCTGCGAGCAGGCGTACGGGTGGGACGTCGTCGGTGCCTACCACCGCGGTGAAATCACCCTACGCAAGCTCCGGGTGCTCGTGACGTACCTGCCGCAGGACGCACCAGCCCGGTGGCACGCCTCTGACGACCGACCGTGGTCGCAAGACAATGCGCTGCTGTGGCAGCTCTACGGCGCCACCCTGCGCACCAACGTCAACCTCGCCCGGCTCGGCGGCAACAAGAAGGCCGTCATGCCGTGGGAAGAGCAGCCGAAGTTCCCCTGGCGCAAGCCCGAGAATCCCAACAGCCAGACGCTGGGCGGGGTTTCCGAGGACCGCCAGGACGAAGCGATCGAGTACCTGCTCGGTCTCGACGAATAGGAGTTCACCATGTCGTCAGTCTGGGTCCCGATTCTGCCGTCCCTCAAGGGATTCACGCAGAAGATCGAGGGAGAAGCGCGCAGTGCCTCCCAGCGCGGCGGCAAGGTGGCGACCGAGGAATTCGGCAAGGCCGGAGAAGCCTCCGGGCGCTCGCTGGCCGACGGTCTCAAGCGGCAGCAGGCCCTGGTTTCGGCGGCGTCCAAGACCCTCGGCGACGCTCGCACCGCGGAGGCCAATGCAGCAGGTGCAGTGAAAACCGCCGAGTTGGAGCTGCAGCGACTCCGCGAGCGCGGCGACGCCTCGGCGTCGAAGATCGCCAAGGCCGAGGAGGACGTGGCCGACAAGAAGCGCAAGGCGGAGACGGCCAGCGAGCGGCTTACCCGCGCCGAGCAGGAGCACGCCACCGTCCGCGACGGTGGCGAGGCCAGCTCTCGTAAGCTCATTTCTGCCGAGGACCGGGTTGTCGATGCTCGCAACAAGGTCGAGAAAGCGACTGGCGAGGTCCGTGTCGCCGATCTGCGAGTCATCGAGGCACGCGAGAAGTCCGAGACCCGGGCCGCGGCTCTGCAGTCCGCCGAGGACAACCTCGCGTCTGTACGCGCGGAGTTCGGCGAGGACTCCAAGCAGGCCGCCGCCGCCGAGCGCCAGGTGGAGGCCGCCCGAAAGCAGGCCGAGACGGCTGCGCGCGGCGTGATCGACACCGAGACCGCCCTGGCGAAGAAGAAGGGCGAACTGCAGACCGCGAACGAGGGAGTCGCCGCGGCGACGCTGTCGCACAAGGCCGTGCAGGAGGATCTCGCAGCCTCCGAGCGTGCGGCCGGTGAGGAAGCCGACCGCGCGGCACAAGACATCCGCGGACTCGGCGACGAGATGAACGGTGCCGAGGACCCGGCCCACGGCCTCGCCGGCGGGCTCGGATCCCTGGCGAAGAACGCGGGCCTCGCCGCGGCGGCATTCGTCGGCGTACGCGGAATCGGCGACACCATCTCCGCCGGTTTCGACAAGGTCACAGCGATTGAGGACACCACCGCATCACTCGGCATCCTGATGGGATCTGCGGACGAAGCGGCGGACCTCATGGACGATCTGACCGAGTCGAACATGAAGACCCCGTATAGCTTCGATGCCTGGTCAGAGGCAGGAAAGAACCTCGTTGCTTTCGGTATGGACGCCTCGGACGTCACCGACACCGTCATGGCGCTCGGTGAGGCTGCGGCAGCCTCCGGCAAGGGCGAGCAGGCCCTGGCGTCGATGGGTGATGCCTTCGGTAAGGCCGCGGCATCCGGCAAGATCAGCATGGACCTGATCAACTCTTTGTCCGCCGGCGGCGTGAACGGCCTGACCATCCTGGCGAACGAATTCGACGTCACGACGGCTGAGATGCAGAAGATGATTTCCGCCGGAACGGTGCCGGTCGAGCAGGCATTCGAGGCACTGACGACCGGGATCATGGAGGGATCGGACGGCATCGCCGGATCGACGATGGCGATGACCGGCGTCATGGACGAGATGTCGCAGACCACCTCTGGTCAGCTCGGCCTGTTGAAAATGAGCTTCGTCAACCTCGGCGGAGACATCATGAAGTTGGCGATGCCAGCCATCAAGCAGTTCGCCTCTGCTGGCTCCGATCTGATCGGCGTGGTCCGCGGGTTGATCTCTGGCTTCGTCGAAGGCGAGGGGGTCATGGGCGCCTTCCGCAGCGTGCTGGAGACCATCGCCCCGATCCTCAAGCCGATCGCCGCGGCCGCCATTACGACTGGGGCCGCCATCGGTGGACTGACCCTGGCGAACGCGGCGTACTCGACAGCCTCCGCGCTCTCCACCAAGGCGACCGACGCATTCCGCGGGTCCCTGGACCTGCTGAAGGGTCACCCGATCGTCGCCGCAATCGCTGCAGTCGTCGGTGCGCTCACCTGGTTCTTCACCTCCACCGAGACCGGACAGCGCGTCTGGGATTCCCTCATGGACTCCCTGAAATCCGCCTGGTCCTGGCTGAAAGACACCTTCGCCCCGGTCTTCGACTGGATCGGCGAGAAGCTCTCACTGCTCGGCGGCGCATTCTCCGAGCTGTGGGGCATGATCTCCGGCGACGAGATGGCCGGAGGCTGGCCGAACCTCGCCGAGCTGATCGGCCTCGACAAGGCCGAATGGATTTTCGATATCGTCGGCCGCATCGGCGGAGCATTCCGCGAACTGTGGGAAATGGTCACCGGCGGTGACCTCGCTGACGGATGGGGCAACCTCGCCGGGCTGATCGGCCTCGACAACGCCGAGTGGGTATTCGACACCATCAACCGACTGCGGGACGCGTTCGGCACCGTCCTGGACGTGCTCAAGCAGATCCCCGAGCTCGCGAGTGGGGTCTGGAACATCCTGTTCAACGGCGACTACACCGGCCTGCCCTTCGGCCTCGAAGAGGACTCGGCGATCGTGGACTTCCTGTTCACCCTCCGCGACACCGCCATCGAGGTCGGCGGATTCCTCCGCGACACACTCGGCGGCGCACTCTCGTCACTCTGGGGTGCACTACAGGACGTCGGCCCCGCCCTCCTCGAGGTCGGACAGGCTCTCGGCGGATCCCTACTCGACGCCGCCATCGGCGTCTGGGACGCCATCAGCGGACTGTGGGACGGAGTCACCAAACTCTGGGAGGTCCTGTCTCCGCTGCTGCTACCGGTCCTCAAGGTCGTCGGAGGCGTCCTCGGCGGACTGGTCCTGGGCGCCATCATGGGCGTCGCCAAGGGCCTGCAGTTCGTCGCCAAGGCCGTCGAGATCGCCGCCGGCGTATTCTCCTGGCTCGTTGAGAACGCCCTGTCCCCACTGATCAGCGTCGGCGGCGAGGTCGCCCGCATCTTCGGGACCGTCCTCGGCACCGCCTTCTCCGCACTCGGCACCATCGTCGAGGGCGTCTGGACCGGCATCCAGTGGGGCTGGGAGAACCTGGTCAAACCCGCATTCGACGCTCTGGTCGAGGCAGGAAAGATCCTGTTCGCCATCGTCGGCACCGCGGTCCTCGGCCCCCTCCTCGTCGCCTGGAACCTCCTCTCCGCAGGAATCCAGTGGGGCTGGGAGAACCACATCCAGCCAGCCTGGGAGAACCTCCAGAACGTCGCACTGTGGATGTGGGAGAACGTCCTGCAGCCCGTATTCGGCTGGATCCGCACCGGCTGGGAGCTCCTCTCCGCCGGCATCCAGTGGTACTACGAGAACGTCATCCTCGTCGCCTGGAACGCCCTGCAGACCGCAGCCATCTGGCTCTGGGAGAACGTCCTCCAACCCGTATTCGGCTGGATCCGCGCCGGGTGGGAGGCCATGTCCACCGGTATCCAGTGGGTCTACGACACCATCATCAAGCCCACCTGGGACGCCCTGGGAACTGCTCTGAACTGGCTGAACGACTTCGTCGTGCAGCCGGTCCTCGGCTGGATCCAGGACCGGTGGGACCAGATGGGAACCGCCATCCAGTGGGTGAAGGACCACGTCATCCAGCCGGTGTTCGACTCCATCGCCACCGGCCTGGACGTCCTCAAGGGAGTATTCGAGACCGCGGTCTCCGGCATTGAGAAGGTCTGGGACGGGCTGCGTGCCGCCGCTGCGAAGCCGGTGAAGTTCGTCATCGACAAGGTGTGGAACGACGGCATTCTGAAGGCCTGGAACCTGATCGCCGACTTCGTGCCCGGACTGGACCCTGTCGACCCGTACGAGCCCGACTGGCTCGGTGACTACCACACCGGTACCAGCAGCATCGTGCCCGGCGCCCGCAGCGTCGGCCGGGACAACATGGACTTCGTCTCGACTGACGGCCGCTACGGCATCAGCCTCGCCGGCCAGGAGGGCATCGCCCACCAGCACGTCGTCGACGGTATCGGCCGGTCGAACTGGGACCACCTCAACCACGTCGGTCGCACCCGCGGTGCGTCCGCCGTACGAGAGGAGCTCGGCAGCTTCGCCACCGGCGGGGTGATCGGAAACGACTACCTCGACCGCGAAGACCTGGGCAGCTACGCCCAGGGCGGCACGCTGCAGATGAACCCAGGCGTGGACGTCACCACCGACATCCAGCGCGCGATGATCTCCGCGGTCGCCAAGGCGTTCCCGAACCAGATCGTCACCAGCGCGACCCGGTACGAGGACGTCGGATCCGGATACGACAACCACATGGCCGGCCGCGCCGTTGACTTCGCGCCCGACCAGGGGCTCGCCAACTGGATCGCCAAGGAGTACCCGGGGTCCGCCGAGCTGTTCTGGGACCCGGGCCCCAACCTCAAGAACGGGGCACCCACCGGCGCGATCGGCGGACACTCCGACCACGTCCACTGGGCTATGGCGTCCATGCCCGACCCCTACACCGGCGAGATCATCTCCCAGGATGGTCCCGGCGGCGGGGGAGGAGGCGGCGGCAACTGGCTGTACAACAAGGCCAAGGACGTCTGGGACTCCACCGTCGGCAAGATCGGCGACTGGATCCGCGACTCCACCGCATCCTGGGGCGACTCCAAGTTCGCCGAGATGCCCTCCAAGATCTACGACGAGACCGAGCAGAAGGTCTTCAACTGGATCATGGACAAAGTACCGTTCGCCTCCGGCCCCGGCGGCGGCGAGGCCATCGACTGGGACACCTCCGCAGGCGCAGAGCAGTGGCGCCCGCAAGTCATCTCCGCCCTTGCCCGACACGGCTACGGCGAAGAGCTCGCGGACATCACCCTCCAACAGGTCGACATCGAGTCCACCGGCGACCCCAATGCGTTCAACGACTGGGACGAGAACGCGGCCATCGGCGACCCCACCGTCGGACTCCTACAGGTCCGGCAGGCCACCTACGACATGATCCGCGGCATGTACCCGGACGCATTCGAGGGACTGCCCAACGACCGATACCACCCCGAGTCCAACCTCACCGCCGGCATCGGCTGGACCCGCTACAAGTACGGCGGACCCGCCAACATCTGGCCTACCCGCGCCGGGTACGACCAGGGCGGGTGGCTTGAGCCGATGGAGGGCGCGCAGGCTGTGTACAACCACACCAGCGAGCCCGAGCCCGTGCTCACCGGACAGCAGTGGCGAGACGTCAAGGGCAACCTCGACTTCGCACTCGCCGCAGCACCGTCCGCCGAGTCCTGGGCACGCATCGCCGACGAACTGACCGCCGCCTTCAACGGCAACACCGGCATGTTCGACGAACTCGCCGACATCCTCGGTGCCGATCACGCCGAGCAGCTCGTCACCGACGTCGCCGCCATCCGCGGCAGCATCGAAGACGAACTGCTCGACTTCTTCGGGCTCTCCAACACGTGGATGGCCGACCCCTCGCTGCTCGACATCTCCTGGGAAGCACCCGGAGCCGTCGACAACGGGATCGACCACGACGATCACGACCCCGAGCCGGACGACACCTCCGACGGCCCGGACGACGACTTCATGGCCGACCCGGCCGCCGGAGTCGCCGCAGTCAACGACTCCCTCGTCGGAGACGTCCCCGCAACGAGCGCCAGCCAGGCGTCCGCCAGCGAGGTCACCCCCGGCAACGACCGAGTCACCCTCGACCGCGACATGGTCGTCAACATCGTCATGGAGAACGTCACCACCTCGGACCCCAACGAGATCGCCCGCGAAACCGCCCGCGAGGCACGCCGCGCACTCGCAGCGTTCCGCTTCTAGATCCCAGGAGGTACCTGCATGCTCGGCATCAACCGCCCCGCCGTCCTCGTCTGGATCGCCCCCGACGGCCGCCAGCTCCACCTCGCAGGAGGAGCCGACCAGCGCCGCGAGGGCGTCTCCCTCGACGAAGGACTCGACGGCGTCGGCGGCCTCGAATCCTCACCCGCATTCGAGGCAGCCATCACCCAGGTCGGCGAAACCATCGCCGGCTGGGAACACGGCCACGGCGAGATCGACCTCCCCATCACCATCCTCGGCAAGACCCCGGCCGACATGCAGGCAATCCGCGAGGACCTCAAACGCATGTTCCCCCTCGGACGCGCCGGGTGGCTGGCGGTGAACACTCCTGTGACGGGGTGGCGGTGGCTGCGGTGCCACCGGCGCTCGATGAAGCCGGGTCTGTCGAAGTCTCCGTACCTGACCTCTACGATGCATCTGGACATCGTCCTGATCGCGGAGGACCCCAGGGCGGAGACCGCGCCGATAACGTCACAGTGGCGAAACTCCGGCGACCAGGACAAGGGCAACCTCTGGGTCACTGGGGGCGACGAGTGGCCGGCATGGCCGACCCTCGTCGTCCACGGCCCCGGACAAGTCACCCTCTCGATGATGGGGGAGAAGATCCGACTGCCGAACCTCGACGCCGGCGAGCGCGCACTGCTGCAGACCGATCCCGCACGCTCTGTCATGCGATCCATCGCCGCCGACGGAACCTCGACCAACCGGTGGCCCGACGTCGAGGGCTACCTCTCCCGACCGATCCCGGCCGGGGAGATGACCCGCGTCGGTATCCGGGTCACCGACGGCTCCCGAGACACCGCGGTCCTGGCGCACACCCGCATCCACATGGAAGGGCTCCTGTGAATCTCGCCGACTCGCTGCACGACCTGCTGTCCTCCGACAACTCCGACCGCGACCGCCTTACCGCCCCTGAGCCGCACATCCAGTTCTGGACCGGCAAGGGGCGGCTCAAGCTCTGGTCACCCTGTACCAACGCGATCGACTGGAGCTTCGAGGAGAAGGACCTCGAGCACGGCTCGTGCAGCTTCAAACTGCCGGCCGACGACAACTGGACGCAGTACTTCGAGGGCCTGGACCGCTACCTCGCCCGACTGGTCACATTCGACTGGCCCGGCGGCTACCGGCCGGCCTTCGTCCTCACCAGCTACCGACGGGTGCGCATCGGCAAGCGCACCTGGTTCGAGGTCACCGGTGCCACCCTCACCGCCTACCTCTCCGCCGTCCACCTGTGGGCCAACCCGCTGTTTCCCCCTGAGGTGCAGCTCTCCGGCGCCTGGCGAGCCATTGGCCCCGCCGCCACCGCCTGGAAAACAGCACTGACCCTCAACCTGGTGCGACTGCAGGCCAACACCTGGTCCATCCCGATCCGCAACCCGTTCGACCCCGGGTCCTGGGACCTGGTCCGCAACGCCCTGCACCCCATCATGATCAACCCGCGCCGCGTCGGCCTGTTCGACACGACGGGGTGGATCATGGCCGAGTGGTGCATGGAGACAGCGTGGGACGCCGCGGTGGAGATCGCCGAGGCACAGGGCATGTCGGTGCGCTGCGATCTCTGGCTACCCGGTGACGCCCAACCGTTCCCAGAGTGGATGACGCTCACCGAGCCCCGCATCATCGTCGACATGGTCCCCTCGGCCCGCGACATCAACTTCACCGGCACCTTCGTCGACGGGCTGATCCGCGAGGCCATCAAGATCGCCGACGACGCCTTCAGCTGGATCACCTACCCGCTGCTCGAGCCCACCGGCATCATGGACCGCCTCGAGGACCGCCAGAAGCTGCGGATCCCGCTATACCGATCGGGGGAGTGGTCACCGGCCACCCAGGCCGACGAGGTCACACACCTGCCACAGGCCACCCGAGCCACCGTCGGCGGCAAGAGCCCCGGCTGGCTGAACGGCCTGGTCGCCACGACCGTCGGCGCGGGCGTCTCCGCCATCGGTGCCGCGGTCGGGCTGCCCGGACTACGCATCGGATTCCTCGAGGAACTCGCGCAGAACCGACTGTTCGCCTACCACTCCGTCGAGAACCTCAACCTCGCCCGAGAGGCCGGCGACTGGCGACTACGGGAGCGCTTCGCAGGCTCACAGACCACCGCGCTGTCCCTGCAGGCGGGCGAGGCGGCGAAATCGACGCTGCACGAGACCCGCGGCTGGGTCTCCCACGAGATCCAGGTCGCCAACGGCGACCCGTACTTCCTCGGCCGCCACCTCCTGCTCGGGATGCCCGTCGCCGTCGAGCGCGAGGACAACTCCATCGGCGTCGATACCCTCACCGGCGTCGCCGCCTCCGGCGGCCGCGGCGCCACGACCGTCACCCTCACCGTCGCCAGCCCGGAGGAGTCCGAGCCCGGCCTGTACGCACTCAAGAAGGTCCGAAAGGCCACAGGATGGATCAACCGACTCGCACTACAGAACTAGCCGACCAGGTCGACTCACTCGCGCGGTTCCTCACCGCCGCACCACTACCGAACGACACGACTGCGGACATGCCCCCGGAGATCGCCCGCCTGCTCGCAGAGTCAATCGTGCGGTGGCAGAACGGCGAAATCCGCCGCGACGGAACCTGGCAGCCACTCGGCGACGTCACGACCGACCCCGAGGTCGGCGACGTCCGCGCCGAAACCATCGGTGACGGCACCGTCATCAAGCTCACCCACATCCCAACCGGGATGACCGTCCTCGGCGAAACCCCCGCCCGCGCCTGGGCAGATCTACGTAGAAAGGTGGCCGACCATGGCACGACCGAATCGTGAGTCGATCAGTGAGGAATTCATCGAGCGGATCAACGCCGACCTCGACATCTTCGGCATCAGGGCCGACCCCTCACAGCCACCGATGACCGAGACCTACCTGCACGTCCGACGACGCCAGGACGGTTCCGCAGGCAGCGCCCGCCTCGCCCTGCCCGCCTTCAAGGGCGAGAAAGGCGACCCCGGCGAGCCTGTCGTCCACCAGGGCGACCGCACCAGCGCACAGCTCGCCGCCCTGCGCGACGCACTCGACCACCGCCACAAGAACTGGGCCTTCCGCAACGTCGACACCAACGACATGTACGTCTGGAACGGCTCCACCTTCATCGTCTACGAGAACGCCTTCGGCGCCGAAGGCGAGCAGGGCCCGCCGCCAGAGCTCTGGCCCGGCACCGTCACCATCGCCGGCTACGGCGAACTCGACGACGCGCTCGGCGTCCGCATCCGCGGATCCGACGGCTCCTACACCATCGGCCTTGACCTCCCCGAGCTCCCGAAAGGCGACCCCGGAGACCAAGGCCCGCCCGGCGGCATCTACACCAGCCCCGACATCACCGGCGGACCCCAGGACGGACAGATCCTCGTCCACGACGGCGACACCGGAAAGATGGTCTGGCGCGACGGCTACCTCGGCCCCCAGCTCTACAGCGTGCCCCCGTCCGCCTTCCAGGACTGGTCCGCCGGAATCTCCTCCTCCCGCCACCACATCACCACCGTCACCATCCCCGCCCAGCCCTTCCGCTACCGCCTCGACTTCTCCGGCGGCGTTGAAGTCTCCTCCATCATCGGACAGACCATCGACGTCCAGATCCTCGCCGACGACCCCGACAACGGCACCCTCGTCGGCTGCGCCTGGGGCTCCATGGAAGCCACCGGCTGGATCCACCAACGCTTCGACGCCTTCCACGACATCCCCGTCACCCCCGAATCCACCGGACTGCGTGCCGGGGTTGTCGAGGCCGGCACCGAGGTGGAGCTCCACGTCGTTGCGGTGAAGTCTGCCGGCCTGGGCACCGGGTGGCGCATCGCGTCCTCGGGGAGGTCGAACCTGCAGGTCAAGCTGGAAAGGATGTCCGGATGAGGTTCTACCGTTCCCCGGATCGGCGGAGCTTCGACGCCAACATCTTCGAGGAGTCCATGATCGACTACGGCGAACAGGTCGCCGTCCGGGATGATCTCGGCGCGATCGGCGGCATGCTCGGCTACGGCAACGTCTACCACGACCCGTCCAAGGGCGACCTGCCCACCAGCAACTACATGAACGGTGGGCCCAACGAGGTCGTCGGCATCACCGGCGAGCGCTCGTCATTCCCCGGCGTCGGGGTCGAGGCCGAGCGGCACCCTGACACGGGCTACTGGGGCCTGCGGATTCTCGACGCCGGGGTCTGGGCCGTGAAGGTCAACTTCCGGTGCGTCCCTGCGGGCAACTCCGGGTTCTTCCAGGTCACCACATCGTCCGACCCGAAGTACGCCGACGCCAGTCAGGTATTCAGATCCACCATCGCCTACGGGAACTTCTTCGACGTCCTCGTCGTCAACGATCCCGGCGAGCTCGTCGTCCCGATCGTCATGGGCAGCCAGAGCTGGACCGAGGGCGAGATGAAGATGACGATGTACCGCGTCGACGGCGGGACCAGCAGCTTCTCCCAGACCAATCTCCGGAATTGAGGTAGCCATGAGCATCCGCCACGAAATGATCACCGGCCGATGGTCCCTCCTGATCGAGGACTCCCACGCCGACGACGACGCCTACCTCGACGAGGTCCCCCTCACCGGGAAGGTCACCTTCACTCCGGTCTGGCCCGAAGGAGTGGTCGCTGCGCCAGCCGGGGGAGACGACGAGCCCCTGCGCCTGGTCGCGGCCCAGCCGGTCACCGCCCTCGTCGCTGACGGCATCCTCACCGACCTGCAGGGCCGCGAGGGGCAACCCCTGCCCGTCCAGATCGGCGAGGTTGAGCTGTGGTGGCGGGCCCGCTTCGACGTCCACTACCGCGGCATCGAGGTCCCCCTCAACCCCCTGCTCGTCGACGCCACCGAAGGCCCCGTCGAGCTGTCCACACTGATCTCCGCCAAGGGCTACCCCGACGACGACCTCTCCGGCCTGGAAGCGATCCGCGCGACCGTCCGCCGCCAGGCCCGCGAGGTCGCCGACGCCCTCGACCTCGTCAACCGCGCCGCCGCGAGCGTCGAAGATCTGCAGAAACGCGCAGACGAAGCGATCCAGCAGGCCGAGGCATTCGTCCGCCAGGTCCAGGGCCTCGTCGCCGACGCCGAGGGCATCCGTGACAACACCGGCGAGATCCGCGACGAAGTGCACGGCTGGTACGAGGCACTGTCCTCCGACACGAAGCTGATCATCGACGCGGTCAACGGCCACCTCGACGACCTCGCCGGCGACGTCGCCGCCGACGCTTCCCGGGCGAAGCAGGAAGCCGACCGGGCAGGCGAGGCCGCCCGGGTCGAGGTCGACCGGATCAAGGGCGACGCCCCGGACGCCTTCGACACCCTCGAGGAGATCGCCGCCTGGATCACCGACGCTGAGGACGCCGCAGGTGGGCTGATCCGCAGCATCGCCGAGAAGGCCGACAAGAACCACAGCCACGACGTCGACGACATCGACGGGCTGACGGCTCTGCTCGACGAGAAGGTCCCAACCTCGAACCTCGGCACCCGGGTGTACGGCACCAACGCCGGCGGGAACCAGGCGATGCTGTCGTACTCCTCGGGCCCGAACGCCTCGACGCTGGCGTACCGCGGAACAGGTGGCACGCTGCAGGTCGGCTCGCCGACCGATGACGCACATGCCACGAATCGCGGCTGGGTCCAGAGTCGCGTCGACGAGGTGGCAGAGACCGTGCCGATCATCGCCGTCGTCGACGAGCACCCGGCTGACCCGGACCCGCACACGATCTACCTGGTGAGGGAGTGACGAATGGGCATCAGCATCGGCGGCCGCGACGTCGCCACCATCTTCCACGGATCCGACTCGATTAGCGAGGTCTACCACGGTGCGGACCTGATCTGGTCCGCCAGTCCTCCGACGGTGAAGGCTGACCTCGGGTGGGAGCGAGCCCGCACGGGGCCGCTCAAGGTGATGTTCCTCGGCAGTTCGACGACGGACGGCTACGGCACGACCCGCAACGAGTCCTACGTCACCCAGGTCGCCTCTCTGATGGTGAAGCACGTGGTCGGCGCCCCGGCGACCGCCCTGGTGAAGCAGAACACCGGCACGGTGTCCGCCCGCACCGCGACCGGTTTCCACTTCCTCAATGCCGGGGTCGGCGGAACTACTACCTCGAACTACTACGGCCCGACCCGTGGGACGCTTCTCGCCGGGTGGCAGCCGGACCTGGTGTTCCACATGATCGGCTCCAACGACTACTCCCAGCAAGTCCCGCTGTCGACGGTGAAGGACAACATCAGGTCGGTCATCCTCGACGCAGACGCCCGTACCAACGCCCGGGCTCAGCACATCTTCGTCCACTCGTACCGCCGCATGGACCGCGCCGACACCGGCATCACCTGGGCCCAGTACGGCGAAGCAATACGCGAGGTGACCGAGGAGTACGACAACTGCTACTTCCTCGACGCGAACCTGTGGTGGGAGCACCTCGGCGGCGGGGAATGGGCCCTGCAGGGCGACAAGATCCACGCCCTGTGGACCGGTAACTGGCTTCTGGCTCGAGCCGTCGCCGCAGGGCTGGGACTCGACGACCACGACGATGAGCGGATCTACGGCTTCGACGCCGCCGAATGGGACCACCTGTCCGACGGCACGCGCATGTCGAGCTTCCAGCCGATCGA
This sequence comes from Corynebacterium sp., assembly GCF_022712195.1. Lineage (GTDB taxonomy): Bacteria > Actinomycetota > Actinomycetes > Mycobacteriales > Mycobacteriaceae > Corynebacterium. The sequence goes on along the minus strand of NZ_JALAGY010000076.1, from coordinate 27,834 downwards.
CGGATCGCTGGTCACCGAGTCCATGCGGGCCAGCGGCGACGACCGGCCCACCCTGCGCGTCAACGGGAACATCCGCGCCCTCGACTTCACCGGCGGCAATCGTCGCATGGAGACCGTCGGCTGGCCGGGCGCCCACTCTCTACCGCTGACCGTGTACATCGTCACCAGCAGCCTGGGCGATAGCGGGACGAACAGCCAGCCGTTCTTCACCCGCTCGGTCGCTGACGACGACGGCTACGTATGGGCATGGCGGGAGCGCGACGCTGGCCTGCTCAAGGGCGCGTCGAACTCAGCGTTCAACCAGGGCGTCGTCCTGGACCCGTCGACCGCCGGACAGCCGATGGTAATCGCGGTCACCTTTCTGGCGTCGGGCCACATCGGCTACTACGTCAACAGCCTCGTGCCGCAGTCGACCGGCGTGGACCGCCCCTCCGAGGGCAACGCCCCCTGGATGAAGTCACTGAAGATCGGGACGAACACCGGCAACAACGCGTGGTCGGAAATGATCGTCCGCGAGATGCACTGGCACCACGGAGACACCGCATCGAACATCCACCGCCACATTTCCTCGCTCGCCGCCAAGCACGGCATCAAGATCACCACCCGGGTCTCTGACTGGTCCGAGACCACCTCGGCAGCGGCCATCGACGCCACCGTCCCCGACTGGGCTGACACGGTCGAACTCGTCGCCGTCGGGGCAGGCGGTGGTGGCGCAGGCGGCGGCATCATCTCCACCGGCGACGGCGGCCGATCCGGGTCCTGGGCACACGCCAGCGTGCAGGCAACCGCCGGAGCGACGTTGACGGCTCAACCCGGTCTGGGTGGCTCCGGAGGCTCATCGAACTCCAGCAACGGGTCGGCAGGCGGCGCCGCAACCGTTCGGATCGGCGGGCAGGAGGTCCTGCGCGCCTCCGGCGGCGGGCCGGGCACCAGCACCAACGGCAACCAGCCGGGCCGTGCTGCAGGGAACCACTCGGCATTCGGGCGGACATTCACCGGCGGTGCCGCGGCCAGCAACGGGCAATCCGGTAACCCGCCCGGTGGCGGCGGCGGGCCCGGCGCTCCACTGAGCGCGGGGAACCCTGGCGGTCAGGGCCGTGTCTGGTGGCGTTTCGTCGCCCACTGACCCCTCAAACCCAACCACCCCCGGTAAAGCACCGGGGGTTTTCTCATGCCCTGGAAGGGGTGACACATGGCTACAGTCATTGACTTCAGTGCGTCTTTCCCGTCTGGAAAGGCGATCAAGGACGCCGGCCACATCGGCGTCGTCTCCTACATCAGCCCGGCCCGCGAGCCCTGGATGAAGGCCAAGCCGCTCACCAAGGCCAAAGTCGACGAGTATCGTGCTGCTGGACTGCGCATCGCCACGGTGTGGCAGTACGGCGGCGCCGACAGCCCCGACGCCATGCGCGGTGCTGCCGGGGGAAAGGCCGACGCCCTGGCGGCCAAGAAGAAACTCGCCGAGATCGGCATGCCCGACGCCCCGGTGTTCTTCGCGGTCGACTTCGACATCACCCTTCAGCAGTGGAACGGCACCGCGGTCAACTACTTCCGCGCCGCGGTCGAGGTCCTGGGCCGCGACCGGGTCGGCATTTACGGCCACAGCAAGGTCGTGCACTGGGCGATGGAGGACGGCGTCGTCGCCGTCGTCGAGCCGGGCCGTGTCCTCGGCTGGGTCACCCGGTCATGGTCTGCAGGCGTCACCGGCGCGGACTATGCGGTGCTGTATCAGCGCGAGCACAACGTGCCCGGCCCAGACGGCATCCAGATCGACGTCAACGACGTCTACCACCGTGACTGGTCGTCCACTCCTGGCGACAGTGGCGCCCCGTCGGCCCCGACGGTCGCGGGAGACTTCAAGCAGGGCGTGATGCGCTCCTGGTCGAAGTGTGAGGCGTGGGTGACGAAGCTGCTGAACAAGCACTTCACCCCGGGCCGGGGCGGCAAGCAGATCAAGTACATCGTCCGGCACCACAACGCCGGCATCCTGTCGGTCGACCAGATCTGGGACGTGTGGCAGAAACGGCAGGCCAGCGCGCACTACCAGGTCGACCGCTTCGGCATGATCGGTCAGCTCGTCTGGGACTCCGACACCGCCTGGCACGCCGCCGACACCCTCCGGAACCAGGAGAGCATCGGCATCGAGCACGCCAACAGCGGGGGAGCGGGCCTGGACTGGCCGATCAGCGACGCCACGATCGAGGAGGGCGCGCACCTCGCCGCCGCACTGTGTATCAAGCACAACCTGGGTCGACCGGTGTTCGGCAGGAACATCCGCGACCACCGGGAAACCGGCGCGACGGCCTGTCCATTCCACCTCGCCGACGGCGGGAAGTACCACCGCAAGTGGATGGAGCGGGCGCAGTACTGGTACGACGCCATGCGCCGCGCCACCACCGAAACTCCGAAGGAGACACCCGTGACTGACTACCCGAGGCTACTTCTCGACCAGATCGCCGGGCCCGGCCGGACACCCGACGGCGCGCCGTCGTTCGCCGGATGGGACATCGACTCGATCATCGCCGCCGGAAAGCAGAAGCTGCGCGAAACCGGGGGCTGCACCGTCCCCGAGATGATCGCCATCGTCGGCGAGGACAAGCTCCGCGCCATCATCGCAGAAGGGAAGCAGTCATGAGCGATACCAACGGGAAACTCGTCAACTGGGACAACGACGACTGGCGACGCAAAGCCCTGTACGCCGGGGTAGTGGTCGCCGCCGTCGTACTGTCCCTGTTCGGACTGATCGACCCGGTCGCCATCGATGACACCGTCGAGAAGATCCTCCAGGTCGGCGGGCCGCTGATCGGCCTATTCGGAGTCAAGGCCTACCGCAACGTCGACGTGCCGAAACAGAAGCTCGACGCCGAGCGGTCCAAGGCCCGCGAGGAAGCCCGCACCGAAGCACTTGCCGAGGCCCGCGCAGAGGCAGAGAAGATGCTCGCACAGGTTCGTGCCGAAGCCCGATCGTCCGCCAACCAGGTCGGCGACATCCTCGCCGCGAAGCTCGACGAGCTGCCGGAGTCCGTCCGCAGCAGAGTGTCCGAGGGGATCAGGGAGGTCTACGACCAGCCCTACGGCAAGCACGACGCCGACGCCGAGGCACGGGAGCCCGAGCACGACCCGGCGGGCCCCGGTCGCTACCCGGGAGCGTGAGAGCGATGCCGATCGACCACCTGCCGAAGCGGCTGCGGCGCCCCGCCGAGCGACTCCGTGCAGCGATGATGACCGACGGCACCGGCCTGGTCCTGCTCGGCATCGGCTGTCTGCTGCGGGGTATCGCGTTCTGGGACTCCGAGCCGACCGACCACCCGCTGGAGGTCTACCTCGGCATGGACCTGTGGGCGCTGATCTGGCTGACCTTGGCGGGCCTGTGCTTCATGGGCGCGACCCGTCCCGGTAGCCGGGCCCACCGGTGGTCCTACGCCGCAGCCATCGGTCTGCACGCCGGGTGGGGAGCGTCCCTGCTCGGTGCCGGGATGTGGCTCACTGCGTCTTGGTACTGGCTGTTCCCTGCTGCGATCGTCTGGTCCCTGTGGCGAGGGTCGAAGCTCGAACTGAAGATCAGGGAGGTGCGCGAATGATGGACCTCGCCTCCGACGCGATCCGGTACGTCGTGCCCGCGCTGATTGGCGCCCTGGCAGGACTAGTGGGACTCCGGCAGGGCAAGAGCGACGGCGCAGACGGTGAAGCGTCGGACGCGCCCTCGACTGCCGAGCACTGGCAGCAGCTGCTCACGCAGATGCAGTCCTGGACGGACAAGCGGCTCGCTGAGCGGGACGATAAGATCGAGCGGCTGGACAAGCGGGTGACGTCACTGGAGTCCCGGTACCGGGCCGCGCTGCACTTCATCCGCACGTTGCTGCGTCGTCACCCGGATTCGTCTGCGGATATCCCCGCGGAGATCAGGCACGACCTGTGACGCAGCCCCGAGCGCAGACTCCCGTCCGAGGACAAAACGCGAGTGATATTATCACTCAGTTCTGCATCTGGTGATATTATCACCAGGATTTTGATTAAGGCCCCCACCGTCAGCAGGCGGTGGGGGCTTTTTCTCATTTGACTAGGTGTTTGGCCAACCTGGATGACTACGGCCGGAAACCGAATCCTTTGGCAACTTGACCCATTTTCCCGTTGGGCGAATTAGAAAGTGGTCGTCGCTGTAGAATCGGGAGACGACTCTGTTCCACCTTTTACGAGTCTTCGCAAAAATCTTCTCCTTCCATCGGTACCTTTCTTTCGAGGAGATCATGACCATTCCGAGGTGATCGTCCAACCCCTGGTTCCTTTTCGCTCCGGACGCCCAATGAAGAACCAATTTCGCTTCGTTGGCGTACTTCTGGGGTATGGCAATATCTCCTTCTATCGGATCATAAAATCGGTTGAATTCAATCAACCCCTCCGATATCTCGTGCCAGCGGTTTCCAAAATGGACGTAGGCCTCTAAGTCGTAGAAAGCGCCTGGTCCTACCACTCTGATGAAATACGTAAATCTCTGCATTTCGTCCACGGGGTCAAATAGTCGTATCCGCACCTCGAGTGCTTGTCTGTCTGGGCCGCGTTGCGCGACTTCCAGTTGGCTCCAGGCTAGAAATACCGCGAACGGAGTCCCGACTGCTGCCACGATGCTGGCGATGGTCCCGATGTAGTCCCAGTCCATCGTCAGGATCCCTCGGTAGTGAACCGGTGAGAGTCCCCAGGGCGGGTGGCTCCTAGTCCGTCGCAGGGCTTCGCATGGTCGTCACGCGGGACACAGTCGCTGCTAGACATCGGTGGTTCCTGTCGTGGCGGGGCGGCTGGTGCGGCTGTCCAGCCAGGTGCGGATCTCGTCGGCGCTCCACAGGCGGACGGTGTCCACCCGGTAGTGGGGCTGGGGGGCCTGCTCGCGGGTGACGTAGGACGTCCAGGTGCTGCGGGTGATGCCCGCCAGGTGGAGGATGCGGGACATCGGCCAGTAGGTCTGGCCGTCGGGCCCGACGACCTCGGTGATGTTCTCCAGCTCGGCGCTCACTTCGCACCGTCCTGGCGGGCGTTGATGACGTCGGCGGCGACGGTGGCGACCAGGACGGCCGCCATGAGCGCGATTCCCCACGCCGGGGGGTTCAGGCTCACCAGGTAGACCGACAGGGCGATTAGGGCGATGTAGCGGATGGTGGTGGTCATGGCTCGTTCCTCTCTGTTGTCCGTATAGTGAAAGGGTGGCCCCCGGGCCCGGCTAGTGCTGATAGCCGGGGCCGGGGGTTTCCTAGTCCTCGTCGTCGGTGTCGCGGGGCCAGTCTCTGACTAGCTTGATCCACGTGGGGCCGGCGATGATGACTGCCGCGATGATCGCGGCCCATCCGTCAGGGGACATAGGATTCCTCCTTTCACTATGTGATTGTCGGCTCCGGTGGGGACCGGGCCGGTGGGGTGGAAGTTGCCTCCCTGCCTCACATCCCTAAGTGTACAGCAATCTGCTGTAGACATCAAATCGGGAGGGGGACGGAGAGGTCTCCATCCCGCATCCATCCCGCACCGGGTGCCATATACCCCACATATGCCATGCGCCACGCAGGAGTCACAGTGCTGTGACCAGCGGCGGAAGTATCGCCCCAGGTGGCGAAAGTCGTCCCGCGGTTTCTACAACAATCAGCTCCTGGCAGGGAGGCTGGCGGTGGACGGCACGGCACACACCCACGGTGAGGTCACGAAGGGTGTCCCGTGGGACTCGGAACACTCCCGGAAGCGGGACAATCCCTGGATCAACGTCGACAACCTGACCATGCCGGTGCACATGGCGGTCGCCACCGGGATCCCGGACCCGCGTAGTTCCTACGACCTGGGGACCACCGTGGCCGGGGCGGGGATCGAGGTGGGCAGTCTGGGCGCCACCGCCGCGTGGGACCTGTGGACCCGACTTCGCGGGCGGGACAACGTGACGGTCACCTACACGCCGGTGGGCATCCACGCCTATGACACCTGGATCAACGCGGCCTTCACGGACCAACGGCTCTACTGGCGCTTCACCCGGTTCTGACCGGAGGACGGGGCGCCGGCGGGGGAGGACGACGTCACGGTGAGACGGGTATGGCCCCTGCTGCTGGTAACCTCTGATGCCGTGACTGATCCGAACGATCCCGAAGGCCCCGAAGACACAGACGCCACCGTGGGCGGCCCTGACACGGCCGGTGCCGCCGGCGCTGCCGGTGAGGACGACACATGGGGGGCCCGGCAGGGGGCGCCGACGGCGGTGGACCCGGGCGGGGCGGACGACGCCGACGGGGAGGAGCCCCGGTTGAGCGAACGGGAGAAGGTCGCCGCCCGCCGGAAGGAGTCCGAGCGCAGGCGAAAGCGGACGTACCCCTGGTGGGTCGAGTTCCCGGTCATCCTTGTGGTGGCGCTGGTGCTGCTGGCCCTGTTCAACTCCTTCGTGGGGCGTCCCTACCTGATCCCGTCGGAGTCGATGGAGCCGACCCTGCACGGGTGCGAAGACTGTGTCGGCGACCGGATCTTCGTCAACAAGCTGTCCTACCGGTTCGGCGGTGAGCCTTCACCGGGTGACGTGGTGGTGTTCAACGGGCCGGAGTCCTGGAACGACCAGTACGTCTCGCAGCGGTCCGACAACAGTGTCGTCAGCGGTGTCCAGACGGCGCTTTCCTATATAGGCATCCTCGCCCCGGATGAGAATGCCCTGGTCAAGCGTGTCATCGCCACGGGTGGTCAGACCGTGCAGTGTCAGGCCGGTGACCCCGGGGTGATGGTGGACGGCAAGAAGGTCGACGACTCCTACACCCGTTCGCCGTTGACCTACCAGGTCGACCCCATGACCGGTTCCGACGCCTGCCAGGGCGCCTACTTCGGGCCGGTCACCGTGCCGGAGGGCAATCTGTGGGTCATGGGAGACAACCGGACGAACTCCGGCGACTCGCGTTTCCACATCGGCGACGAGCTCCAGGGCACGGTCCCGGTGGAGAACGTCGTCGGAAAGGTCACGGCGAAGATCTGGCCGCTGGACCGCATCGGCGGCGTCAGCTCCCCGGACATCCAGCAGTAGAGGGGTGGTTCCGGTGCGCTCCATGCCGGACGGCAGGACGCTGGAGTGGGCGGTGCACAAGGCGGGGCTGGGTCCCGTCGCAGGCGTCGACGAGGCCGGCCGAGGTGCCTGCTGCGGTCCGGTGACGGTGGCCGCCTGCGTTCTGCCACCGGGCCCTGTGCCGGAGCTGTCCGGCCTGACAGACTCCAAGAAGCTCACGGCGAAGCGTCGGGACCACTTCTTCGAGGTGGTCAAGGACGTCGCCGTGGACTGGGCGGTGGTTCACGTGCCCGCGTCCTACGTCGACACCTGGGGTATCCAGCACGCGAACCTCGGTGGGATGCGCCGGGCGGTGGCGCGTCTGGACGTGCGGCCCGGGTACATCCTCACCGACGCGATGAAGGTCAACGGCTTCCCCCGGCCGCATCTGCCGGTGGTGAAGGGCGACCTGGTCGCCCGGTGCATCTCCGCGGCGAGTGTGCTGGCGAAGGTGTCCCGTGACCGGCTGATGGTCGAACTGGACCGGGAGTACCCCGGTTACGGACTGGCCGGTCACAAGGGATACGGAACCGCGTCGCACATGGCCTCGGTGAGTCTGCTCGGCGGGACCCCCGAGCACCGTTACACTTACTCCAATGTGGCTGCCGCCCGTCAGCGGTGGCAGGCCGGACCGCCGATCAAAAAGGGAGATGACCAGCAACCGTGAGCGCCGAGGAGCTTGAGGACTACGAGGCCAACGTGGAGCTGTCCATGTACCGCGAGTACCGGGACGTGGTCAGCCAGTTCAGCTATGTCGTGGAGACTGAGCGTCGGTTCTACCTGGCCAATGCCGTGGAGCTTCTGCCGCGCAACGCCAACGGAGAGGTCTACTACGAGGTCCGGATGTCCGACGCCTGGGTGTGGGACATGTACCGCCCGGCGCGTTTCGTGCGCTACGTACGTGTGATCACCTACAAGGACGTCAACATCGAGGAACTGGACAAGCCGGACCTGCGTATGCCTGACTGATTCTGCGGAGGTGCCGGACGTCCGTCCCCGCGGGGCGGTGCGGTGGTGGGCGCCTGGGAAGCGGCCTGTCCACAGGGGGTGGGTTCTCCACAGTCTCCAGGGGGAACAGGTGCCGGTGCAGGCAGGTGGCCCCGGCCACCGTGCCAGGGTGGTGAGCTATGTCAGCAGCCACGAACACCCCCGGCCACGGTCGGCGGAGCAGCTCCAGCCAGCAGCGGCGGCCACAGGCGCCCAGGAATCTCAGGGACGTCGGCGCGGCCGGGGAGGACACGGCTGCCGGGTATTTCCTCGAGCGGGGGTACCGCCTGCTGGACCGCAATTTCTACACCGCCCGCGGGGAGGTGGACATCGTCCTCTCCGGCGACGGGGTGATCGTGTTCGTCGAGGTCAAATGGCGTACCGACGGCCGTTTCGGTTCCGGGGCGGAGGCGGTGACCCCCGCCAAGCTCGCGGCGATGCGGCACGCCGGGGCGGAGTGGTTGCGCAGGAATCCGCGGCACCGGGCGCCGACAGTGCGTTTCGATGTCCTGGACATCACGGCCGGGGAGCTCACCCACTACGAGGGAGTGGGCTGGTGACCACCTTCAGCGACCGTTCGCCGGTTCGGGTCGGGCAGGCCCGGGGGATCGCCCTGAGCGGGGTCAGCGGGACCCCGGTGACGGTGGAGTGCGACATCAGCCGGGGGCTCCCCGGGATGAGCATCGTGGGTCTCGGGGACACTGCGGTGGTCCAGGCCCGTGACCGGGTACGTTCGGCGATGATCAACAGTGGTCTGGACTGGCCGAGGAGCCGGGTGGTGATGAGTCTGTCCCCGGCGTCGGTGCCGAAGCGGGGGTCGGGATTCGACCTTCCCATGGTGATGGCGATTCTGGCGGCGCAGGGGGTGGTCCCCTCCGAGAATCCCCGTGCCACGGTCGTCGTCGGGGAACTCGGTCTCGACGGTACTGTGCGGCCGGTGGACGGGGTACTCCCGATGCTGATGGCGGCCGACGGCGCCGGTTTCCTGCGGGCCGCGGTACCCCGGGCCAATGCCGTGGAGGCGTCCCGGGCCGCGCGGGTGACGGGCCTGGAGGTCGTGGGGCTGTCGCACCTGCGGGAACTGGTTCCGTGGCTGCGCGGGGAGCTGCCGGAGGGGCACGGCGGTGACTCCCTCTCATGTGACGGTGAGTGGCGGGACGGGCGACGGGACGGGCTGCCGGACGCGGCGCAGTCGTGCCCGCCCCCGGACCTGGCGGAGGTGTGCGGGCAGGCGGAGGCCCGGCGTGGCCTGGAGATCGCGGCCGCCGGGGGCCACCACCTGTGGCTGTCGGGGCCGCCGGGGTCGGGTAAGTCGATGCTGGCGGAACGGCTGCCTGGGATCCTCCCGCCGTTGCAGGAGAGCGAACAGCTGGAGTCGGCGGCGGTGCATTCGGTGGCGGGCGCCCGGGACCGGCTGGAGAGGGTGTGGCGGGGCGAACGGCCGTTCGTCGCCCCGCACCACTCGGTCACCCGCGCTGCCCTGACCGGTGGTGGTGCCGGGCGGATACGGCCGGGGGCGGTGAGCATCGCGCACAACGGTGTGCTGTTCATCGACGAAGCCCCCGAGGTGGCCGCCGGGACGCTTGAACTGCTGCGTACCCCGATGGAGACCGGCCGGATCGAGGTGGCGCGTCACCACGGCACCGTTGTCTTCCCGGCTCGGTTCCAGCTGGTGCTGGCCTCGAACCCGTGTCCCTGCGGTGCGGCGGAACCGGCGGACTGCCGTTGCCGTGGCGGGGTCCGTGACCGTTACCTGCAGAGGCTGTCGGGACCGCTGCTGGACAGGGTCGACCTGTCGGTGTGCACCAGGGCGGAGGCGACGGCCGGACTGGTGCCCGTGACTGACGGGGCGGGCCCGGCCCCTGAATCCAGCGACCGTGTGCGGGAGCGGGTGGTCGAGGCCCGGCGTCGCGCGGTGCACCGGTGGGGACGGTGGTCGTCCAATGCCTCGGTGCCTGGGCCGTTCCTGAGACGGGGCCATCCCGCCGATGACGCCGGCATGGCCGTGCTGCAGGAGAAACTCCGGTCGGGGGTGGTGTCGCACCGGGGTGTGGACCGCACCCTGCGCGTCGCCTGGACGATGGCGGACCTGGAGGGCGCGGCCCGGCCTGGGGTCTCGGCGGTACTGGACGCACTGGAGATGTACACCGGCCCGGTCGACCGTGACCGGGCCCGGGGAACCTGGACACGGGGAACATGAGGGAGGGCACGATGGGGGAGAACAGGGTGGTTGCTGAGACAGGGTCAGACGGGCACGGCGGGCACAGCGGGCACGGCGGGGAAGGATCACAGACGTCACGGTTGGCGGCGTGGATGTACCTGCGCCGGGTGGTGGAGGCCTCCCAGATGGAGCTCCTGGAGATGCTGTGGCCCGGTGGCGTCTCCGACGGGGCGATGGCCTCGGTGGACACCAGTGCGCCGGCGGACGTCGAACGGGTGGCGGGCATGGTCCGGCGCCGTGATCCGGCCCTGCCGGCGGCGCTGCGGGAAAAGACCAGCGGGAGGGCCGACACCTCGGTCCGGGGGGACCTCGCCTTCGCCCGGGAACACGGGTGGCGGTTGATCACCCCGGACAGCACGGAATGGCCGACGGAACTCATCGCCGGCTCATTCATGAACATCGGACCGGACACGATGGTCGACGGGATCCGCGGCCAGGCGACCCAACCGTTCGCGTTCTGGGCCACCGGGACCGCACGCCTCTCGGACGTCGTGGGCCGCAGCGTGGCCATGGTCGGCACGCGGTTGTCGACGGCCTACGGCAACCGCACCACCCACACCATGGCCGGCGAGCTCGCCACCGCCGGCTACACGGTGATTTCCGGGGGAGCACTGGGCATCGACACAGCGGCGCACTCCGGGGCCCTCAGTGCAGGTGGGCGCACCGTGGTGGTCACTGCCACGGGGCCCGGGCAGGTCTACCCCAGGTCCAACGAGGGCCTCTTCGAGGCCGCGGCGAAGCGGGGGCTGGTGATCTCCGAGTACCCGCCGCACCAGCGGGCCGCCAGGCACCGTTTCCTCACCCGCAACCGGCTGGTCGCCGCACTGTCCCGGGGCACCGTCCTGCTGGCGGCCGGCTACCGTTCGGGGGCGGTGAACACGGCGAACTGGGCCGACACGATGTACCGGCCGGTGATGGTGCTGCCGGGGCCGGTCGACTCGGCAGACTACATCGGCTGTCACAAGAGGATCCGCGACGGGGCCGGGATCCTCGTCACCCGCGCCGCGGACGTACGGGAGATCCTCGAACCCCTGGGCACCGTCGACGCCGAACGGCAGCTCAGTCTGGAGTTCAGCGCCTCCCCGGTACAGCAGCTCAAGGCCGACCAGCTCAGGGTCTACGACGCCTGCGGGGTCGACTCCGACAGCCTCGGGACGCTGGAGCACATCAGCGCGGAGACCTCCCTGCCCGTCAACGCCGTCGTCCGGATCATCACCGAGCTGGAGACACTGAACCTGGTCACCCGCTCCCACGACCGCTGGATCAAGATCCGGGAGTGAGGTTAGACTCCGGAGTCATGAGCAGCCAGCGGCCTTCCGGAGACGACGGCGTCCCGGCAACCCCGGTAGAACAGGGGGACCGGACGTCCGTCGCCGAGGCCATCGACGACTACCTCGAGTATCTGGCACTGGTCAAGGGCCGTTCCGTCAACACCGTCACCGCCTACGGCAGGGACCTCCGCGCCGCCTGCGAGGGGTTGGAGAACGTCGACCAGTTCACCCTCGAGCGGGGACGCGACGTCCTGGACTGGGCCCTGGAGGCTGGAGCCTCCCGGGCGTCTGTGGCGCGGCTGGTCTCCAGCATGCGCGGGTTCGGCAGCTGGCTCAGCCACACCGGCAGACTCCCGCTCAACCCGGTGTCCGCGCTGCAGGCACCCACCCCGCAACGGCACCTGCCCCGGGTCCTCGACAACAGGCAGGCGGACGCCCTGCTGGACCACGCCCGACGCAGGGCGCAGCAGACCGGACCCGGAGGGGAGGCCGGTCCCGACGCCGACGGGCACACCGTGGCGGTACGCGACTGGGCGATCCTCGAACTGCTCTACGCCAGCGGGATCCGGGTCTCGGAACTCTGCGGCGCCGACCTCGGCGACCTCGGCGACCGAGACCTCCGTGTCACAGGCAAGGGGAACAGGACCCGCGTCGTCCCCTTCGGCACCAGCGCCCGCGAGGCGCTGGACGCCTGGCTCGACGTCCGGCACCACCTCGCCGCACGGAAGAAGGCGCAGACCTCCACCGTCCCCGCGTTGTTCCTCGGCAGCCGCGGCGGACGGATCGACCAACGGCGCGTACGCGAGATCGTTCACTCCGCCGCAGAAGCGGCCGGCACGCCCGGGATCTCACCGCACGGCCTACGCCACACCAGTGCCACCGCGGTCCTGGAAGGTGGGGCGGACCTGCGCGTCGTCCAGGAACTGCTCGGACACGCCTCCATGCAGACCACGCAGATCTACACCCACGTCGGCGCCGAACGGCTACGGCAGGTCTACCGCCGGGCACACCCCCGGTCGGGATACCAGGAGTGACACCGCCTCAGCCCCACAGCCGCACCCGTACCGGGGCCAGCAGGCTCATCGGGTCGATGTAGCGCTCATGGTCCGGGCCGGTCCGTGCGCCCCAGGACAGGCCCGCGTCGCGCCGGGCGGAATCCGGGAGCTTGGCGGCGTCCGCCAGCACGCCGACGGCCTGGCCCCGCCGTACCGGGTCGCCGGCGGAGACTCCGGCGATCACCGGCTCATAGGTGGTGCGGACCCCGTCCCCGTGGGTGACGGACACCACGGGCGTCCCGGCGACCACCCCGGCGAAATGGACGGTGCCGTCGGAGCTGCTGACGACCACGTCTCCCGGGGAGGCCGCCAGGTCCACCCCGCGGTGGCCGGGAAGCCAGTCGTGCTCCGGGATGTCAGCGGCCCGGATCACCCCACCGGGTACCGGACGGTGATGGGGGACGGCTGTCCGGTGGTCGACAGCACTGACGGTACTGATGCCGGTTGTGTGCGGCCTCCCCTCGGGGCCGTCGGTGGCGGGTGCCGCCGCCACCGCCCCCACCGACCCCGTCACGGCCACTGCCGTCGCCACGGCGATCCTGCCGGCCCATGTTCTCGTCCACTCTTTCATCCCTGCCCCTGTCATAGGGTTCATCATCGCCGACCGGGGCCCTGTGCGCCCGGGCCCGGCGGCGGCCTGTGGACAACCCGCCGTCCGTCCGGGCGCGCCGGGACCGTCGAAGGGGCGACTGGGGCGTGTGGGGTGTGTGGGATGCCAGTGGTGACGTGGTGGTGCCACGGTGTGTTCCGGCTGGTCCCCGCTGCACAGGCGCGCGACGAAGAGTTGTGGGATCCCAGGGTGACGGGTAGATTCAACTACCGCAGTATGTCCGCCAGTCTGGCGCGGCACTCAGCCGGCGTTCCACGTCGGTTGCCGGAGACGGTTCCCGGGAATGTCACAGTCACACGCGATCTGTGCCAGGAGCGGGGGAGTGGCCCGATGCGCGGGAGTCGGTGGGCGTGCTGACATCGCGTAGGTATCGCGTGATCCGAACACTGTGGCCCGTCCGTCAACGGTCCCCGCTCCACGAGCGGGGTTAACTGGGCGGGGACAACCCGGGGATGCCTGCCAGGACGACCGACGAACTGACGGACCCCGTCGGCGAGTCGGCCGTGAAAGAACCGTCAACCTGAACTTTTGAAAGCGAGGAAGGGGAGCGGCGGCCGGGAACAGTCCCGGTCAGCGAACTCCCCTGAAATACCATGGCTGTTGTCACCATGCGCGAACTGCTGGACGCCGGCGTCCACTTCGGTCACCAGACCCGTCGTTGGAACCCGAAGATGAAGCGTTTCATCTTCACCGACCGTAACGGCATCTACATCATCGACCTGCAGCAGACCCTGACCTTCATCGACGAGGCCTACGAGTTCGTCAAGGAGACCGTTGCCCACGGCGGCAACATCCTCTACGTCGGCACCAAGAAGCAGGCCCAGGAAGCCATCGCCTCCGAGGCGGAGCGCGTCGGCATGCCCTACGTCAACCACCGTTGGCTCGGCGGCATGCTCACCAACTTCCAGACCGTCGCCAAGCGTCTGCACCGTCTCAAGGAACTCCAGGCAATGGAGGCCGCCGAGGACGGCTACAAGGGCCGCACCAAGAAGGAAGTCCTGATGCTGACCCGCGAGCGCAACAAGCTCGAGCGTGTCCTGGGCGGTATCTCCGACATGTCCAAGATCCCCTCCGCACTGTGGATCGTGGACACCAACAAGGAGCACATCGCCGTCTCCGAGGCGAAGAAGCTCAACATCCCGGTCGTCGCCATCCTCGACACCAACTGTGACCCGGACGACGTCAACTTCCCGATCCCGGGCAACGACGACGCCATCCGTGCCACCACGGTGCTGACCTCCGTGATCTCCTCGGCCGTCGAGGCAGGGCGTGCCGCCCGTGCCGAGCGCCAGGCCGCCGCAGCCAAGGAGGCCGCCGGCGACGCCGAGAAGACCGCCGACAAGGCAGAGCAGGCAGAGAAGACCGAGAAGATGGAACAGGCCGAGGCTCCCAAGGCTGACGCTGCTGCGGAGACCCCCGCAGCCGAGTCTGCAGAGTAATTCTCCCCACGTCTGTACTTTTCACTTCCACCATCTGAAGGAGGATCGCCTCACATGGCGAACTACACCGCCGCCGACGTCAAGAAGCTCCGCGAGCTCACCGGCTCCGGCATGATGGCCTGCAAGAAGGCCCTCGAAGAGTCCGAAGGGGACTTCGACAAGGCTGTCGAGATCCTGCGCATCAAGGGCGCCAAGGACGTGGGCAAGCGCGCTGAGCGCACCGCGGCCGAGGGCCTGATCGCCGTCTCCGGCAACACCATGGTCGAGATCAACTCCGAGACCGACTTCGTCGCGAAGAACTCCGAGTTCATCGAGCTGGCCAACCGCATCGCCGAGGCTGCCGCCGCCGCCAAGGCCAACAGCCCGGAGGAGCTGGCTGCCGCCGACGTCGACGGCAAGTCCGCCGAGACCGTCGTCCAGGAGCTGTCCGCCAAGATCGGTGAGAAGCTCGAGCTGCGTCGCGCCGTCACCATCGAGGGCGACAAGGTCGCCGTCTACCTGCACCACCGCTCGTCCGACCTGCCCCCGGCAGTCGGCGTGCTCGTCTCCTACACCGGTGACGACGAGGGCGCGGCCAAGGCCGCCGCCATGCAGGTCGCCGCACTGAAGGCCACCTACCTGTCCAGCGAGGACGTCCCGGAGGAGATCGTCGCCAAGGAGCGCGAGATCGCCGAGGCGACCGCCCGCGAGGAGGGCAAGCCCGAGAAGGCTCTGCCGAACATCATCGAAGGACGCCTCAAGGGCTACTTCAAGGATGCCTGCCTGCTGGACCAGCCGTCCGTCACCGAGTCCAAGAAGACCGTCAAGCAGGTCATGGACGAGGCCGGCGTCACGCTGAACGGCTTCGTGCGCTTCGAGGTCGGCCAGAGCTAGTCTCCGGACCGGCCTTCAGGCCCGACTCCGGTCGCGCCCCGGCTCCCGCCTCACAGGCGGAGCCCACCGGCCCCCACCGGACCCGTCGCATCCCCGCTCACGCGGGGTCGGCGGGTTCAGTGCTGTCCGGAGCCCTACGGCACGCTAGGATGATCAATCGGACACAGACCGCCCCCCCACACCCCACAAGGAGATCCCACGGTGGCCGAAAGCACTGCAAGCACTGGAAACGCCTCGACCGGCTACAAGAGGGTCATGCTGAAACTCGGGGGTGAGATGTTCGGCGGCGGCAAGGTCGGCATCGACCCGGACGTCGTGGAGAACGTGGCCCGGCAGATCGCCGAGGTGGCCAGCACCGGTGCGGAGATCGCCGTCGTCATCGGCGGCGGCAACTTCTTCCGCGGCGCCGAGCTTCAGCAGCGCGGTCTCGACCGGGCCCGCTCCGACTACATGGGCATGCTGGGGACGGTGATGAACTGCCTGGCGCTGCAGGACTTCCTGGAGCAGCAGGGCATCGACTCGCGCGTGCAGACCGCCATCAACATGGCACAGGTCTCCGAGCCGTACCTTCCACTGCGTGCCGACCGCCACCTGGAGAAGGGGCGCGTGGTGATCTTCGGCGCCGGCATGGGCATGCCCTACTTCTCCACCGACACCACCGCCGCCCAGCGTGCCCTGGAGATCGGCTGCGAGGTCCTCCTCATGGCCAAGGGGGTCGACGGGGTCTACAGCGACGACCCCCGCACCAACCCCGACGCGGAGCTCTTCACGGAGATCAGCCACCGCGAGGTCATCGAACGCGGCCTCAAGGTCGCCGACGCCACCGCCTTCAGCCTGTGCATGGACAACAACATGCCGATGCTGGTGTTCAACCTCCTCACCGACGGCAACATCGCCCGCGCCGTGGCGGGGGAGACGATCGGCACGCTGGTCGCGACCCCCGCTTCCTGACGCGCCGCGCCGTCTCCGACGGAGGCGACCCGCCCACTGCACCCGGTAGTGGTGAACTTCCGGGAAACTCCACTCCGGTGGCTGGTAGATTCGTCACTGGAACAGCAAGACCTGCCCGCAACAGTTTCATCTCCGACAAGAGGACAGCAATGATTGACGACACCCTGCTCGAGTCCGAGGACTTCATGAGCCGCTCGGTGGACCACGTCCGCGAGGACCTGACGACCATCCGTACCGGCCGCGCGAACCCCGCCATGTTCAACGGCGTGTTCGCCGAGTACTACGGTGTGCGCACCCCGATCACTCAGATGGCCACGATCAGTGTCCCCGAACCGCGCATGCTGATCATCAAGCCCTACGAGATGTCGGCGATGCAGGAGATCGAGAACGCTATCCGCAACTCCGACCTCGGTGTCAACCCCACCAACGACGGCCACGTGCTGCGCGTCACCGTGCCGCAGCTCACCGAGGAGCGCCGTCGCGACCTGGTGAAGGTCGCCAAGTCCAAGGGTGAGGACGCCAAGATCGCGATCCGCAACATCCGCCGGAAGGGCATGGACGCCCTGGCGAAGATCCAGAAGGACGGCGACGCCGGTGAGGACGAGGTCAAGGCCGCGGAGAAGGAACTGGACAAGATCACCCAGCAGTACGTGGGGCAGGTCGATGCGGTCGTGGAGTCGAAGGAAAAGGAGTTGATGGAGGTCTAGTGTCCGCTAGACGTTCATCAGAGCCAGACGCCGCCGTGAATGACGCCAAACCCGCACGCCGGGACGGTCACCGCCTGCCGCAGCCCAAGAACTCCGCCGGGCGGAACCTCCCCGTCGCCATCGCCAGTGCCGTTGTCCTCGGCGCACTGGTCGTCGGCGGCCTCGCGATCCCCTTCGTCTGGTACCCGCTGATCGCCGTGGCCATGGGCCTGGCCACCTATGAGGTGTGGAGCCGGCTCCGGGAGAACGGCTACGCGCTGAACCTGCCCGTCCTCGTCGTCGGCGGGCAGGCCATGATCTGGTTGTCGTGGCCGTTCGGTGTCACAGGGCTGACTTCGGCGTTCGCCTTGTCGGCGGTGGCCACCATCGTCGCCAGGCTCTTCCACAACGGCAGGACGGTGCCGCCCACCAACTGGCTGCGGGACATCGGCATCTCGCTGTTCGTCCTGGTCTGGATCCCCATGTGCGGGGCCTTCGCGGCGATGCTCTCGCAGCTGAGCTACCGGGATGTCCCGTGGCAGAGCTTCGTGCTCACGTTCATGCTGTGCGTCACCGCCTCCGACGTCGGTGGCTACGCCGCCGGGGTGTTCTTCGGCAGTCACCCGATGGTGCCGGCGATCAGCCCGAAGAAGTCCTGGGAGGGGTTCGTCGGCTCGGTGGTGCTTGCCTCGGTGGTCGGGACGCTGTCGGTGCTGTTCCTGCTCGACCTGCGTGACCCGGTGCACTACGTCCTGGGTCTGTCGCTGGGCGCGGGACTGGCGTTGTGCGCCACGGTCGGTGACCTCGTGGAGTCCCAGTTCAAGCGCGACCTGAAGATCAAGGACATGTCCTCGATGATCCCCGGGCACGGTGGCATCATGGACCGCCTGGACGGGATGCTGCCGGCCGCGATGCTGACCTGGATCGTGATGACGGCCGTCGCCTCCTTCTGACACCCCGGGGGCCGCGCTCTCCGGGGGAGGGATCAGCGGTTCCGGCCCCGGCCCCTGCGCCGGGTCTTCCCGTCGGCGGGGTGGTTGATCTGCCGGCGCAGCTGCAGGATCCGCACCGCACCGACGCTGGCCATCACCAGGGCCCCGGCGATGGCGGCGATGAGCATGCCCACGCCGATGGGGAAGTTCCACTGCCAGGCGAACATCTGCAGCTTCACCGACTCCTGGTTCTGCAGGATGAACACGAGCAGCAGGATCAGGATGACCGCGCCGATGGACAGCGCGACCCAGGTCGAACCGGCGACGGACCCGGCGACCGTGGGTTTCGCACCACCCCGTGGGCGTGCGTCCCCGGCGGGGTCCTCGTCGGAGGGGGAGTGGCCGGGGTCCGCCGACGTGGTCGCGGTGATCTCCGAGGTGGGGCTGCCCTCGGCGTTCCCGGACAGTTCCGTGGGGTCGGTGGCGGGGACGGCCAGGTCGTCTGCGTGGTCTCTACCGGAGCTCTTCGTCATGCCTTCCAGTGTAGTGCGATCTCACGATGTGCTCACGCCCTTCACGACGTGCAATAATGGCCGACACCATGACTACACCGGTACAACTGCAGTTCCGTGCCCCCACCAGGGGCATGCCGCCCACCCACCTGGCCGACCTCACCGACGACGAGGTGAAGTCGGCCGTCACCGACGCCGGTCTGCCCGGCTTCCGTGCCAACCAGATCGCCCGTCAGTACTACGGCCGTCTCGAGGGGGACCCCTCCCGGATGACCGACCTCCCCGAGGGCCTGCGCGCCACGGTGAAGGAGACGCTGTTCCCCACGCTGATGGAGTCGGTGCGCAACATCTCCTGCGACGAGGGGCAGACCCGCAAGACCCTGTGGAAGCTGCACGACTCGACGATGCTCGAGTCCGTCCTGATGCGGTACCCCGACCGTGCCACCCTGTGCATCTCCTCCCAGGCCGGATGCGGGATGGCCTGCCCGTTCTGCGCCACCGGCCAGGGCGGGCTGGACCGCAACCTGTCCACCGCCGAGATCGTCGAGCAGGTGCGTGCCGCGGCCCGGGCCATGCGCGACGGTGAGGTCGAGGGCGGGGAGGGGCGCCTGTCGAACATCGTCTTCATGGGCATGGGTGAACCGCTGGCCAACTACAAGCGTGTGGTGAAGGCGATCCGGCGCATCACCTCCCCGTCACCGGAGGGCTTCGGCATTTCCGCGCGCAATGTCACCGTCTCCACCGTGGGGCTCGCCCCGGCGATCCGCAAGCTCGCCGACGAGGGCATGCACATGCGGCTGGCGGTCAGTCTGCACTGCCCGGACGATGAACTGCGGGACACCCTGGTCCCCGTCAACAACCGTTGGTCGGTGGACGAGGTGCTCGAGGCGGCCCGCTACTACGCCGACAAGTCCGGACGGCGCGTGTCGATCGAGTACGCGTTGATCCGGGACATCAACGACCACCCGTGGCGTGCCGACCTGCTGGGCAAGAAGCTGCGCGGTGCTCTCGGCAACCAGGTGCACGTGAACCTGATCCCCCTGAACCCCACTCCCGGTTCGAAGTGGGACGCCTCGCCCAAGCCGGTGCAGGACGAGTTCGTCCGCCGGGTCACCGCCCAGGGCGTGGCCTGCACCGTGCGCGACACCCGCGGCCAGGAGATCGCCGCAGCCTGCGGCCAGCTCGCCGCGGAGGAGCGCTAGCACCTACCGCACCCCCGGGTCTCACAGTTGACCGGGCAGGACGGTGGGTGAACCTAAGCGAAACCCCGGCCCCACCACGATCTCGTGGTGGGGCCGGGGTTTCGAGTGTGCCGCGGCGGACCTAGTGGTGCAGCGCGTGCTTCGGGGTCTCGACGTGCTCGACACCGTCGGAACCGACGCCCGGGAGATTCCAGGACCGCAGCTCGGCGGTGGTCAGGTTCGCGTAGGCGCCGGTGAGGTTGCGCTGGTCGGTGGCCCAGTCGGGCTCCTGGTGACCCAGGGGCTTGTTGTGGGCGCTCACCGTCTTGCGCGAGGGCTTCGGCGACCAGTTCGGGGAGGAGCGGCGGGCGTAGAGGAAGGTGCCCACGATCACCAGGACGCCGAGGGCGACGAGCCAGATGTTCTCCACCTGGCCGGGGTGGTTACCGAACAGCATGCCGAACATGGAGAGGCCGCCGAGGTAGCCGAAGACGATCGTCGTCCGCCGGGGGAACTGGTGCCAGCCCCAGGCGGCCGACGGCTCATCCTCGGTGGAGACCCCGTTGTACACTTCCACCTTCGTGCCATGATTTCCGTGATCGGCCACGTCGATATCCTCCTGAACTAGGACGGCAGTGGTCACCTGCCGAATTGTCGCTCCCATTGTGACACATCCGTGTGGTTCCGTGAACTTGCGACCCGGCCCGGACTCCCCCGTTTGTGTGGCCCGGGGCAGGGGACGGGCGGCGACCGACGGCGTGGCTACCGCGTGGCCACGGCACCGTGGAACAATGGGCCGGGTGAAGAAACGCGTAGTGGTGCTCGGAAGCACCGGTTCGATCGGTGTCCAGGCGCTCGAGATCATCGCGCAGAACCCTGACCGCTTCGACCTGGTCGGGGTGTCCGCGCACGGGTCGAAGCCTGACGTCCTGCTTGATCAGATCCGTACCTTCGGCCTGTCCGCGGGCCAGGTGGCTGTCGCCAGCGACCGGACGGCTGACGAGATCGACCGTGAGCTCGACGGTCATGTGGTCCGCGGGGTGGACTCCGCACGGCAGCTCGTGGAGGAGTTGACCGGGGCCCTGGAGCTGGGGGCCGACGACGTGGTACTCAACGCCCTCGTCGGCTCGTTGGGGCTGGACGCCACCCTGGCCACGTTGAACGGCCGGGTGCGGTTGGCGTTGGCGAACAAGGAGTCGCTGGTCGCCGGCGGTGAGCTTGTGCTCAGCGCCGCAGCTGAGGGCCAGCTAGTCCCGGTGGACTCGGAGCACTCGGCCATGGCCCAGTGCCTGTGGGCGGGGCGCTTCGAGGACGTGGAGTCACTGGTGCTCACGGCCTCAGGAGGACCGTTCCGTGGGTGGACCCGTGATCAGCTCCGGGAGGTCACCCCGTTGCAGGCGGCGAACCACCCGACCTGGTCGATGGGGCAGATGAACACACTGAACTCCTCGTCGATGGTGAACAAGGGGCTGGAACTCATCGAGGCCTCCCTGCTGTTCGGCGTCCCGGCGGAGAAGATCGACGTCACGGTGCACCCGCAGTCCATCGTGCACTCCATGGTGACGTTCCGGGACGGTGCGACGATCGCCCAGGCGTCGCCGCCGTCGATGAAACTGCCGATCAGTCTGGCACTGGGGTGGCCGGAACGCGTGCCCGGGGCGCAGCGCGCCCTCGACTTCTCCACGGCGTCCACATGGGAGTTCGAGCCTCTGGACGACGAGGTCTTCCCGGCGGTGCGGCTGGCCCGCGAGGCGGTGTCCGCCGGAGGCTGCATGCCGGCGGTCTACAACGCCGCCAACGAGGAGGCCGCGGTGGAGTTCCTCGCAGGGGCACTTCCGTTCCCCCGGATCGTCGACACCATCGCCGAGGTCATGGAGGACTGCTCGGACCGGGTGGGGCGTCCCCACGATGTCGGTGACGTCCTCGACGCCGAGCGTGAGGCACGCGCCAGGGCGCATGAGAGGATGGGCCTGTGAGTTTCGCCTTAGGTGTGGTGCTTTTCGCCCTGGGGATCGGTGTCACCATCGCCCTGCACGAGGCCGGGCACATGGTCGCGGCCCGGGCCTGCGGGATGCGCGTGCGCCGTTACTTCATCGGTTTCGGACCGACGGTGTGGTCGTTCACCCGCGGGCACACCGAGTACGGTCTGAAGGCCGTCCCGTTGGGCGGCTTCTGCGACATAGCCGGGATGACGGTCAACGACCCGTGGACCGAGGAGGAGGAACCCTACCTGATGATCCACCGGCCCGCCTGGAAGCGGGTAGTGGTGATGATGGCGGGGATCATCGTCAACATCGTCCTCGGGGTGCTGATCATCTTCGGTGTGGCCGTGAGCTTCGGTCTGCCGTCCACCGAGCCGCCGAAGGCGGAGGCCGTGGAGCTGGTGTGTTCCCCGGACGTGGTGGACGAGGACGCGGAGACCGCGCCGCCCTGCACGGGCGAAGGGTCGGCCGAGTCGTCCGGCGTACAGGTGGGGGACACGTTCCTCAGTGTCGACGGGGAGCGGACCGGGGGAATCCCCGACGTCATTGAGGCGGTCCAGGCGATCGGCCGGGACGCCGGGGAGGACGGCGTGCAGGTGGGCGACACGGTGACCGTGCCGGCCACCGTCGACCGCAACGGGCAGCGGGTGGACCTGGACCTGCAGGTCCAGGTCGTGGAGCGCGCGGGCGAGACTGTCGGCGCGATCGGCGTGCAGTTCGACGGCAGCGGCCAGATGGTCGACTACAACCCGGTCACGGCTGTCGGCGGTACGGCGGACTTCACCTGGAACCTCGGCCGGCAGACCGTCGAGGCGCTCATCGACCTGCCGCAGCGCTACTGGCCGGTGGTCCAGTCGATCTTCGGTGCCGAGCGCCAGCCGGACAGTCCGGTGAGTGTCGTCGGCGCCTCCCACGCGGGCGGGCAGCTGGTGGAGCAGAACCAGTGGATGGCCTTCCTGGTGCTGCTGGCGAACCTGAACTTCTTCCTGGCGGTGTTCAACCTGGTTCCGTTGCCGCCCTTGGACGGCGGCCACGCGGTCATCGTGATCTACGAGAAGCTGCGGGACAGGCTGCGTCGTCTGCGCGGCCTGGAGCCAGGCGGCCCGGTCGACTACGTCAAGGTGATGCCGGTGACCTACGTGGCCACGGGTGTCCTGATGGTCTTCGGCCTCACCGTGATCGTCGCCGACGTGGTGAACCCACTGCAGCTGTTCCCCTGACCACGGCACCTCACGCGTCCCGCCGGCGCCACTGCTTTCCCCTGTCAGAGGCCGCGGGCGTAGACTGGGGCCGTCGATCCACAAGGAAAGAAGGACTAGACCACACATGACCGGAATTTCCCTCGGTTTGCCCGACGCCCCGCCGCCGGTGCTGGCTCCCCGTCGCAAGACCCGCCAGCTGATGGTCGGCAATGTCGGCGTCGGAAGTGACTACCCCGTCAGCGTCCAGTCGATGACCACGACCAAGACGCACGACGTCAACGCGACTCTGCAGCAGATCGCCCAGCTTACCGCGGCCGGCTGTGACATGGTGCGTGTCGCCTGTCCGAAGACCGTCGACGCCGAGGCGCTGCCCGCGATCGCCAGCAAGTCCCCGATCCCGGTGATCGCGGACATCCACTTCCAGCCCAAGTACATCTTCGCCGCCATCGACGCCGGATGTGCGGCGGTCCGGGTGAACCCGGGCAACATCAAGGAGTTCGACGGCCGGGTCAAGGAGGTCGCCAAGGCCGCCGGGGACGCGGGTATCCCGATCCGCATCGGAGTCAACGCCGGTTCGCTGGACAAGCGGATCATGGACAAGTACGGCAAGGCCACGCCGGAGGCGCTGGTGGAGTCCGCCCTGTGGGAGGCCAGCCTGTTCGAGGAGCACGGCTTCGGCGACCTGAAGATCTCCGTGAAGCACAATGACCCGGTGATCATGGTCGAGGCCTACCGTCAGCTCGCCGCGCAGTGCGACTACCCGCTGCACCTCGGTGTCACCGAGGCAGGGCCGGCGTTCCAGGGCACCATCAAGTCCTCCGTGGCCTTCGGTGCGCTGCTGGCGGAGGGGATCGGTGACACGATCCGTACGTCCCTGTCCGCTGATCCGGTGGAGGAGATCAAGGTCGGCGACCAGATCCTGCAGTCGATGAACCTGCGCCCGCGGAAGCTGGAGATCGTGTCCTGCCCGTCCTGCGGGCGTGCGCAGGTCGACGTCTACAGCCTCGCCGAGCGGGTCACCGCCGGCCTTGAGGGGATGGAGGTGCCGTTGCGCGTCGCCGTGATGGGTTGCGTGGTCAACGGTCCGGGTGAGGCACGCGACGCCGACCTAGGTGTGGCCTCCGGCAACGGCAAGGGACAGATCTTCGTCAAGGGCGAGGTCATCCGCACCGTCCCCGAGGACCAGATCGTGGAGGTGCTCATCGAGGAGGCCATGAAGATCGCCGAGGAGATGGACCCCGAGGTCCTCGCTGCGGCGGGGGGCAACGGCTCACCGCAGGTCAAGGTCACCAGCTAGACTCCAGGTCGCCTACCGCCGCTGCGCACCTCACCGGCCACGACTCCGCGGGGGGAGGGGTGTCGGCCCGTGGCTGGTGACGCGTTCGTGTTTGTCCACGGAAGCAGCGCCGTACGCTGCTAGCGTCGGAGCATGATCCAGATTCCGGGGACGCAGGCCCCGAGACGCACCACCACCGCCACCGTCCTGTGCCTCCTCCTCACGGTGGTTACTGTCGCCGTCACCGCGTGCACCCCCAGGCCCGACGTCGCCGACGACGTCATCGGCGACTTCCTCGCCGCCGTCGGCTCGCGGGACCTCGACACCGCGGCTGGGCTCACCGACGACGCGACCACGGCGTCCTCCGCGCTGGAGGACTCCTGGTCGGCGTTGCAGGCGGAGTCGCTGGACGCCGAACTCCACGACGTCCGGACCGAGGACAACGTGGCCACCGCCGACTACACCATGGCGTGGGCACTGCCGGGGGACCGGACGTTCCGTTACGACGCCACCCTGACCGCCACCCGCACCGACGGCGACTGGACGGTGCGGTGGCGCTCCTCCGTCCTGCACCCGGACCTCGGCTCCGACCAGCACCTGGAGCTGCGCCGGGTCGAGCCGCAGGTCGCCGACATCGTCGGATCCGACGGGGCGGTGCTCGCGACACCGGGGACCAGGTGGCGCGTGCTGCTGGACACCGACGAGGCCCGGAAGAACGGCGGCGTGCAGGGGGCGGTCGACAGCATCGCCCGGGTGCTCGACGTCGCCCACGCCCGGGACGAGGAGGTCCCCACCGTCGACCGCTCCCGGGCGTCCACGGAGGCCCTCGACGCAGGGGGCTCCTACTCGGTGACGATGATCCCGGGCGACTTCGGCGACCGGGTGAAGGACGACCTGGAGGCCATCGACGGTGTGCGGCTGAACGAGGAGCCGGCCATGGTCCGTCCCGACCCGGGGTTCGCCCCCGACATCATGTCGCGGGTGACCCAGCTGGTGGAACCAGAACTCGCCGGCGAGCCCGGGTGGGAGGTCGTGGCGGTGAACCGGAACGCCTCAGTGGTACGCACGATGGAACGCACCCCGGCCGACCCCGCCCCCGCGGTCACGGTGAGCCTGTCCCGGCAGGTGCAGGAGGCCGCCCAGAAGGCGGTGGACACCCGCCCCGACGACCAGGCGATGATGGTGGTCATGCGGCCGTCGACGGGCCAGGTGCTGGCCGTCGCGCAGACCGCGGAGGCCGACAAGCAGGGGGACGTGGCACTGTCCGGCCAATACCCGCCGGGCTCCACGTTCAAGGTGATCACCGCCGCGGCGGGGCTGGAGAAGGAGGACCTCACCGCCGACTCGACGGTGTCGTGCCCGGCGACCCAGGACATCGGCGGACGTGTCGTCACCAACTACAACTCCTTCTCCCTGGGCGAGACCTCGATGCGCAACGCCTTCGCGCAGTCCTGCAACACCACCTTCGCCCGGATCTCCACGGACATGGCACCGGGGGAGCTGAAGGACGAGGCGAGGAAGTTCGGGCTCGGCCGCGACTACGACATCCCGGGACTGACCACCGTGACCGGCCAGGTACCCGAGGGCGAGGTCATGCTGGACCGCACCGAGGCCGGCTACGGGCAGGGACTCGACCTGGCCAGCCCCTTCGGCATGGCACTGGTGGCGGCCACCGCGGCCAACGGGAGGACCCCGGTGCCGAAGCTCATCGACACCGAGGACACCCACACCCTGGACGGCGACGGGAAGAAGGCCACCGAGGGGGAGCCGCTGGACCCGCACGTCCTGGGCAACCTGCGTGACATGATGCGCGCGGTCGTGACCAGCGGGTCCGGCACGGCGATCTCCGGTGCCGGTGAGGTGTACGGCAAGACCGGTGAGGCCGAGATCAACGAAGGTTCCCACGCCTGGTTCATGGGCTACCGCGGCGACCTGGCCTTCGCGACGATGATTGTCCTGGGCGGCGGTTCGGAGCATTCGGTGGCGGTGACCCAGCAGTTCCTCGCCACTCTGGACGGGGAGTAGGCTGGGACCTCATGAGTAGAGCGCTTCTGACCCCCGGCACACCCACCCCGGTCCGTAAGGTCCCGGACAGCATCGAACGTCCCGAGTACGTGTGGAAGGACTCGGTCCGGGAGAACATCGGTGAGCCGTGGGTGCAGACCCCCGAGGTCGTGGAGGCCATGCGCGAGTCGTCCCGGATCGCCGCGGGGGCGCTGTCCGCCGCCGGCGCAGTGGTGGCTCCGGGCGTGACGACCGACGAGATCGACCGTGTCGCCCACGAGTACATGTGCGACCACGGCGCCTACCCGTCGTGCCTGGGCTACCGGGGGTTCCCGAAGGCCTCGTGCATCAGCCTCAACGAGATCGTGTGCCACGGCATCCCCGACTCCACAGTGGTGCAGGACGGTGACATCGTGAACATCGACGTCACCGCCTACAAGAACGGGGTGCACGGCGACACGAACGCGACGTTCCTGGCCGGCGACGTGGCGGAGGAGCACCGTCTGCTGGTGGAGCGGACCTACGCCGCGATGTGGCGGGGCATCAAGGCGGTGAAGCCGGGCCGGGAGATCAACGTGATCGGCCGGGTGATCGAGGCCTACGCCAAGCGTTTCGGCTACACCGTGGTGCGCGACTTCACCGGTCACGGCGTGGGGCCGACGTTCCACAACGGTCTGGTGGTGCTGCACCACGACGAGCCGTCGTATGACACGGTGCTGGAGCCGGGGATGACCCTGACGATCGAGCCGATGCTCAACCTCGGCGAGCTTCCCTACGACATCTGGGACGACGACTGGACCGTGCAGAACAGGGACGGCAAATGGTCCGCCCAGTTCGAGCACACCATGGTCGTCACCGAGAACGGCGTGGACGTGCTGACCTTGCGGGAGGACGAGAAGGACCAGACCGCGAAGTAGCGGATCCGGCGGACGCCGGGGCGGAGCTCAGGTAGCGTGTTGGGGTATGAACATATCTCGCGTGGAGTCAACGTCCTCGGAGGGGCCGAGCCGGATCGTGCGCCCCGGTGAGAAGGTTCCGGGGGTGCGGGAGGTCGGGGTGGTCAACCACCTGGTCGCCCGCATCGGGGCGAAGGTGCAGGGGACGGAGACCATGGGGGTGTTCTCCACGATCGGGAGGGCGCCGCGCCTGTTCAAGGCGTGGCTGGTGTATTCGGCGACGATGATGCCCTTCGGCTATCTGTCGCGCAAGGAGACCGAACTGGTGATTCTCCGCGTCGCACACCTGAAAGGCTCGGAGTACGAGGCGGCGCACCACCGCAAGCTGGCGGCGTCGGTGGGGCTCACCGCCGGGGAGATCGCGGCCATGGAGGGGGAGTCGCACGGGCAGACGCGCCGTCGGGGAGTGATCCTCGACGCCGCGGACCAGATCGTGCAGGACGGAGACGTGGAGGAGTCGACGTGGTCGGCGTTGGCGAGCTACCTCTCCGACCGAGAGATCGTGGCGTTGGTGATGCTGGTGACGAACTACGCCGGTCTCGCGACGGCCCTGTCGGTGCTGGGGACGCCGGTCGACCGGAAGAAGGAACCCAGACTGTAGTTTTGGTGCTGGACGTTGTCGTGAATGTGGGTTACCCTGTGGTGGTC
>NZ_JALAGY010000075.1 GCF_022712195.1 Corynebacterium sp. | reverse complement strand
GCCCCCGCCGCCTTCGCCGCCGCCGGGCAGGCAGGTCTGCCTGCCGTGGCGGCGGGGCGGGCGGCGGTGCCCGGGGCGGGGCCGGATCCCCGGGACGACGGTGACAGGGGGAGGACCAGGGACAGGGGAAGGGCTGTGGCCGACCTGCACCGTGTGGCGGGCCTGCTGGAGTTGGGGGCGGGGGCGAACGCGTGGAAACACCTCGCCGACGACCCGGACTTCGGGCCGGTGGCGCGTCGGGCGGCGGCACAGGTCCGGAACGGCGGGCGGCTGTCGGAGGCGGTCACCGCCCAGGCGGACCGTCTCCGGCGCCGGGCGGACGACACGGCGCGGGCGGGTGCCGAACGGGTGCTCGTCGCTGTCGCTGCCCCGCTGACCCTGTGCTTTCTCCCCGCCTTCGTGGTGGTGGGACTGGTCCCCCTGGTCATCGGATTCGCCGGAGTGTGACAACAACAGGAACAACGGAAGGGACACCATGGAAGAGAACATCAACGAGTGCAGAGAAGAATACAGGGAAGAGTACAGGGAAGAGTACGGGGAGGGGATCGGCGACGAAGCAGGTCAAGAGCCGGAACAGGAGCCGGAACAGGAGAGGACGGCACTGTCGGTCCTGGGGGACGACCGGGGGATGAGCACCATCGAGTACGCGCTGGGATGTGTCGCCGCCGCGGCACTGGGTGCGTTGCTGTACCTCGTGGTCACCTCCGACGCCGTCGAGGGTGCGCTGACGTCGATCTTCCAGCGCGCGCTGGACACACAGTAGGAAGGGGGACGGCGGCGTGAGGGGGAACTGCGGTGGCGACGACGGCTACGTGACGGTAGAGGCGGCCATCGTCTTCACCGCCCTGACCGCCGTGACCGGCCTGGTCGTCGCAGGCGTCGTCACCGTGGCGACCTACCTCGGGGCGGTGGGGCTGGCCCGTGACGGGGCCCGGGCCGCCGCCCTGGGGGACGCCCCGGCCGCCCGGTCAGTGGTGGGGGCGAGACAGCCCGACGCCACGGTGGAGGTGACCGGCAGTGCCACACCAGGTACGGAAGGTGACGCCGCCGGTCTGCTCGAGTACCGCGTGAACGTGACCGTTCCCGGGTGGCTGTTCGACGTCTCCGCCACGGCGGTGATCATCGGTGAGCCACAGTCTGCGGGGTGACGACGCGGGGAACGTGACGGTCGCCGGCAGCGCGGTCATCCTGGCCGTGGTTGCGTCGGCACTGGTCGTCGCGACCGGGGTGACCGGCATGCTGCAGTCGCACCGTGCCACTCTGGCGGCCGACATGACCGCCCTGTCCGCTGCCACGGTGATGCAGCGTGCCGGAGTGGAGGAGGCCTGTACGGTGGCCGCGGCCGTCGCCCGGGACAACGGTGCCGCCCTCAACTCCTGCGCCCCGGTGCGCGGGGAGCAGACGGACCACGGGCCCGAGGGGCTCGAAGGGATCTCGGTGACGGTGACGGTCACAGGAAGGACGGCGACGGCTGAGGCCGGTCCGGTGCAGTGAGCGGCGCTGGTGCTGCCTTTGACTCATGATGATTTGTGCGATTGCTGGAACTTGTATTGATTGGATGGCACTATTGAAGGATGGTTCTGAATGAATTTTCCCTGAATGCTCGCGCCATCGTTTTTGATGTTGGGGAGACGCTCGTTGATGAGACTAGACAATGGACGGATCAGGCAACGATGGCTGGTGTTCCTGCGTTCACCTTCCTCGCGCTTTTCGGTTCGTTGATTGAAAGAGGTGAGGACCATAGAAAGATTTGGGATGAGCTCGGAATTCGGGATCCCGAGAATCGTCCAGTCCTCTTGAAGGAAGACCTTTACCCGGATGTGCTGCCCTGTATTTCCTCCGCGCGTTCTGCGGGGCTCTCGATCGGTATAGCTGGAAATCAGCCTGAAGGTGCGGTGGAGCAGATCGCAGCGGCTGGGGTGCCTGCTGACTTCATCGCATCGTCATCGCAATGGGGAGTAGAAAAACCATCGGAGGAATTCTTTCAGAAAGTAGTCGATGCTTCTGGAATTGATGCTGGGTTGGTCTTATATGTGGGCGATCGACTCGATAACGATATCTTGCCTGCGAGGCGAATGGGCATGCAGACCGCATTTCTTGAACAGGGACCGTGGGGGATTATTCACTCGCGGCGCCCCGAGGTTAAACTAGCAGACTTTCACCTGAAATCGCTCGCTGAGCTTGCGGCTCTTTGGGGTTGACTCTCAATTAACGCTGCCGACAGCGGCGCTCAGGCGAACAACGACCGCAGGAACGGGGTCGAGTCCGGCATCGACGCCACCATCGCACCGCTGTGGTCCTCGTTGTACCAGTGCACCTCGACCTGCTCATTGGAGCCGGCGAACTGGTTGATCCACATCTGCGAGTTCAGCAGCACGCCGATCGGACTCGGTACGTCGATGTCGAGCAGCCCGTGCCCCACGAACACCGGCCTGTCGTAGCCGTCGGTCGGTGTCGCCATGTACGAGCGCAACGCCGGCTCCAGGCCCGGTACCGACCTGATCGGGGCGGTGAAGACACGGGACATGCCGACACCGTCCAGGGCGTCGGCCAGCTCCGGGTAGCACGCGGTCTCGGCCATGTCGGCGATCCGCCGTCCCTCGTCGGACAGGACGGAGTCCAGGTCGAGCTCCGGGTGCGCCTCGCGGAAACCGGCGAGGATGTAGGCGGTGTACACGTTCAACCCCGTCGGCAACACGACCGGCGGGAACGACGGGGAACCCGCCAGCACCAGTTCCTCGACATAGGCCGGGGCACCGGTGGCGACAGCGCCCCGGTAGTCCAGGCCGAGGTCGTCGCTGCGTTCCGTGGCGGCGTGGGCCACGTGCAGTGCCGCGCCACCGCCCTGCGACTGGCCGATCACGGCCCACGACCCCGACAGGGACGGCCCCACCGAGTCCAGGGACCTGGCGGCAGCCACCGAGTCGATGACGTTCGCCGCACTGACCGGGCCGTTCAGGTACGACATCAGCCCCGGCGTCCCCATCCCCACGTAGTCGGAGGCGACGACGGCGTACCCCTGACCCAACCAGTGGGCGAGGTAGTCGGCGTCCCTCTGGCTGCGGGGCAGCGCGGACGGGGTGCAACCGTCGCCCAGGCCGACGGTGCCGTGGGCCCAGGCGAGCACCGGCCACCCGCCCTCGGGCGCGGGCCCCTCCGGGAGGAAGACGGCGGCGGTCGAGGCGGCAACCTCCCTGTGCTGGTCCACGGTGGAGTACACGAACCGACGCTGCACGCCCGCGGACCCCAGTCCGAGGTCGGGGTTGAGGGCCACCTCGTCAACCGGGACCCCGACCCGGTCGGGGAGGGTGACTCCGTCGGTGACGTCCAACCCCGACCAGTCCGGGGTCTCCTCGGCCGGCGCTGGTGGCCGGGCAGGGTCGCCGGCGTCGACCAGCTCCGCCGGCAGTGAACCGACACCGGGCACAGGAAGCGCGGAGGCGGGGGGAACCAGGGCGCCGCCGGCCAGTGCGAGCACTGCCGCGGGGACCAGGAGACGTCGAAGCGTGGACAGGGGAGACAGGGCAGACAGGGCAGGGCGGGACATCGGACTCCTCGGAGCTCCTCAGAAACTTCGTCGGCACAAACTACTGCTGCCGTCGACTCTAGATGCGTCAGGCCCGCCGCGGGCGGAGAACGTCCGGTCAGGGACCGTCCCCGCGTCGGGACGCCGCCTCCGCCAAGGCGCGCAGCAGCACAGCAGCACCATGCTTGAACAGCGGGTCGTTGCCGTTGCCGCACTTCGGTGACTGCACACAGGACGGACACCCGGACTCGCACGCGCAGGACTCCACCGTGTCCGCGGTCATCGCCATCCACTGCGCGAAACGCTCGAACCCGGCCTCGGCGAAGCCCGCGCCTCCCTCGTACCCGTCGTAGACGAAGACGGTGGGGAACCCGGTGTCGGGGTGCAGCACCGTGGAGACCCCGCCGATGTCCCACCGGTCGCAGGTGGCCAGCAACGGCAGCAGACCGATGGCTGCGTGCTCGGCGGCGTGCAGGGTACCGGGCCACAACGGCTCCTCGACGCCGAGGTCGAAGAGCACGGCCGGGTCCACCGTGTACGCCACTGCGCGTGTGCGCAGCCGCTGCGGCGGGTAGTCCAACGGCACGGTGGTGAGCACCTCACCGTCCCGGGACCGACGCTGGTACCCGGTGACCTGGTGGGACACCTCCACGTCCACGTCCGCCGTCCACACCCCCGACGGTGCAGAGTCCGTGCCACCGATCTCACAGGTGCGCCGCAGCCCCTCCACCCTGATGGAGACCGTCTCCTCGGCGCGGGTGGTCCACTCCGGGGTCTCCGGGTGAACGAGGGCGACGGACTCCCCGAGGGAGAGCTCGTCCACCAGGTAACTCTCCCCCTGGTGGACGTAGACCGCACCGTCGTGGACCTCGCTGACGGCACGTGCGGCGTCGACGGTGCCGAGCACCTGACCGGACTGCCGGTCGACGATGACCACCTCGTCACCCGCACCGCCCCGGATGCTCACCCGGCCGTGGACCTCACCGGCGATCTCCAGGTCGCAGAACACGCCGCGCGGCCGTCGGCGCAACGACCCGTCCGCCACCAGCGAGTCGACGACGCGCCGGGCCGTCGGACCGAAGGACACCACGTCGCCGTCGGTGAGCGGCGCTTCGGCGGCGGCGCACAGCAGGTGCCCCGCCAGGATGTACGGGTTCGACGGATCGAAGACGCTGGCCTCCACCGGGATGTCCAGCAACGCCTCCGGGTGGTGGACGAGGTAGGTGTCCAACGGGTTGTCGCCGGCGACCATGACCACCAGGCACCCCTGACCCCGCCGGCCGGCGCGGCCCGCCTGCTGCCGGAAGCTGGCCACCGTGCCGGGGAACCCGCAGGAGACCACCGCGTCGAGCCCGCCGACGTCGATGCCGAGTTCCAGGGCGCTGGTGGCGGCGAGGCCGAGCAGGTCACCGTTGTCGAGGCGCCGCTCCAGGTCGCGCCGGGCCTCCGGGGTGTAGCCGGCACGGTAGGAAGCGACGCGTGCGGCGTCGCCGGGACGTCCCGCGGCGGCGAGTTCCTCGGCGCAGGCCAGGGCGGTGGTCTCGGCGCCACGTCGGGACCGGACGAAGGTCAGGGTGCGTGCCCCCTCCCCGATGAGCCCGGCCATGATCCGGGCGGACTCGGTGGTGGCCGCCCGACGGACCGGCGCGCCGTGCTCGCCGACGACGTCCTCCCGGAAGCCGGGTTCCCACAGTGCGATGGTGCGCTCGCCCCGGGGCGAGCCGTCCCCGGTGACCGCCACGGTGGGGCGGCCGGTGAGCCGCTCGGCATGGCGTTCCGGGTCCGCCGTCGTCGCGCTGGCCAGGACGATCGTCGGCGAGGAGCCCGCCCGGGCGGCCAGACGCAGGAGCCGCCGCAGCACCAGCGACACGTGGGCCCCGAAGACGCCCCGGTACACGTGGCATTCGTCGACGACGATGAAACGCAGCGTGCGCAGCAGCCGCGACCACCGCTGCGACTGCCCCAGCAGTGAGGCGTGCACCATGTCGGGGTTGCTGACGAGGATGCGGGCGTCGTCACGGATCGTGCGCCGCGCCTCGGGGGGCGTGTCTCCGTCGTAGGAGGCCACCATCACCCCGCGCAGTTCCGGGACCTGTGAACACGGCCGGGCCAGGGTGGCCCGCTGGTCCTGGGCGAGCGCCTTGGTGGGGGAGAGGTACAGGCAGGACGCGGTGGCGTCCGACGCGAGTGCCGACAGGACGGGCAACTGGTAGCCCAGCGACTTGCCGGACGCCGTGCCGGTGGAGACGACCACGTCGCGCCCCTCCCAGGCGTGCTGCGCGGTGGCGACCTGGTGTGACCAGGGGGTGGTGACGCCGTCGTCGACGAGGTGGTCGCGCAGCCCGGGCGGCACCCAGTCCGGCCAGTCCACCGGTGTCGACGTGCGGGCGGCCTCGGTACGCACGTGGGTGAGCGTGTCAGGGCTGTCCGACGGACCAAGTGTCCCGAGAAGTTCGGCGCCGAAGGATTCGCTCATGGTGAACAGTGTAGGCAGGGGTGGGAGGGGGCGGAGCCGCGGGCGGACTCTGCCGGCCCTCCCCTGTGACTGTGCGGGTTCGTGCAGGTCTGTGCAGGTCACAGTTGTTTTCGGTGGCGAAGGATATTACCGGAAGCTGTGACCTGGCTGCCAATCCTGCGGTGCGGGCAGAAAATAGTGCCGATGGTATGGTGCTCCGGCGCGAAACGTGGAACACTGGTGGGCGGTCACAGTTTCTGTGCGTCGCTTTGCTCGCTGTATCACCGGTTAGACCCGCAGTCAGTAGGTAAAACGTTCGCGGGAGTTGTTTGCATGCGAACGGACCAACCTTAATCGGTGGTTCTAGCATCGGCCCGGTGGCCTCGCGAAAAGTTGGCGGGGCACCGATCACCGACATGTAAGTAAGGGAAAGAACATGGCACAGGGAACCGTCAAGTGGTTCAACGCTGAAAAGGGCTACGGCTTCATCGCACCGAACGATGGTGGCGCTGACGTCTTCGTCCACTACTCCGAGATCCAGGGCAACGGCTTCCGTACCCTCGAGGAGAACCAGCAGGTCGAGTTCGAGATCGGCGACGGCGCCAAGGGCCCCCAGGCTCAGGCTGTCACCGCTCTCTGAGAGCTCTGACTGAACCCGCGGCCCGCGGGACCTAGGTCCCGCGGGCAGCAGTTTCACAGAGGCGTCGCCCGGCGTCTGCGGAGAGATCCGCAGGTGCCGGGCGACGTCATTGTTGTCTCTGGGGTAGGGGTGGGGCTGCCGGCATCTGTCGCACCCCATCAGGGACTTCTACGAATCTGACCTGCGCGTTTGTGAACGTCAGGTCCTTATGGGGTGCGAATGTCCGAACCGGCGCCCGCGCGGTGCCCGGCCACGTCCGACATGTGCTCCACCGTCCAGTCGAACAGGGCGTGCACGGGCGGTAGTGCGGAGCGCCCCAGGTCGGTGA
The DNA here is from genome assembly GCF_022712195.1 of Corynebacterium sp. Taxonomy (GTDB): domain Bacteria; phylum Actinomycetota; class Actinomycetes; order Mycobacteriales; family Mycobacteriaceae; genus Corynebacterium. The sequence goes on along the minus strand of NZ_JALAGY010000075.1, from coordinate 26,243 downwards.
GTTCGTAGACCACCCGGGGCGGGATCTCCGGGTAGGCGGTGCGGGTGACCAGGCCGTCCGCCGCCAGGGTGGACAGCCGCTGGGCGAGAACCCGCACGGAGATGCCGTCGACCGCCGTCCGGATCTCGCCGTTGCGCAGGGGGCCGTGTTCCAGGGCGAGCAGGATCAGCATGTTCCACCGGTCGCCGACGGTGGTGAAGAGGTCGCGGCTGGGGCAGTCGCGCGCGGCAGGGTTCCAGGGGGCGTCCGTCATACTTCCCATGGTATCACCACGCTATTTCAGGAAGGCACTGTACAAAAGGAAGTGTACAGGTTATGCTGGCGGACATGGCTACTATCACCGTTTACGGATCCACCGGCATGGTCGGCAGCGACATCACCCGCGAGGCGGTGTCCCGGGGTCACCGGGTCACCGGGGTCTCGCGCCGCAGCAACCCCGACAACACTGTCGACGGCGTCAGCTACGTCACCGGCGATCTCGGCGACACCGCCGACGTCGTCAACCGGGCGAAGGACACCGACGTCCTCGTCATCTCTGTCCCGGGCCCGAGGGACGGAAGTTCCGTCCAGCCCGTCATCGACGCGCACGCCGCACTGGTCCCGGCTCTCGCGGGTCTGGCGGTCCGTGTCTTCGTCGTCGGCGGTGCCGGGGCGACCCTCACCGAGGACGGCACCCGGCTCGTCGACACCCCGGACTTCCCCGAGGCGTACGCCGCCGAGGCACGGTCCTTCGCCGAGGTGCTCGAGCTCTACCGCGCCGCCCCCGCGTCGCTGGACTGGACGATGCTCGCCCCGGCCCCGGAGATCGGCCCCGGCGCACCCGCGGAATCCTACGTCCTCGGCGACGACCACCCGGCCGGTGAGAGCGTCACGACCGGCACATTCGCCCGTGCGGCACTCGACGAGATCGAGACCCCGGCGCACCGTCGGGCCCGGTTCACCGTCGCCGACGCCTGAGCCGACGCCTGAGAAGTTCCGGAACCCCCCGTAGGAATGCGTTTCCGCGGAGTTGCGCCCGTGGCGTGTAGGGTCTCACCTCGAACCCCTTGTGCGCCGGAGTGAATCCATAAGCGCAGGGATCAGGGCACCGAAGCACGGGAACGACAGGAGAAGGTGGGAGCGACACCGATGGCAGCGCAGGAGACACAGGGCGGCGACGGGAAGAAGCTCGTCATCGTCGAGTCCGCCACGAAGGCGAAGAAGATCCAGCGCTACCTCGGCGACAAGTACATTGTCGACGCGTCCGTCGGACATATCCGTGACCTCCCGCGTGGCGCCGCCGACGTGCCCGCCAAGTACAAGAAGGAACCGTGGGCACGTCTCGGCGTGAACGTCGACGACGACTTCGAGGCCCTCTACGTCGTCAGCCCGGACAAGAAGAAGAAGGTCGCCGACCTCAAGAGCAAGCTCAAGCAGGTCGACGAGGTCTTCCTCGCCACTGACCCCGACCGTGAGGGGGAGGCGATCGCCTGGCACCTGCTGCAGGTGCTCAAGCCCACGGTGCCGGTGCGTCGCATGGTCTTCCACGAGATCACCGAGGCCGCCATCCGGGAGGCCGCCGAGAACACCCGTGACCTCGATCTGGATCTCGTCGACGCCCAGGAGACCCGTCGTGTGCTCGACCGTCTCTACGGCTACGAGGTCTCGCCGGTGCTCTGGCGCAAGGTCATGCCCCGGCTGTCGGCAGGCCGGGTGCAGTCCGTGGCGACCAGGGTCATCGTGGAGCGCGAACGTGAGCGCATGGCGTTCGTGTCCGCGGAGTACTGGGACCTCACCGCCACGCTCGACACCGGTGACGGGGCGGGGGGCACCTCCGGGTCCCCTAACCCCACGTCTTTCGACGCTTCCCTGGTCGCCGTCGACGGCAGGCGGGTGGCGCAGGGCCGTGACTTCGGCGACGACGGCAGGCTGAAGACCGGGAAGGCCCAGGCCAATGTCACGGTCATCGACCGGCGGACCGCCGAGACCCTGGCGGAGAACCTCACCGGCGTCGCGATGTCGGTGTCGAAGGTCGAGGAGAAGCCGTACACCCGGCGTCCCTACCCGCCGTTCATGACCTCCACGCTGCAGCAGGAGGCCGGGCGGAAGCTGCACTACACCTCGGAGCGCACGATGCGTATCGCGCAGCGTCTCTACGAGAACGGCCACATCACCTACATGCGTACCGACTCGACGACGCTGTCGAAGTCGGGTATCGACGCCGCGCGTCAGCAGGCCCGTGAGCTCTACGGGCCCAGTTTCGTGGCGGACGCCCCGCGCCAGTACAACCGCAAGGTCAAGAACTCGCAGGAGGCGCACGAGGCCATCCGTCCCGCCGGCGAGACCTTCGCCACCCCCGGCAAGCTGTCGGGGCAGCTGGACGCCGAGGAGTTCAAGCTCTATGAGCTGATCTGGCAGCGCACGGTCGCCAGCCAGATGGCGGACGCCCGCGGCACCTCGATGAAGGTCACCGTCTCCGGGACCGCCACCAGCGGCGAGCGGACGGACTTCCAGGCCAACGGGCGCACCATCACCTTCCCGGGCTTCCTGAAGGCCTACGTGGAGACCAGCCAGCTGTCGGACGGGCGCAACGTCGCCGACAACGCCGAGAAGGTGCTGCCGGTTCTCGCCGAGGGCGACGCCCTGTCCAGCAGGGACGTCACCGCCGACGGTCACTCCACCAACCCGCCTGCGCGCTTCACCGAGGCGTCCCTGGTCAAGACCATGGAGGAGCTCGGCATCGGACGTCCGTCGACGTACGCGTCGATCATCAACACCATCAAGGCCCGTGGCTACGTGGTCTCCCGCGGTTCGGCGCTGGTGCCCAGCTGGGTGGCCTTCGCCGTCGTCGGGCTGATGGAGGAGAACTTCGGCTCCCTGGTGGACTACGAGTTCACGTCGTCGATGGAGGACGAGCTGGACCGCATCGCCCGCGGTGAGGAGAACCGTTCGCACTGGCTGCGGGGGTTCTACTTCGGCGACGACGAGGCCTCGGACGCCACCGCGGAGACCATCGCCCGGCTCGGCGGACTCAAGGCCATGGTCGGTGACAACCTGGAGCACATCGACGCCCGCAAGGTGAACTCCCTGCACCTGTTCGACGACTCCGAGGGAGTCCCGGTGATCGTGCGCGTGGGGCGTTACGGCCCCTACCTGGAGCGTACGAAGCCGGTACCGGAGGGTGCGCCGGAGGGTACGGAGCCCGAGGTGCAGCGTGCGAACCTGCCCGAGAGCATCACCCCGGACGAGTTGACCCGTGAGGTCGCCGAGAAGCTCTTCGCCACCCCGCAGAGCGGTCGCGAGGTGGGGGTCAACCCGGAGAACGGCCGGATGATCGTCGCCCGTGAGGGCCGTTACGGGCCGTACGTCACCGAGCAGGTGACCGAGGACGAGGAGGCCCGTGTCACCGCCGAGGCGGAGAAGACCGTGGAGGCGGAGCGGGACCGGGAGGACGCCGAGCGTGCCGCGGAGGGCAAGAAGCCGCTGAGCCGTGAGACGAAGACCGCGGCGAAGAAGAAGGAGAAGCGGATCGCGGAGATCCTGCAGGAGACCCTGAAGCCGAAGACGGCCTCCCTCTTCGCGTCGATGGACCCGGCGACGGTGACCCTGGACGAGGCGTTGAAACTGATGAGCCTGCCGCGCGAGGTGGGGGTCGACCCCTCCGACGGTGAGATGATCACCGCGCAGAACGGCCGTTACGGTGCGTACCTGAAGAAGGGGTCGGACTCCCGTTCACTGGAGAACGAGGAGCATATCTTCACGGTGACCCTCGACGAGGCCCGGCGGATCTACGCCGAGCCGAAGCGTCGGGGCAGGGCCGCCGCCAAGCCGCCGTTGAAGCAGCTGGGCGACAACGACGTGTCCGGGAAGCCGATGACGGTGAAGGACGGGCGTTTCGGCCCCTACGTCACCGACGGCACCACGAATGCGTCGCTGCGTCGCGGTGATTCGCCGGAGACGATGACGGACGCCAGGGCCAATGAGCTGCTCAGTGAGCGGCGGGCCAAGGAGGCGGCCGACGGCGGCGGGGCGGCGAAGAAGTCGGCGACGTCCGCGCGCAAGAAGACGACCAAGAAGACCACGAAGAAGACGGTGAAGAAGTCGGCCGCGAAGAAGCGCTGACGGCGACCTCTTCCCCTGGGGCCTCCGAGCCCTGTCCCGCTGGAGAAGTCCGGGCCCGGGCCATGTCAGGACACCTGACGTGACCCGGGCCCGGAGCCGTGTCCGGGGTGGCGCGTTGCCCGTAAGTTCCTGCAGGTCTATCCTAAAGTTCAATGGATTGAACCTCAATGGAAAGGGGGCTGAACAATGACGGTGGACGCTGCGGACGTCAACCTCGGGCAGGACGACGGGGGGCCCGGTGAACACCACGGGCGGCACGGGCGCCACCGGGGGCAGCCCCGCCTGACCAGCCTCCTCGGCCCCGCGTTCGTCGCGGCCATCGCCTACGTCGACCCCGGGAACGTCGCGGCGAACCTGTCGGCCGGTGCGGAGTACGGTTACCTGCTGCTCTGGGTGCTCGTCGTCGCCAACCTGATGGCGGCGGTGGTGCAGTACCTCTCGGCGAAGCTGGGGCTGGTGACGTCCCGGTCACTGTCGGCGACCCTCGCCGACTGGTTCGACCGGCGTGAGTCGGGCGGCACCACCGCCCGGCGCCGCAGGGGGAGGGCCGGTCGGCTGGCCTTCTGGGGGCAGGCGGAGATCATCGCCGCAGCGACCGACGTGGCGGAGGTCGTCGGCGGTGCCATCGCACTGAACCTGCTGTTCGGGACCCCGCTCGTGCTCGGCGGGGTGCTCGTCGGGGTGGTGTCCCTGGGGATGCTCGCGCTGCAGGGCGGGCGTACCCAGCGACACTTCGAGTTCATGATCATGGGGTTCCTGCTGGTCATCACCGTCGGGTTCCTCTCCGGGCTCGTCGTCACCGGGCTGACGGTGGGGGAGATGGTCGACGGGGTCGTCCCTCGGTTCCAGGGCACCCAGTCCGTGGTGCTCGCCGCGGGCATGCTCGGTGCCACGGTGATGCCCCACGCGGTGTACCTGCATTCGGGCCTGGTCCGGGACCGCCGGTTCACCCCGCACGGTGACGAGGGCATGCGGCGCCACCTGAAGGCCACGAAGTGGGACGTCGGGACGGCGCTGGTGGTCGCCGGCACGGTGAACATCGCGATGTTGTGTCTGGCGGCCCAGGCGTTGCGGGGCGTCGACGGCACGGAGACCATCGAGGGCGCCCACGCCGCGGTGGAGGGGGCCCTGGGGCCGGTGGTCGGCGTCCTCTTCGCGGTGGGGTTGCTGGCCTCGGGGCTGGCGTCGACGTCGGTGGGCTGCTACGCCGGCGACATGGTGATGCGGGACCTGCTGAAGATCCGTGTCCCGTTGATGCTGCGACGTCTGCTCACCATGCTGCCGGCCCTGGTGATCCTCGCGGCGGGTGTGGAACCGACGTGGGCGCTGGTGATGAGCCAGGTGGTCCTCAGCGTGGGCATCCCCTTCGCCCTGGTGCCGTTGGTGGCGGCGACGGCGCGCCGGTCGGTGATGGGACGCTGGACGAACCCGAGGGCACTGACGGCGCTGGCGGCGGTGATCTGCGCGGTCATCATCGTCCTCAACGTCGCACTGATCTGGCTGACGCTGACGGGGCAGGCCTAGCCCCGTTCGGCCAGCGTGGAGCGGATCGGGCGGGCCAGCTGGGTCATCTCCCGGCGTCCGCGAAGTTCCACGGACTTCATCAGCGTCCAGCGCGCCTGTTCGGCCTCGTTGGCCTTGCGTAGTGTGGCCGCGTTGGTGAGGACGCGTCCCGGGGTGTCCTTCGCCAGCTCGGTGAGCCGGGCGGCGGCGTTCACCGCGTCGCCGATGACGGTGTACTCGAAACGGTCGCTGGCACCGATGTGCCCGGCGACGACCTCGCCCACGGCGGCTCCGATGCCGGCGGCGAGCTCGTGGTCGGCGAGTTCCTGGTTGAGTTCGCGGGCGGCGGCGAGCGTGTGCCCGGCCATGTCGTCCAGCGGGATCGGGGCGCCGAAGACCGCCAGAGCGGCGTCGCCCTCGAACTTGTTGATGATGCCCTTGTTCCGGTGGACGACCTCGACGACCTTGTCGAAGAAGCTGTTCAACGCCTGGACCACGTGCTGGGGCGAGGACGACACGGCGAAACCGGTGGACCCGATGACGTCCACGAAGAGCACGCCGACGAACCGGTTCGCGCCGCCGAGCTCCGGCTTCTCCTCGATGGCGCGGCGGGCGACCTCCGTCCCGACGTAGCGACCGAACAGGGTGCGGACCTGTTCGCGCTCGCGCAGGCCCTGCATCATCTCGTTGAAGCCGGCCTGCAGGACGCCGATCTCGGTGGCGTCGTAGATCCGCACCTGGGCGTGCGAGTCGCCGCGACGCACCCGGTTCATGGCGTACTGCAGTTCGCGGATGGGGTCGACCACGGTCATGGTGATCAGCCGGGTCCCGGAGAATCCCGTGAACAGGGCGGTGAGGCTGAGGGCGAGGACGCCGGGCAGGATCTCGCTGGCGTCGCCGGTGAAGAAGGCCGTGGCCTGGGCGACGACCATCAGCACCACACCGATGACCGGGACGGCGGAGGTGAGGATCCAGACCCCGGTGATCTGCAGTGACAGCGGGGAGATTCGTTCCTGGGGTGCGCCGGTACGGTTCAGTGCCTTCGCGGCGACGGGACGCACAAGGCGCTCGGCGACCATGAAGGTCATCAGCACGACCATCGCCCCGCCGAGCACGGCGGTCACCGCCACCGACAAGGCCCACCGGGCGGAGACCTGGGAGGCGACGACGGTGAAGATGACCACGCCGACCCCCCACAGCACCGCGCCGAGGAGAGCCTGGAGCGCGGGGATGCGCAGCACCAGGCGACGGATCATCACCGGGTCGACGGGGTCCGGGTTGCGTTGCCACCTGAGCACCGGGGCGAAGAAGAAGAGTGTGGCACTGATCCCGGTGACCAGGGCGACGATGAAGTAGACGGCGTAGAGCGTCGCGGTCATCGTGTTCACCGACGTCAGCTCCGCGGCGCCGCCGAGCGGCACGAGGAAGCGCAGGAACGAGGCCACGGCGAGCGAGCCGACCACGTTGACGAGGAACACGGACAGGGCGTACAGCGGCCAGGTGGTGCCCCACGCCCACACGATGTACTGCCCCAGTCTCTGCATGGGGTCCAGACTATCGGAGCCTGAGCCTGCTTGTCCCCCGTAGTCGTCCCTCTCGTCCCTGTCGTGCACGGACGGGGGTTGGACACGGGGACTAGACTGGTCTCCCGTGAGTTCCCCCCGTGAGTCCGTGTTCACCGCCGCCGTGCTCAGCCCGCACGTGACCGTCCCGCTGATCGCCGCGGTGGACGCGGCGCGTGGGGGAGGGCAGTCCTCGGCGATGACCCATTCCTGGCTGTTCACCGGCCCTCCCGGCTCCGGGCGGTCCGTCGCGGCGAAGGCGTTCGCCACGGCGCTGGTGTGCGAGGACCCGGACGTGCCTGGGTGCGGACGGTGCGGGGGCTGCCGGTCAGCGGCGGCGGGGTCGCACCCGGACATCACCTGGGTGCACACCGACGGGGTGGTGATCCAGGTGTCCGAGGCGCGGGAGGTGATCAAGACCGCGGCGGCGATGCCGACGGTGGCGCCCTGGCGGATCGTGGTGTTCGAGGACGCGGACCGTTTCAACGACAGCAGCGCCAACGCCCTGCTGAAGAGCATCGAGGAGCCGCCGGAGCGCACCGTGTTCATCCTCTGCGCCCCGAGCACGGACCCGGAGGACATCGCGGTGACCCTCCGGTCGCGGTGCCGCCACCTCTACGTCCCGACCCCTTCGCGTGAGGAGGTCGAGGCCGTTCTCATGGCCGACGACCGGCTCGGCCTGTCTCCGGAGCAGGCGTCCTGGGCGGCTGAGGTCGCCGGCGGGCACATCGGCCGTGCCCGCCACCTGGCGTCGGAGGAGAAGGCGCGGGCGAAGCGGGCGAGCGCGTTGAAGCTGCCCGGTCTGGTGTACGAGCCGGGGGAGTCGTACCGTTTCGTCACCGACCTGGTGTCCTCGGCGACGGAAGAGGCCACCGCCACCGTCGCGGAGCGTGAGGAGAAGGAACTCGCCGACCTGAGGAGTTCCCTGGGGATGGGGGCCAAGGGACGCGGGGTGGCCAAGGCGCAGTCGGGTTCGGCGGGGCAGATCAAGGAGCTGGAGAAGGAGCAGAAGAACAGGAGGACGCGCATGCTGCGCGACTCACTGGACCTGGCGCTCATCGACATCGCCGGGCTGTACCGCGACGCGATGATGATCGCCGCCGGAGCGGTCGAGGGGGACGAGCCGGTCGGTGGCTTCCTGCACCCGGACCAGGCGAAGGTCTCCAGGGAACTGGCCCGGCGCAATGCCCCGGAGAACCTGGTGCAGTGCATCGACGCGGTGTCCGCCTGCCGGGAGACCCTCACCTACAACGTGAAGCCCGAGGTCGCTCTCTCCGCCATGGTCGGACGGCTCAGGGAGTGTTGCGGCCAGGTGTGACCTGCGACGGGAGCGGATCGTGGGGCCCTTTTTGTGGAGGGTTGTGCCGTCCGCTAGGATTACCCGTCGTATGCAGCGCCATCGTGAATGGTGCTGGTGCGCCGCCTTAGCTCAGTCGGTAGAGCGTTTCACTCGTAATGAAAAGGTCGCGAGTTCGATTCTCGCAGGCGGCTCAGACACGAAGGCCCCGTCCGAGGACGGGGCCTTTGTCGTGTGTGGGGGAGGGGGCACTGTTGAGCGGCCTCGGCGGTTAACGGTCAAGAAGTGGCGGGGGCACCGGGGAGGGGGTGCGCCGGTAAAAGGGCAGCGGATGTGGTTTTGACACGGGTATTATGTTTCTCAATGTGTCACGCTCAGGGAAGGGCTCTCCACCTCCCCAGTGCACTCGCCCGCTACGAGAAGAGAGTCAACCATGAGCATCGACCAAGCGATCAGCGCGCTCGCGACCAAGGTCCATGAACTCAAGTCAATTATTGAGACCGAGGAAGCCACGAAGACGGCCTTCATCATCCCCTTCATCAGCAATGTACTGGGGTATGACGTCACCGATCCCCGGGAGGTCATTCCCGAGTACACTGCCGACATTGGGAAGAAGAAAGGAGAGAAGGTCGATTTCGCGATCAAGGCCGGTGATGACTTCCGGTTCCTGATCGAATGCAAGAAGATCGGGGAGCCTCTCGACCTCAACCACGCCACTCAGCTGGTTCGGTACTTCAACGTCACCGACACAGAGTTCGCGATCCTCACCAACGGTGAGGTCTACCAGTTCTACGCGCAACTCGACGCCGTCAATCGGATGGACGAGAAGCCGTTCATGACACTCGACCTGTCTTCCGTCGACGCCCGGATCTTCCCCCATCTCGAGATGTGCACGAAGACGAGGTTCGATTCGGAGACGATCGCGGCGAGTGCGGAAGAGCTGAAGTACGTTTCAGAGCTTCGTAAGGGCATTGCCGCTGAACTTCGCGAGCCTTCCAGTGAATGGGTTAAGCTGCTCGCTGCCAGGGTCACCTCCCGGCGGATGACCGCGGCCAATCTTGACCTGTTCACCCGACTCGCTTCCACGGCTGCCAGTCAGTACCTGCGTGACGAGACGAACCGTCGCCTGCGGTCGGCGCAGGACCTTGAGGATCCAGCCCCGTCTCAGCCGGCGCGGGCGGACGTCGCTGAAGCGTCCACGAAGGAAGAACAGGCCCCAGACGACGGGGTCGTGACCACAGACGAAGAGATCCAGGCGCACGGGATCATCCGCGCCATCTGCTGTTTCGATGTTCCGGCAGCTGACATCACCATGAGGGACGCGAAGTCCTACTGCGCGATCCTCTTCAAGGACAACAATCGCAAGCCGATTGCGCGGTTGTTGTTCGACCGTAAGATCCCTCGTATCGTGTTGTTCGACGAGAACAGGAATGAGACTTCGCACGACCTTGTGTCCCTCGAGGGCATCTACGGGTATGCAGAACACCTGAGGGCACGGGTCAGGTCACTGGTGGCCAGTTAGGGCCTATTGGTCCCTGACCATCGGGCTGTGGCGAGGGGGCAGGGCAGGGGTGTCTCGGTCACTCCTCGTCGGTGCCGTCCGGCGCCGGGGTGGTCGTTCCTTCCGGGTCGTCGGTGTTTGACGATTCGTCTTTCTTCTCGTCGCCTTCGCCGTTGTCGCCGTTATCCACTTTGCTTTCGTCAACGGGGCCGGCATTCCCGCCCCCGCCGGTGTTGCCGCCGCCAGTGCCGCCTCCGGCATTGCCGGCGCCGCCGCCGGCGTTTCCGCCACCGTTGCCGCCGGCGGGTGCAGGCTCGCCGCCGTTGTCCCGGTTGCCGTTCTCGCCGTCACTGTCGTCGGGCGCGGCAGAGCTCGTCGACGACGAGGTCGAGGTCGCGGACGTGGTGCTCGTGGCGGAGGTGGTCTCCGTGTTGTCGTCGGCGTCGTCCGAACCACATGCGGTCAAGGCGATGGACAGGGCGGCTGCGGCAGCGAAAGCTCCGAGTTTGGCGTGTGTGCGCAAGGTTGTCTCCTGAGTAGTTGTGCTGTCTCCCATAGGAAAAGAGGCAGGTTGTGAGCAAGGTAACGCACGAAAGTTTGTTTAGCAAACGATGTTTTCGGTGGTTCTCGACGTGATATACGGGGGCGTGCCACCTCCGTCCGTTTCATGTCCGGGGCGCCCTGTAGAACTGTCACCGGAGTTGACGACGATGTTCCGGGATGCGGAAAGGCGAGGACGACGATGGTCATGGGGCCGACGCACGCGATGTCAGGTGCCGCAGCGGGTGCTGCGGTGGCTGTGGCCACCGCGTACGCGACCGGGGTGCCGGTGGATACAGGATCGACCGTCGTCCTCGCGGGAGTGACGGCGGGTGCGGCGGTCCTGCCGGACCTCGACCACCCCTCGGGCACGGCGGCACGGACCCTGGGGCCGGTGAGCCGTCTCCTCGCCGTGTTCGTCAACCGGGCGTCCTCGATGCTGGCCGAGGCGACCGGCGCCCGGGGCCGGCGCGTCGGCGGGCACCGGACGGTGACGCACACCCTGCTGTTCGCCGTCGTGCTGGCGGCGGTGACATGGTGCGCCGTCGATCTCGGCGACCGGGGGGTGACGGTCGGAGTCTTCGCGGCGCTGGTACTGCTGGCGTTGCATTCCCTCGTCCGCCCGGTGGTCAGGAGATGGGGGTCGCCCGGGGCGGTGGTGCTCGCCGTCGGCCTCACCCTGCTGGTGCTGAGGGACTCGCCGGCGATGCTGTCACCGTCGGTGATGGCCACCGCGGTCGGGGTGGGGTGCGTCGTGCACTGCGCGGGGGACGCGGTCAGCCGGTCCGGGGTACCGTTCTTCGCGCCGTTCATCGCCGTCGGCGGCGACCGGTGGGGTGCGGTGCACCTGCTTCCCGGGCCTCTGCGGATCCGGGCCGCGGGATTCGGGGACACGGTGGTCATGGCACTGTTCACCGCTCTGCTTGTCGCCGTGTGCGTGTTCGGACGGAACCACGGTCTGATCGTCGGGTGACGGAACGCAGGTACCCTCGGAGGCAGTCGCCGGGCACAGAGACCGCCCGGGAGCGAACAGGAGGTTGAAGAATGTCCGTGCCGAAAGACACCGCCGAGCGGTTCCGCGTGATCGCCGAGGGATTCACCAGGCAGACCAGGGACAACGACTGGGACGCGAGGACCCCGTGCGAGGAATGGGCGGCCCGCGACATCATCGGACACCTGATCAGCTGGTTCGGCCCTGCCCTGGAGGATGTGGGCGTCACGGTGGATCTCACGGAGGACAAGAACTCCGACCCGGCCGCCGCCTGGGAGCAGTTCGCGGCGATCGTGCAAGCCACCCTGGAGGACGAGACGAAGGCGGAGGCACTGGTCACCCGCGGTCCGATCCCGGGCCAGTCACTGGAGACGAACGCGAAGGGCTTCTTCATCCCCGACGTCTTCATGCACACCTGGGACCTGGCGCGTTCCCAGGGGCGCGACGTGGAGCTGGATGAGGATTTCGCCGAGCGTAATCTCGGTGGCCTGCGGTCGCTGGGGGAGCAGTTGCAGGCGAGGGGAGGGTTCGGCCCGCCGCGGGAGGCGCCTGCCGACGCCTCCTCGACGATCCGCCTGATGGCCTATGTGGGGAGGGACCCCGACTTCGGCCTCGGGTGACTGCCCGGGTCGGATGACCCGCGGCGCCGGGACGTCTGTGGGTCAGGACGAGACGGGCGGGTCGCCGGGACCGGGGAGGTAGCCGTCCTCCTGGGCCCGACGGAAGAGGTCGGTCTTGGTCGGTGCCGGACGCCCCGCATTCTGGTACTTCACCCGGATGCGGCCCAGGTAGTCGTTCACCGTGTCCTGGGACAGTCCGGTCAACCTGGCGACCCGTTTCGCCGGCTCACCGGAGGCGTACAGCTCGAGCACCTCCCGTTGCCGGACTGACAGGTTGATCCCGTTGAGCCCTGGATCGGAGTCGATCGCCGCCGCCCATTCCGTGGACGGCACGGCGTAGCCCAGGGCGGCCGCCCTGACTGCCCGGAGGACCACGTCCGGAGGTTCGGACTTCTGCACGACCCCCAGTACCCCGGCCTTCAGTGCGCGCCGTACCAGGAACGGGCTTTCCATGGACGAGAGGACGAGGATGTTCGTGGTGACTGTCTGCAACCTGAGGACGTTGTCCTCGGGGTCCGAGTCGTCGGCGAGGCGCAGGTCGAGGATGACCAGGTCGATACCACGGGTGTCGTCGAGGTGATCGAACAGGCTGTTCACGGTGGTGAACATCCCCACGAGTTCCAGTTCCGGGGCATCCGTGAGCAGGGCGGCGAGGCCCCGCAGCGACAACTCGTGATCGTCGACGGCGGCGATTCTCAGTAAGTTGTCGCTCATAGGAACATAATACCGCGGGAGCTGTCAGAGCGGGCCTACCTCGACGGGGAGCCCGTCGCGGGTGTACCGGCGGATACCGTCGCCGTCCGAGACCGTGGCGAAGGCGGACCGTCCCCGGGGCAGCAGACGCACGGTGACCGTTCCGGTGTCGGTGCCCGCGAGGACGTCGAGGATGCGTCGTAGCAGTGCGTGGTGGAGGGGCCCGTCGGGTTCCTGCTGGTCGGGGGAGGACGGGGTCCGGTCGTCGAGCAGTTGCACGGCGACGCCCCGCGTGCGGGCCGCCCGGACCGCGGCGTGGACCGGGGGCAGGTCCAGGAGAGGCGAGCGAATGGCGTCCCGCATCTGCAGCTCGGTGAGCCGGGCGTACTCCCTGAGGTCGTCGTCCACGTGTGTGAGGTCGCTCGTCGCGGTGACCAGCGGTGAGAGTTCCTCGCGGAGGCGTCGGAGGCGGTCCTGCCGGTAGACGGAGATCTCCTCTGCGGCGATCCGGCGGAGCTCGGCGTCGTGGAGCTTCTGCCGCGCCTCCGGCAGACGCGCCAGGGTGAACCTGATCCCGAAGGACACCAGGACGCACGAGATGACGAGGAGGCCGGAGATGATGATCCGGAAGGCTCCGAAGTCGGTGTCCGGTGTGACCGGCGACGCCGACGTGACCTCGATGACGACGGCACCGATGAACAATGTGGCGAGTGCCACCGCCGGTCGTCCGCGGAGGGCGAGCAGGGAGCAGAACAGCGACGCTGCCATGAGGTGCCAGCCGTAGCTCCACCCGGTGGCCGTGGAGAGGTCCTGCCACCGGCCGAGTTCCATGAGCACGACGACGCCGACGGCGCAGAACCCGGTGAGGACGGCGGGGATGCGGAAGGTCCGTCCGCCGACGACGAGGACGGTGAGTGCGACGACGATGATGTTCGTCGCCAGGTTTCCCGCAGCGAGTGGCTGACCGTTGAGGATGTTCATGCCTGTGAAGAGGGCGGCGGTGACGGCCACGTAGGGCACCCAGACGGCGTGACTCAGGTGAGTCAGGTCGTAGGTCCTCATGGCGGACACCGCGCTGCGGTCACGGCCGTCACAACCGACACGGATCTCCGTGCCAGGTGCCGGCGGCGGCTGTGTCCCCTGCCAGGTGAGAGTGACGGTGGTGCCTTCCCCGGGGGACGGTTCGATGCTGGCGGCTCCTCCCTCGGTGGACTCCATCCGGCCCAGGACGGAGACACGGAGGCCCGCGGCGGTGGGGCGGACGTCCCGCGGGCGGAATCCGGGACCGTGGTCGGTGTAGCGGAGCTCCACCGCAGCGTCGGACAGGCTGACGTGGCATTCCCGCTCCACGTCGGTGCCGGCGTGCTGCCGGGAGTTCCTGGCGACCTCAGCGAGGGCGAGCGTGATGTTCGCTCCGGCGACTCCGGGGAGGGTGACGTCCGTGGGGGCGTCGGCGGTGACCGTGCAGTTCGGGGTGTGCCGGTGGACGGTGGTGGTCACCGCCTCGATGAACTGCGCGGAGGACATGGTGCCGGCGTCGTCGAACGCTGAGGTCAGGCGTAGCCCCACCGGTTCCGTGGGAAGCACGCCCCGGCTGATGCCGGACAGGGTCGAGAGGACGTTGTCGTGGACCAGCGCGGTGAACCGGGTGGTTTCGGCCGCCCGTGCACGCACGCGGGTCGCGGCCACGTTCTGGGCGTGGGCCTTCGCGCCGGCGGAGTCGATGAACCGTGCGAGCCGCAGCGTGGCGCAGGTGACCACCGCCAGTGGGAGGGTGTAGACGAGGGAGAAGCCGACCTCGGTGGCCACCCTGAGGAACGGTGCGGGGTGGTCGAGGAGAGCGTTGGCCAGTGCGGTTCCGCCGACGACGGCGATGAATGCAGGAAGACCGACCCGCAACGGCACGGTCAGGGCGAATGCCAGTGCAGGGATGCTGATGAAGACGGTGAACCACAGTTCGACGGGTGCCCGGGGGCCTGGTGTCAGGGAGTCGACGACCAGGAGCACCAGCGCGAGCGGGACGGTGGCTGCCGCAGTGCGGAGCGAAACGACGAGGAGTCCCCGGTGACCGCACACGCATGCGGCGAGGAGCAGCAGGTCCGCGAGGAGGAAGACCGACGCGCTCGCCACCGGGTACCAGTGCCCGGTGCCGGTGGTCCCGGGGAACTTCCGGGTGAAGGCCTCGGCGAGCCAGAGGGGCCAGGTGAGCGAGATCGCCAGGGCGGCGGTGCGCAACATGGCTGTCTCGATGGTGGTGGTGTGGTGTGGAGGCATGGCCGGACGCCGTTCCTGTGAGAGCAGGGCCCCGGACCAGTGGTGGCTGGTCCGGGGCCCTGTCGGCGAGGTTCTCTGGGCTGTGAGGCCTTAGAGAATGGAGCCGAGGACGGCGACGACGCCGCCGAGGCCGACGAGAAGTCCGCCGACGAGGCCGAGGACGGGAGTGAGGAGACTGCTGACGATACCCATGGACAGGTCCTTTCGTGCGGTGTTCGGGGGACCGCTGTGGGGCGTGGAGAGCCTGATGTACTTCAGTTCGTCACAGCGACAGTTTTCACTATAAACACTACTGGTCTCAGATTCCACTTCGTTCGCCAGGGAAAGTGGAAACCCCGCCCGGTGTACGGGCGGGGCCTGTGCTCCGCGACGGGGGGGCGACGCGGGAGGGGCCTCAGAGACCGATGATGGAGCCGGCGACGAGACCGATGACGCCGGTCAGGACTGTGGCGACGAGGACGACGATGGAGCCGATGATTGCGAGCATTGTTCTGGCCTTTCGGGAGGTGGTGATTCTGGTGGGGTGGTGTTCGCGGCGTTGACCCGGTTCTGTGTCTCTGTCCGCTTACTCATCTTATCCCCGAGAGGCTGAATATGTTATGGGGTGAAACTACCCGAATCCTGGGGTCTTGTCCGAGGGGCGGGCGAGGGGTAGGGGTGTGGCGCCCTGTCGGTTCCGCCCCCTGCGAACGGGAAACCCACCCGGCCGACAGGCCGGGTGGGTTGTTCGCGGTCCCGTTGCAGGGGACCGGTCCCGAATTCCGATCGCCGAACTAGCCGGTGATGGAGCTGGTGATCAGGTCGAGGGCGCCGCCCAGGAACTCGGCGACAGCGGTGACGATGGAGGAGATGATCTCAAGCATGGGAGTGCCTTTCGGTTGTGGTTGTGGTGCGCGCCCCGGTGCCGGAGGTGGCTCCGTGGTGCTTCATGTAGGAGATCGCTGCCCGTCGGAGATTGTTACACCCCCGAAGGAAAATATTTCAGCCCGTGCGGTTGCGGGGTGCCGGACGTGCGTGACCCCTGACCGGAATACCGGTCAGGGGTCACGGGTGCGCGGCGGACTAGCCTTCGGTGCCGCCGGTGATGGAGCCGGTGACCAGGCCGATAACGCCCTGGAAGAAGCCGGCGACGGCGTTGACGATCTGGGCGACGATGTCCAGCATGTGAACTCACTTTCGTTGGGGTGACGGTGGTCTGCGCCGTGCCGGACAGTGTGGTCCGGTCGGGCACGGGCTGAACTCTAGCCACACTGTCTCTGTGGGGGAATGGCTTTGGGGATAAATCTATGCCCCCACTTCTGAGGGCTGGTGGCCTGTCGCTGTCGGTGTCATCCTTGTGGGGGTCACCCCTGGGAATGCCGGTGGCCGGTGCCGGCGCAAGAAAAACCCCGCCCGACCCGAAGGTCGAACGGGGAACAGTTCACGGTCCCGTTGCGGGGGCCGGAGGGCTGTATTTATGCGCCACCCTGGATGGAGCCGACGACCAGCTCGAGGGCGGAGCCCAGGAAATCGGAGATGGCGGTGACGATGTTGGAGACGATGTCCAGCATGATGGATACCTTTCGGTTGAATGTATACGGTCGTGCGCCACAGCGAGTCGGTGAGACTCTGTGTGCCGCGCCATTAACAGTATCGGACGGCCATCAGTTGGCGTTAGGTCACGAAGCGATAACGGCCGTACGGAGCTTTCTTCGGGGGTAGAACAATCACGGTCACGTGCATTTACGCTATTCACACCGGGGGTGGTTACGTTGGCCGAGGTAACCGTCGTTACCCCGCTGCCGCGGCCATGTGGTTGTCACTGCATTCCTGCCGCGGGGTGTGTCTGCGCCCGCGGGACCATGTCGTCGTAGTCCGTCATCAGGGGGACGTCGGCGATGTTCGACGGGACGGCGAAGGCGTCCACCAGTGTCTGCGACCAGGGGCCGAGGGAGTCCACCAGGTCATTCAGCGCCGCCCGTGCGGCCTTCGTACGGGTGCCCGTCAGCAGGTTCTGCTCCTGGTACCAGCCGCTGTGCTCGTGGATGATGCTCAACACGAACACGTCGCGCACCTGCTCCATGACCTCCTTCGCCTGCCCGTCGGCCAGCTCCGCCTCCGCCTCGAGCATCGCCTCCAGGATGATCCGGTCCACATGCGCCCAGGCACACTCCAGGAGGTGGTCCTGAGCCTTGTCCACCAGGGCGGCGGCGTCCTTGACGTCCATCTTCTGGGCCGGCCTGATGCGGCGGATCAGGGACATCAGCAGTCGGTCCTCACGTTCCGTGAGGAGCTCCACCTGGTTCGCGGGGTCGAACAGGGAGGTCTCCTCCCGGTCGGTGAAGGAGTCGACCAGGTTCTGGATCAGGGTGTCCGCCGCCGTGCGGCGTTTCAGCAGCGTGCCGAAGTTGTCGAGGCCGAATCGCACCAGTTCCAGCGGCTTGAGGTCGCCGACTTCGCGCGAGAAGCCGGTCAGCAGCTCCTTCGCCGCCAGCTGCATCATCACCACGTTGTCGCCCTCGAAGGTGGTGAACACGTCCGAGTCCGCCTTGAAGGTGGTCAGCAGGTTCTCCGTCATGTACCCGGCGCCGCCGCAGGCCTCGCGGCACTCCTGGATCGTGCGGGTGGCGTGTGCGGTGTTCGCGGCCTTCAGCGCGGCGGCGTGCGCCTCCAGCTCGCGCTGGTCCCACCGCTGCTCCTTCGTCATGTCCGTCCGGTCGATCTCCGCACTCTCCAGGTCGTGGATGCGGGCGATCAGCTGGTTCGAGGCGAGCTGCAGGCCGTAGCTCCGGGCGATCAGCGGGATGAGGCGGAGACGGTGCTTGCGGTGCTCGATGAGCCTGCTCTCGGGCAGGTCGTCGTCGGGGGCGAACTGGCGACGCAGGTTCGCGTAGCCCGTCGCGATGGTCAGGGCGGAGCGGGCCGCGGCACCGGAGGCGGCCCCCACGGTGATGCGTCCGCGGATCAGCGCACCCAGCATGGTGAAGAAACGTGCCCCGTCGGACTCGATGGGTGAGGAGTACCCGCCGTCCTCGGAGACGTCGGCGAAACGGTTGAGCAGGTTCTCGCGGGGGACGCGCACGTGGTCGAAGGTGAAGGTCCCGTTGTCCACCCCCTTCAGGCCGCCCTTGTGCAGGTGGTCCCCGATGCCGACACCCGGCTTCGCCCGGCCGTTCTCGTCGCGGACCTCCACGACGATGCAGTGCACACCGTGCGACTCGCCCAGCTCACCGTTCTCGTCGGGGGTGTAGAGCTGGCAGAACACCGCGGCCATGCGCGCGTGCTTCGCGGCGTTTCCGATGTACCACTTCTCCGCCGAGGCGGTGGGAGTGTCGATCACGAACTCGTGGGTCTCGCGGTCGTAGACGGCGGTGGTCTCCACGGACTGGACGTCCGACCCGTGCCCACGCTCGGTCATGGCGAAGGAGCCGAGGGTGCGGAGCTCCATGATGTCCTTGATCAGCGGGATGTGGCGGTCGGTGCCCAGGTTCTCCACGGCGCCACCCCACAGGCCCCACTGCACCCCGGCCTTGACCATCAGCGACAGGTCGGCGCCACCCACCACCTCGATGGAGGAGAGGGTGGCGCCCAGGTCGCCGGTCCCGCCGTGGTCCTTGTGGAACGTCCCCCGGGGCGCGCCGGTCTCGAGCATGTCGAACATCTGGGCCAGGGTGCGTTCGCGTGCCTCGTCCATGCCGAGGGTGTCGTCCGGTCGGAGGTTCTTCTCCTCGATCAGGGCGCGGGTCTCGTTCTTCACGTCCGCCCAGCGGCCGTCGAGGACGTCCTGGAGCTCCGCGGCCACGGCCATGCGGACGGCGCGGTCCGCCTGGTCACGCAGCTTCGCCGGACGGTCGTTGCCGCGGCGGGTCAGACTCGCCGCGATGTCGGTGGTGTCGGGGGTCTTGTCGGTGTGTGCCATACCACCCGATGTTACGTGCGATCAGGGTCCCTCGGTGAGCGGTAGAACCTCATGAGGTCCTACCATGTGGGGCATGACCGAGAACGAACGCAACGGGCAGGTTCCCTCACTGAACCCGCACCACCGACAGGCCGGACGATCAACCCGCTACTCCAGGGCCTGGCTCTTCGTCGCCTTCGCCGTGTTCAGCGTGGCGTGGGGCGGCAACGAAGCCACGCCCATGCTCGTGTTCTACCGGCAGGAGGCCGTGTTCAGCGACGTCTTCGTCGATTCACTGCTGGTGTCCTACGCGGCGGGCATCATCGCCGGACTACTAGTCTGCGGACCGCTGTCGGACCGTTTCGGACGTAAGGCGGTGATGCTCCCGGCGCCCGCGGTTGCCCTGCTGGGCAGCGTCTTCATCGCCGTCGGCGAGACCACGGAGTCCGTCATGTTCATCGGCCGCATTCTGGCGGGACTGGCCGTGGGCATCGCCATGTCCGTCGGCGGATCCTGGATCAAGGAACTCTCCACCCCGGCGTTCGACCCCGCGGCGACCTCCTCGTCCGGGGCCAAGCGCGCGACGATGTCGCTGACCGCGGGCTTCGGGCTGGGTGCAGGTCTCGCCGGTGTCCTCGCGGAGTGGGGGCCTGTCCCCGGCCAGCTGCCCTACATCGTGCACTGCGTGATCTCACTCGTCGCACTCGCCGGGCTGATGACGGTGCCGGAGACCCGGCAGTCCGCCCACCTCAAGGTGAAGGGGTCCTTCTGGTCCGACATCCTCGTCCCGACGATCCGGCACCCGAGGTTCCTCACCGTGGTCGCGCCGATCGCACCCTGGGTCTTCGGCGCCGCCGGGGTGGCGTACGCCATCACTCCGCGCCTGGTGCAGGACCAGGTGGACGTGCCGGTGGCGTTCTCGGGGCTGCTCACCGTGATCGCCCTGGCGTCGGGCTTCACCATCCAGCAGTTCGGGCCGCGGATCAACACGGAACACAACGCGCGGGGCCCGATCGTGGCCCTCGTCCTGGTGATCGTGGGCATGGTCGTCGCCAGCGTCGCGTCGGCGGACATCGCGGTGTGGAGTGCGGTCATCGTCGCCGTCATCCTCGGCGCCGCCTACGGCCTGTGCCTGATCAGCGGCCTCACCGAGGTGCAGCGCATCGCCGGTCCGGACGACCTCGCCGGGCTGACGGCGGCGTACTACACCCTGACCTACATCGGGTTCTTCTTCCCGATGATCCTCACCCGCCTGTCGTCGACCTTCACCTACCCCGAGATGCTCGGGGCGGGCATCGTCGTCGCCGTGGTGTGCCTGGTCATCGTCGCGGTGTTCTCGCGGAAGAACCTGCCCCGGGACGCGGCGTAGCGGTCACTGTCGCCGGGGGAGACGGGCGCAGCACGAGTACCCCGAGGTGGACGGCCACGCCCACCAGGGGAGCCACGCCCAACGCGAGCACCGCGCGCGCTTCGGGCGACGCGTCGACGAGCAGCAGTGCGACAGCGGCCACCGTCGCCACGGTCCATCCCGCCAGGTACAGGGAGTGACGCTCGGCGGCGTGGGCGGCCGACCCGGTCACCATCAGCAGGGCCGTCGACCCTGACGCCACCGTCAGGGCCGCGAGTACCGGCGCGGGGCTGACGAGAACGGCGTCGAAGAACAGCAGCATCAGTGGACGGGCCAGCCAGTACGCCGCCACGCCGCCCACCGCCGCGGTCCCCACGATGACCGTGGCCGGCAGTGCGCAGGCACGGAGAACCCTGTCGCGGTGCCGTGTGAAGTGCACGATCAGCGCAGGCTGGAAACGCTGCAGCGGGACCAGCAGAGGGGCGCGGGTCAGGGTGACGGCGGTGATCACCGCAGCCAGCGCCCCCGGCGCCACGTCCGAACCGGAGGTGAAGGTGATCAGCACCGGGAACCCGGTGATCAGGACGGCGTTCGCACCCGAGGCGAGCATCGCCTTGACCGTCCTGCGGACGAACTCACCGGTGGGGACGTCCCCGGCCTCACGCAGGACGTCGCGCCGGTCCGGGAACCGGACCAGGAACAGGACCAGGAACCCCAGCCAGGTCGCCGCACCGACGACGGTGACCAGGAGGAAGGCGGGCAGATGCCAGCCGAGTGCCCACGCCACCAGCGCCAGCAGAATGCGCACGGCACTGTCCACGCTGATCAGCCAGGCGAAGGCCGACCAGCGGGTGGCGGCGGACAGCAGTCCGCAGACTGCGGCCTGGAAGGTGTAGGAGGCCAGGCCCGCGGCCATCAGGAGCACACCGGTGAGCTCCAGTCCCTGACCTGCGGGGAGGATCCCGGGCGACCACAGGGGGCCTGAGAGGACCGCGAGCGTTCCGACCAGGACGGCGAACCCCACCGCCACCGTCATCGGACGGGCGCCGGACGTGGCGGCGGTCGGTGTCCGGGACGTCCCGGTGCGACGCGCGGCGACGGACCGGGTGGTCTCCTGCAGGAGTCCGTCGATCAGGCCGGCGAGGGCGAAGAACAGCCCCCAGAACACCGAGAATGCCTCGTAGCTGACCGTGTCGAGTGCCCGTCCGGCGACGACGATCACCGCATAACCGGAAACCGCCACCACGAGAGTGGCGGCGGACAGGGCCCTCACCGGGCCGGTGGTGTTCCGGATGACGCTGGAAATGGGACGTCTGGGCGCGTCTACTCGTTCCCGCCGCCGTTGCGGATGATCTCGGTGATCGGGTCGACGAGCGGCAGCAGGGACGAGACCGGGGTGGATCCGCGGGCGCCCATGCCCGGGTTCTTCGCCAGGTAGTCGGCCTTGCCCGCGTCACGCTGACGGATCGCCTCGGCGTCGTTGCCGGGGAAGATGCCTGCGGAGATGGTGGGCCAGGAGTCGAACATGTCGTCCTGCCAGTAACCCCACTGGTGGGTGCCGGTGTTGCGGAAGTTGTAGACCAGGTTGTTGGACTCGCGGGTGACGCCGGCCTTGTCCGTGGTGGACTTCAGCATGTGGGTGCAGGCGTTGGTCACGGCCTCGATGGCACCGCCCTCGACGGCCGGGGTGATCGAACCGGGGAGGAAACCGTTGAGACGGTCGCCGGAGGGCACGTCGTGCTCGCCCATCAGGCCGGTGGAGGAGGAGACGTAGATGTTCCTCTGGTCCTTGAGGTCGGCGGCGTTGGCCAGGGCGTCGTTCTCGCGTGCGACGGAGCCGTTGCGGTCGCCCCACATCTGCTCGTAGGTGGCGCCGCCGCGCTCCAGGACGATGTCCACGGTGCGTGCCGCCTCGCCCGAGGTGGCGGCGCAACCGGAGTAGGCGCCGATGGAGTCGTAGAAGCCGGAGTACTTCTCGCCGTAGACCAGGGTGGTGGAACCGGTCATGGACATGCCGATGATGGAACGGTGCGGGTTGGACGTGCCGAGGGCGGACTCCATCGGCCCGGGCAGCTCCTGGACCAGGAAAGTCTCCCAGGCCTGCTTGTTGCCGCTCTTGTCGAGCTTGGCATTCGGCTGCTGCCAGTCGGTGTAGTAGGAGAAGGCGCCCTCCATGGGGATGACGACGTTGACGTTGCCGATCTGGTTGCCGTAGAAGTCGACGGCGTTGGTCTGGCGCAGCCAGTTCGCCGCCCCCTCGCCGCCGTCGGCACCGTTGAGCAGGTAGATCGTGGGGGCGTTCTCCGGGTCGTTCTTGGCACGGATCGTGACGATCGGGATGTCACGGTTCATGGCCTCCGAGTGCACCAGGCGCTCTTCCATACGCTTGTACCGGTCGCCGGCCTTCCAGGAGGCGTTCTCCTCGTCGTTGGTGCCGTCCTCGGCCTGGTAGACGTAGTCGCGCCAGGCCGCCTTGGACTCGTCGACGTAGGCCCGCGCCTCGGCCGCCGCGCGGGTGGGGAAGGGGTCGTTGACCGTCGCGGCGTCGCGGAACTCGGAGCCGGGACGGCCGTCGCCACTGTCGGCAGGTGCCGCAGCGGCGGATGGCTGGGCCACGCCGGCGACGGCGGCGCCGGTGCCGAGGACACTGATGACGGACAGGGGCAGGGCGGTGGCCACGGCGGCGGCCGTGACACGGGCGATGGCGCGCTTGTTCATTCGGTCCTCAACAAGAAAGTCAGTGGTGCGGTGCAAGGCAGACTCCGTCAGCATAGCGGGTGTTCCCGCCGACTGTAAGCCCGATGCCTATTTCCTGTGAGGAAACGGCCATGTCGCCGCCCGTGTTACTTCCGTCGAGGTCACAGCGGTGCTGAGGCCACCCCCCTTAGGGGCAGTGAGATTTCCCCGGGAGTAGCACCTGCCGTCCGTCGACCGTTTAAGGTGGAGCGCGGCAACAAGACGCGCACCCCCGCACACGTGAAAGAGGAACCCCGTGAATCTCGCCCCCATCGACCAGTTCATCGTCAGCTCCAACGAGGCGCTCGGCGGCAACATCAACCACTTCATCTCGACGGTGACCGACTTCATCGTGCGCTTCATGTAGCCGCACCGCACCGTCCTGACCTCTACTTTCGTGGGGGAACACTGTGGACGGTGCCCCGGCTCTGCACGCACCGGCCGAAAAGTCGTATCCTTGACCACGTGGCTGAACATTATGACGTAGTAGTAATCGGTGCGGGCCCCGGCGGATATGTCTCCGCCATCCGTGCGGCACAGCTGGGCCTGAAGACCGCAGTGATCGAGAAGCAGTACTGGGGCGGCGTCTGTCTGAACGTCGGCTGCATCCCCTCCAAGGCGTTGATCCGTAACGCGGACATCTCGCACATCCTCACCCACGACGCCAAGACCTTCGGCATCACCGGTGAGAACATCAGCATGGACTACAGCGCCGCCCACAAGCGGTCCCGGAAGGTGTCCGCGGGCATCGTCAAGGGCGTCCACTTCCTGATGAAGAAGAACAAGATCACCGAGATCAACGGCCTCGGTTCCTTCACCGACGACCACACCGTCGAGATCACCGAGGGTGACGACGCCGGCAAGACCATCACCTTCGACAACGCCATCATCGCCTCCGGCTCCGTGGTGAAGTCCCTGCCGGGTGTCGAGATCGGCGGGAACATCGTCTCGTACGAGGAGCAGATCCTCGACGAGAACGCCCCGAAGTCCATGGTGGTCATCGGTGCGGGCGCCATCGGCATGGAGTTCGCCTACGTGCTGGCCAACTTCGGCGTCGACATCACCGTCGTCGAGTTCATGGACCGCGTCCTGCCCAACGAGGACAAGGACGTGTCCAAGGAGATCGCCAAGCAGTACAAGAAGCTCGGTGTGAAGCTCAAGACCGGGCACAAGACCACCGCCGTCCGCGACCTCGGCGGCGACGCCGGCGTCGAGGTCGACATCGAGGCGGCCGACGGCTCCAAGTCCGAGACCCTCAAGGCTGACCGTGTGATGGTCTCCATCGGCTTCGCCCCGCGCGTCGAGGGCTTCGGCCTCGAGAACACCGGTGTGAAGCTCACCGACCGGGGCGCCATCGAGATCGACGAGCGCATGCGCACCAACGTCAAGGGCATCTACGCCATCGGCGACGTCACCGCCAAGCTGCAGCTCGCCCACGTGGCGGAGGCTCAGGGTGTGGTCGCCGCCGAGACGATCGCCGGTGCGGAGACCCAGGAACTCGGCGACTACATGAACATGCCGCGTGCCACCTTCTGCAACCCCCAGGTCGCCTCCTTCGGCTACACCGAGGAAGCCGCGCGCAAGATGGCGGAGGAGAACGGGCGGGAGATCAAGGTCGCGTCCTTCCCCTACAGCGCCAACGGCAAGGCCATGGGGCTCAACGAGGGTGTCGGCTTCGTGAAGATCGTCGTCGACGCGGAGTACGGTGAGCTCATCGGCGGGCACATGGTCGGCCCGGACGTCTCCGAACTGCTGCCCGAGCTGACCCTGGCGCAGCGATTCGACCTCACGGCCGAGGAGATCGGACGCAACGTCCACACTCACCCGACGCTGTCGGAGGCCATCAAGGAGGCCGCCGAGGGCACCATGGGGCACATGATCAACCTGTAGGACACCTGATCCGTCCTGCCGGCCGTGCCCCGACCAGTGGTCGGTGACTGTGCCCGTGCACGAGTTCACCCGTGAACCGTGCACGGGCACAGTCGTACCCGGACGACCCCGGTGCGTCAGGTACGATTCTCGCCATCACGGAGGTCCTACGGAGGCAGGAGACAGAGGCTGACCATGGAGAAGGTAACAGTGATCGGCGTGATGGTCGACCGTGGCCTCCCGGAGAAACGCGTCCTGCGTGTCCTGGAGAAACTCGGCGTCCACCCCGACGAGGCCGACCTCAGCGACGAGGACCTCACCGCCCTCGGCCTGCCCCGGGTCGAGGTCCGCACCAGCACCCTCCCGATGGGGCTCGACGGCAGCGTGCGGCTGTCCGACAGCGCCGCGGGCATCCTCGAGAGCCACGGTTGGGACCGCATGATCTACGTGACGGACCTCCCGCTGACCACCCGCCGCCCGGTCATCAGCCAGACCGTGAGCCGCGGCAGGGTGACGATGCTGTGCCTCCCCGCCTTCGGCCTGCTGCGTGCGCAGGAAGGACTGCGCCAGGAACTGAGCCGTCTGCTGAGGAACAAACCGGCGGGTGCGGGAGTGCTGGAGGAGGTCTCCGAGACCAGCGACATCGAGGGCGGCGACTCGGAGGCCGACACCACCCGGGTCATCGACGGGTGGGGGCGCTCCGTACGTCTCCTGCTGGGGATGGTCGCCGGCAACCGTCCGACGGAACTGTACCGGGTACTGACCGGGTGCCTGGCGATCGGGATCGCGACGGGTGCGTACGGCATCTTCTACGGTTCGATGTGGCAGATGTCGCACACGATCTCGTTCCTGCGCATGTTCGTGATCAGCCTCGTGGCTGTAGGGGCGCTGACCTTCTGGCTGATCTACCACAACGGACTGTGGAACCGGTGGCCGAACCGGGAGTCCGACAGCGTGGCGAAGTGGCGCGCCCGGATGGACAACCGCGCGACGCTGGCCACGGTGCTGATCGCCGCAGCCCTGATCTACACCACCGTCTTCGCCGTCCTCCTGGTGCTGTCGATGGTCATCGTGGACACGAACTACTTCCGGGCTCAGGTCAGCGACGAGCCGTTCCCCTGGGGTTACGCGAAACTGGCGTGGCTGACGGCGTCGCTGGGCACGATGGCGGGGGCGATCGGCTCGAGCTTCGACAACGACGAGGCCATCCGGGAGGCCACCTACAACCGCCGTGAGCACATCCGCCGCCAGATCACCGGCCTGTACGAGGACCAGCCGCCGACCCGGTTCCGGGACCGGAAGCGACGGTAGGGGAGCAGGGGCCGGGAGGG
>NZ_JALAGY010000074.1 GCF_022712195.1 Corynebacterium sp. | reverse complement strand
GGTGGGGACAGAGTCAGATCCGGAAGTCATCGGAGACCAGCTTTCTGAAATCGGTAGTGCATCGGGGGTGCCTCCATTGTTCCATGAGTCTGTCCGGCCGGCCTGCGCAGGTGTCCCCACACCTGTGTCCGCCTGTGTCTGCGTGTCCCTGACTGTGCCGCACGGCTGCGGTTAGGGTCCCCGGGGCGGTTGTCTGCAATAATCAGTGCCGTGAAACTCGAGAAACCGCGCATGTTCACCTCCACCCGCGACCTGCTTCTTTCGCTGGGGGCGTTGGGGCTGGTGATGGCGTTCTCTGTCGGCTTCACCGGACTGTGCAGTTACAACCCCGGACCGGCGGACACCGCCGGGCCCGTCAACGAGGTAGACGTCGACGCGATCCTCGACAGTGAGGCGCGGAGCCTGAGCTTCCCGGTGCGTAACCCCGACCTGCCGGACAACTGGCAGCCGAACTCGGGGCGGCGGACGACTGTGGACGGGGAGCCGTCGTCGATCGCCGGGTGGGTGGTCGACGAGAAGCACTACATCTCGCTGACCCAGACCGGGGTGGAGCCCGAGGACGCCGTGGCGGACGTGGACGACGAGTTCCGTGAGGAGACCGGGACACACCGCAGCACCGCGTCGGGAAAGACCGCCGAGTCCGCCGGGGACACGGTGACGTGGCGGATCTACACCGGGGACGACGCCCGTCCGGTCTGGGCGGCTGACCTGGGAGACTCCACGGTGATCCTGTCCGGCACCGCCACCGGTGAACTCTACGAGACCCTCGCGGACAAGGTCGTGGCCACCGACCCGATCGTCACCGGCTAGTACATCTACTGCAGCTACTGCTGCTACTCGGTCTCGGCGGAGCTGTCGTCTCCGCCGTTGCGGTTCTGCAACGCGGCCTCCACGCGCTCGGAGGCGCCGTCGAGGTAGCGCTCGCAGTACGCGGCGAGTTCCTCCCCGCGTTCCCAGAAGCGCAGTGACTCGTCGAGGCTCATCTGGCCGAGCTCCAGGATCTTGACCACTTCCACCAGCTCGTCGCGGGCCTGTTCATAGCTCAGTTCTTCCAGGGGGCGGAAGGTCTGCCTGTCGTCGTTGTCACTCATCGGTGGGGGTGTCCTTTCGGTCGTTACCGGTTTCTGGGGCGGGTGTGCGGTCTGCTCTGCTGTCGGTGCCCTCCGCGTGCTGGACCGCCATGGCGGCCGCGGTGACGGATCCGTCCAGGACACGGATGCGCAACTGGGAGCCCGGGGAGACGTCGTCGACGGTCGTCACCACCTGGGGCGGGGTGTGGTCCCTGGGGAGAACCTGCACCACGGAGTAGCCGCGGCGTAGCGTCTGCGACGGGCCCAACGCGTTGACCTGTGCCTTCAGCGAGGTGATCTGGGAGCGCATGTCCCGGATGGTGATGCCCAGGGCGCGGTCGTTGCGCTGCCGGGCCTCGGACACGACCTCCTGCTGCCGCCGGATGGGCAGCAACGGATCGGCCAGGACCGGGCGCGACCGGACGGTCGACAGGCCGCGCTGTTCATTGGCGACCCAGGAGCGCAGGGCACCGGCGGCACGGTCGCGAAGCTCGGTGACGAGTGCGCGCTCGGCGACGACGTCCGGGACGACGCGTTTGGCTGCGTCGGTCGGCGTCGCCGCCCGGAGATCGGCGACGTTGTCGAGGATCGGGTTGTCCGGCTCATGTCCGATGGCGCTGACCACCGGCGTGGTCATCCGGCTGACCTGCCGGACCAGTGCCTCCTCGGAGAAGGGCAGCAGGTCCTCCACCGAGCCGCCGCCCCGGGCCACGATGATCACGTCCACCCGGGGGTCGTCCTCGAGCTGCTGGAGAGCGGCGATGACCTGGGGGACCGCCTGCGGGCCCTGGACCGCGGTGTTGACCACCTCGGTCTCCACCGAGGGCCACCGGTCGTGGGCGACCGCCAGGACGTCACGTTCGGCGGCGGAACCGCGCCCGGTGACCAGACCGACCCTGCGGGGCAGGAAAGGCAGCGGACGCTTCAGCCGTGGGTCGAAGAGACCTTCGGCGTCCAACGCACGCTTGAGCTGCTCCATCCGGGCCAGCAGTTCGCCGACGCCGACGTGCTGGACGCGCGAGACCCACAGGGAGAAGGAGCCGCGGCCCGAGTAGTAGGCGGGCTTGCCGTAGACCACCACCCGGTCACCGTTCTTCAGCGGCGTGGGCATGGAGCGCAGCATCGACGTCGCACAGGTCAACGGGATCGACTGTTCCTTCTCCACGTCCCGCAGGGTGATGTAGGACAGCTTCCAGGACGGCTTCATGTTCACCTGGGTGATCTGCCCCTCCACCCACAGGTGCCCGAGCCGTTCGATCCACCCCTTGACCTTGTCGTTGACGACGTGGACCGGCCACGGGGACTCCGCGGAGGTCGGTGACGGCGGCGCCCCGGTCGGCGGCGAGGCTGGGGAAGCATCTGACATGGCTCTGATTGTAGAGGTCGGATAGCATGGGGGACATGACTGAGGCTTCACCTGTGGACAACTTCACCACGACCGCCCCCACGACCACCATCGACCACCCCGGGGACGTCGCCGGCGACGGTGTCGCCAAGCGGGTGCTGCTGGCCGCGCCGCGCGGCTACTGTGCCGGCGTCGACCGGGCCGTGGAGACCGTGGAGAAGGCACTCGAGAAGCACGGGGCCCCGCTCTACGTCCGCAAGGAGATCGTGCACAACAAGCACGTCGTCAAGACGCTCGAGCAGCGCGGGGTCATCTTCGTCGACCAGACCACCGAGGTTCCCGAGGGCGCCAACGTGGTCTTCTCCGCGCACGGGGTCTCCCCGCAGGTGCACCAGGAGGCCCGGCAGCTGAACCTCAGGACCTTCGACGCGACATGTCCGTTGGTGACGAAGGTGCACAACGAGGTCAAGCGGTTCGCCAGGCAGGGCTACCAGATCATTCTCATCGGTCACCACGGTCACGAGGAGGTCGAGGGGACCGCCGGTGAGGCGCCTGACGTGGTGCACCTCGTCGACGGCCAGGAAGACGTCGACGCCCTGGACTTCCCCGAGGACACGAAGCTCATCTGGCTGTCCCAGACGACCCTGAGCGTGGACGAGACGATGCGGACGGTCAAGCTCCTGCAGGAGAAGTTCCCGCAGCTGGAGACCCCGCCCAGCGACGACATCTGCTACGCCACCCAGAACCGGCAGGTCGCGGTCAAGGCGATCGCCCCGAAGGTGGAGCTGATGATCGTCGTCGGTTCGCAGAACTCCTCGAACTCCAAGCGGCTGGTCGAGGTGGCGCTCCAGCACGGTACGAAGGAGTCCTACCTGGTCGACTACGCCGAGCAGGTCGATCCCGCCTGGTTGGAGGGTGTCACCTCCGTCGGCGTCACCTCCGGTGCCTCCGTTCCGGAGCTTCTGGTGCGAGGTGTGCTTGACCTGCTGGCAGAACATGGCTTCACCGGCATCGAGGAGGTCACCACGGCCACCGAGGACCTGGTGTTCTCCCTGCCGCGCGAGCTGCGTCCGGCGCGCAACGCCAGCTGATGTAACACCTCCGGACGGAGGAACCCCGGTGCCTTGTCGGGTGCCTAGTCCATGTCGAGGGGGCGGTCCTGGCTACGCGTCCGACGACGCCGGCTGGCTTCCCGCAGTTCCGCCGCAGTGCGGGTGCGGTTCTCCGGGTTCTCCGGTGCCCCGGCCGACTCCGCTGCCGAGGGCCGCACCTCCGGGGCGGGACGACGGTCCGCCTCCCGTGCCCGCCGGTACCGGGGGGTGTCCTCGGTCCGACGCTCCTCTGCCGCGGGGGAGGAGGGTGCAGCGGAGCTCGAGCGGTAGGCGCGTGTCGTGGACTGGTCCCGTTCGGGACGGTCAGGACGCTCCGTCGGGAGGGGACGGTCAGCGCGGCTGGTGCGTACCGGCCGCTCCGTGTCCGACGTCCGGTCGATGTCGCGTACCCGGGCGTTGAGACGTTGGTTGTTCTGCTCGGCGTCGCTGAGGTGGCGTCGGCGGGAAAGCTCACGCCGGTGCTGGTTCTGAAGGACCGCGGCGTCGATCCGCTGCCGGACGACGGCGATGACCACACAGATCACGAACGTGGCCGCCAGCCAGAGGAACCTCTCGATCGCGGGGTAGGCGACGGTGATCAGCGTCGCCTTGAAGCTGGAGTTCGCCGTGGCCGACGCCCCTCCGACCAGGCCTGCGGCGGTGACGCCGAAGAACCAGTAGACCGGCAGGAGGACGACGGTGAGGAACAGTCCACGCAGTTCGACCAGTGCGGTGCACACGATCGCCGAGACGGCGAAGAGAACGGTGTAGGAGGTCCCGATCCCGCCGAGGACGATCCCGGTGAGCACCACGGCCAACATCACCAGCAGGGGAGCCCACACCGGGATCAGGCCCCTGCGGTTCAACGGGGCGGACTCGTCGTTCGTCTCAGAAGTCACGGGCGCTGATGTTACCCGATCCTCACGACTGCTTCGAAGCAGAGCCGTCACTCGGCTTGTCGCCCTTCTCACCCTTGTCGCTCTTGTCGTCGGGGAGGAGTGGCGCGAGCAGTTTACTGAACGGCTTCGGCTCGCCGGAGTCGTCACTCGTCAGTGACTTGCGCCAGTCCTGCCAACGCTGGGCCGCCTGCTCACGCTGGGCACCGGTCTGCTTGCCGGCGGTGGTGGCGAAGTCGATGTCGGCGGAGTGCTTCTCGCCGGTGGCCAGGTCGGTGAGGTCGCCCATGTAGCGGAACACCTCCGTGATCATCGCGGCCACCGGGACCGCGAGGAAGGCGCCGATGATGCCGAAGAGCCCGCCACCGACGGTGACCGACAGCAGCACCACGACGGCGTGCATCTTCATGGCCTTGGACTGCAGCACCGGCGACAGGACGTTGCCTTCGAGTTGCTGGACGGCCAGCACGATACCCAGGACGATCAGCGCGGTGGTGAACCCGTTGGCGACCAGTGCGACCAGCACGGCGAGCGCACCGGCGGTGAAGGCGCCGACGATCGGGATGAACCCGCCGAAGAAGGTGATGATCGCGAGAGGGGCGGCGAGTGGCACGTTCATGATCACCAGTCCGATGCCGATGAAGAAGGCGTCGATGAAGCTGACGATCGCCTGCGTGCGGATGAATCCGCCGAGGGTGTTCCAGCAGCGGGTAAGGACCTCGGTGAGGTGCCAGCCGACACGACGGCCGGCGATGCGCCGGATCATCGGCAGGAACTTCTCGCCGTCCTTCAGGAAGAAGAAGATCAGGACCAGCATGACGAAGAGCGTGATGGCCGCCGAGGTCACCGCGGAGACGCCGGTGATGGCGGTCTGGGTGATCTGGTCGGTCTGGTCCTGGACCCAGTTGGTGGCCTGGGCGATCATGTTGTCGATCTGGTCGCTCTGCAGGTTCAGCGGGGGACCGGCGACCCACTCCTGGATCTGCGCGATGCCCTGGGACCCGCTGTCCACGAGGTCCGGGATCCCCTTGCCCACGCTGGGCGCGATGGCCGCGATGATGCCGCCGAACACGGCGAAGAACAGGACGATCGTCAGCAGGACGGCCAGAGCGTTGGGCACGTGCCAGCGGCGCAGCTGCCGTGCCACCGGCCACAGCACGGTGCAGACGATGATCGCCAGGATCACCGGCAGGATGCCGGACCACACGCCCGACAGCGCGCGTCCGAGAACCCAGAAGGCCGCGGCGACGACGAGGAAACGCAGGCTCCAGCCTGCGGCCCATCGCGCAGAGGTGCCGATGACCTCGGCGCGGTCGCGGATCTCGTCCCCGGGGCCGGTCTCGGAGTCTGACGCCAGCACGGCGGACTGGTCGTCCGGCTCCTGCAGCGCGGGGTCGTCCTTGAGGAAGGCCGAGTCGCGCGCGGCCTCGGCGGGGCTCTTCTCCGGAGTCGGTTCCTCGCCGGGGAGCGGTAGCGTCGACTCGGGGTCCATCCGCCCGGATCCCATCAGGATGTCGGCGAAGTCCCGTCCTGCCACGACGTCACGTGGGTCGGGGCCGTTCGGTCCGTCCGACGTGTTTCTCCCGGAGGACCCGTTGGTGTTCTTGGAATCGCTGCTCACGTGACCCATTGTGCACGACGAGGGGCCCGCCGTCATCGGGACGGGCCGGGACTCACCCCGCGGGGTGGGACGAGGCGTGGAAGACGAGGGTCTCGTCGTCCGTGCCGGGTGCGGTGCCGAGCTCCCCGGACTCCTCGTCGGAGTGGTTCCTGAGGTTGATGACGGCAACGATCAGGCCGCCCCACAGGAAGACCATGAACAGGGCCATCATGATGATTGCGGTGGTGCTCATCGGCTCACTCCTTCAGATTCGGGGGTTGCGGCGAGGGGGTTGCGGGCCCCGCGTGCGCGCCCGCCCGGGGGCACGCCGAAGTCCGATCCCGGGGTCTCCTCCAGCACGAGCGACCTGCGGGTGAACGGGACGAAGTGCATGACCACGCCGACCAGCGCGATGACGATGATCAGCAGCCAGCCCCAGGTGAAGACCTGGTTGTCGGCGTATCCGCCGTAGCCTTCGGACAGGAGTGTGCCGAGTTCGCTGAGCAGGGTGAACGTGAGGATCACGGAGGTCACGTACATCAGGAAGGTGCGCCAGGTCGGGCCGACCCGGAACGAGGAGACGGCGTTGAGGTGCTGCTCCAGCTCGTTGATCCGCATCGTCAGGACACCGACGACGAGGATCGCGACGAGTGCGGCGAGGACGATGCCGATGTTGTTGGTGAACTTGTCCATGATGTCCAGGGTCACCAGTCCGCTGGTCGCGGAGAACGCCAGGATCGACAGCACGGCCATCGGGATGCCCACGGAGAGGGTGGCGACACGACGGGGGAGGTCGAACTTGTCACGGACAGCAGAGGAGACGACCTCCACGATGGAGATCAGCGAGGTGATGCCCGCGATCGCCAGGCTGGCGAAGAACAGGATGCCGAAGAGTTCACCGGCCGGCATCTGGTTGATGATCGTCGGGAACGCCTCGAAGGCCAGGCCGATTCCGGAGGTGGCGACCTCGCTGACCGGGATGCCGGAGGCGGCGGACATGAAGCCCAGTGCAGCGAACACGCCGATGCCGGCGAGCACCTCGAAGGAGGAGTTGGCGAAGGCCGTGACCAGGCCGGTGCTCGTCAGGTTGGACCTCGGCTTGAGGTAGGACGAGTAGGTGATCATGATGCCGAAGCCGATGGACAGGGAGAAGAAGATCTGCCCGTAGGCGGCGATCCACACCGTGGCGTCGGTCAGCGCGCTCCAGTCCGGGGTGAACAGTGCGTCGAGGCCGGTGGCCGCACCGTCGAGGAACAGGGCACGGACCACCATCACCAGGAAGAGCACCAGCAGAAGCGGGATGAAGATGACGTTGAGTCGTCCGATGCCCTTGCTGACGTCCAGCGCCAGGGTGAGCAGCACGACGGCCCACACCACGATCATGGTGATGAAGATGGGCATCACGAAGCTGCCGGAGAAGACGGTGTCGGTCTCGGCCTGGAGGAACTCACCGGAGAAGTACTCGCCGGGGTTCTCGCCCCAGCCCTTGGTGAAGGACTTCATCGTGTAGAGCAGCGCCCACCCGATGATCGCGGCGTAGTAGACGGCGATGAAGAACGAGATGCCGACCTGGAACCAGCCCAGGATCTCGGCGCGCGGGTGGATGCGGCGGAAGACCAGCGGGGCCGACCCGCGGAACCGGTGCCCCAGTGCGAAGAACATCCACAGCAGGGGAATGCCCGCTGTGAGCAGCGCGATCATGTAGGGGACGAGGAACGCTCCGCCGCCAGATTCATAGGCGACGTAGGGGAATCGCCAGATGTTGCCGAGGCCGACGGCGGAACCGATGGCGGCGAAGAGGAAGAGGATCCGCGAGTTGAACGTGTCGCGGGTGACCTTTCCGTCTTTGCCGTCGGAACCGACCTGCGGCCCGGATGAAGCGTCTGCAGACATGTGCGGGTGCCTCCGGGGTCTAGTTGTGGCAGGTGAACTGAAGAAATCGAATCTATCCTAGATTCCCACCAGACTTCCAGGAAACAGACAGTTAGGAAAGGGTTTCAGGGCAGACGGAAGCGACGGGGGTGTGCGTCGTCGCCGGGGCGGTACCGGTTAGGATGGGCGTCGTGACCCTTACTCTCGGAATCGTCGGCCTGCCCAATGTCGGTAAGTCCACGCTGTTCAATGCCCTGACCCGCAACGACGTCCTCGCGGCGAACTACCCGTTCGCCACCATCGAGCCGAATGTCGGCCTCGTGGAGCTCCCGGACCCGCGTCTGAACCGTCTGGCGGAGATCTACTCGTCCGAGCGGATCCTGCCGGCCACGGTGTCGTTCGTGGACATCGCCGGCATCGTCAAGGGCGCCTCCGAAGGCGAGGGGATGGGCAACGCCTTCCTCGCCAACATCCGTGAGGCGGACGCGATCTGCCAGGTGGTGCGCGCCTTCTCCAACGACGACGTGATCCACGTCGACGGGCGCGTCGACCCGGCGACGGACATCTCGGTCATCGAGACCGAGCTCATCCTCGCCGACCTGCAGACCGTGGAGAAGGCCGTGCCGCGGCTGGAGAAGGAGGGACGCAAGGACCGCGACAAGGCGGACCAGGCCACCGCAGCCAAGCAGGCGCAGGAGATCCTCGAGGACGGTCGCACGCTGTACTCGGCGTCGGTGTCCGGGGAGTTCGATCTCGCCGCGGTGCGGGAACTCCACCTGATGACGGCGAAGCCGTTCCTCTACGTGTTCAACTCCGATGAAGCGGTGTTGACCGACGAGGCACGGCAGAAGGAGCTGCGCGACCTCGTGGCGCCGGCGGACTGCGTCTTCCTGGACGCCGCGACCGAGGCCGAGCTGCTTGAACTCGACGACGAGGAGGCCGCGGAGCTCCTCGCCTCGGTGGGGCAGGACGAGCCGGGTCTGCAGACGCTGGCCAAGGCCGGTTTCGCCACGCTGGGACTGCAGACCTACCTCACCGCCGGGCCGAAGGAGGCGCGTGCCTGGACGATCCCGCAGGGGGCGACCGCACCGCAGGCCGCCGGTGTGATCCACACCGACTTCGAACGCGGCTTCATCAAGGCCGAGATCGTCGGTTTCGCCGACCTGGACGAGTACGGCTCCGTCGCCGAGGCCCGCAACCACGGCAAGGTCCGCCAGGAGGGCAAGGACTACGTGATGCAGGACGGCGACGTGGTGGAGTTCAAGTTCAACGTCTGATCGTGCAGGTCGGAGAGTTTCCGCCCGCTAAATGGGACCTGCGGTGATGGGGTGCTTTTAGCGGATCTTTAGCAGACCAAGGACCCCCGACCGGTACAGGTCGAGGGTCCTTTTCGTCGGGTTACCGCGTGACCGCACTCGAAGGTGCCGGCGGGCTACGCGGCCAGACCGGCGCTGCGGGCCCGGGCATCGGATGCGGCCTGGAGCGCCTCTCTCAGTGCTGCTTCGGCCTGCTCGGCGCGGGCCTCGGCCCTACGGCGGGCCTTCTCCTCCGTGAGTGCCTGCGCCTCAGCGGCGGCCTGGGCGGCCACCGCTGCATTCGCGGTGGCCTCAGCCTCCGCTCGCAGCTGCTGGGCCTCAGCGAGCTCGGCCTCAGCGGCCGCGGCGTCGGTGTCCAGCTGAGCGAGCTGCCTCTCCAGCTCCTCGATCCGCGCCCCCGCCTCGTCCAGCGGTCGGCGGTGGTGGGACTCGGCCTCAGCCCACGCAGCTGTCCAGATGCGGCCGCAGGCGGCGATGACCTGCTCTGGGACGGGGGGGGCGGCCGCGGCGTCGGCGGCCGCAGCCTCTTGCTCCGCGCGCCAGGCCGGCAGGTGGGTCTGGACAGCCGTGGCGTCGATGCGCGCCTGGACTCGGACGGCTCGGGCAGTGACGCGCTGCCCGTTGGCCGCCAGCGCGTCGGCGGCGCGCCAGACGCGCTGCTGTGGGGTGAGGGCGGTCGTGGGGGCATCCTGGGTGGGGGACATAGTGTAGATGGCTCCTAAGACAAGGGGATGGGGTTCTTGCAGGTCACGGGGCTGGATGGCTCCGCTGTGTCGTACCGTCGGGGCGCGAATCGGCGTCCCAAGGG
>NZ_JALAGY010000008.1 GCF_022712195.1 Corynebacterium sp. | reverse complement strand
CGCCGGCTTGTCGGCGACCGCGGCGAACTCCTGCCCGTCGAACAACGCCCGCCCCGCCGTGGGACGGTCCAACCCCAGCACACACCGCATGGTGGTGGACTTACCCGACCCGTTCGGCCCCAGGAAACCCGTCACCGCCGCGTCCGGCACCGTGAACGACAACTCGTGGACGGCCTGGAACCGTCCGTAGCTCTTCGACATCTTCTCTACTGTGATCATGGATCCCAGTGTTCTCCGCCGGCGCCGCGGACACATCGGCCCAGAGGCTGATCCGGGCGGGCCGTGGGGTCGTACATTCGTCCCGCCCGCGGCGGTGCGGCTCATACCCAGGTATGAATCCGGGCCCGTGTCAGGGCTCCGCCGACACGGCCGCTCAGAATCGGTTGACGTCGACCACCACGCGTCCGCGTACCGCGCCCTCCAGGAGTTTCCGGGCGGTGGGGGCTGCCTCGTCCAGTCCGACTGTCGAGGTGATCGTGTCCAGCGTCCCCGGGTCGAGGAGCTCGCCGAGGCGCCGCCATGCCTCCAGCCGGTCCTCCAGCGGGCACATCACGCTGTCGACACCGGCGAGCGTCACCCCACGAAGGATGAACGGCGCCACCGACGCCGGCAGGTCCATCCCCGCCGCCAGGCCGCAGGCGGTGACCACCCCGCGGTACTTCGTGCCCGCCAGGATGTTCGCCAGGGTGTGGCTGCCGGCCACGTCGACCGCGCCGGCCCACCGTGCCTTCTGCAGGGGCTTTCCCGCCTCGGCGAACCCCGAGCGGTCCAGGATCTCGGCGGCTCCGAGGTCCTCCAGGTAGCGGTTCTCCTCCGGGCGGCCCGTCACCGCCACCACCGTGTAGCCGAGCCTGGCGAGCAGTGCCACAGCCACGCTGCCGACGCCGCCGGACGCCCCGGTGACGGCGATCTCCCCCTGGTCCGGTGTCACCCCGTGCCGTTCCAGCGCCTGGACGCAGAGCATCGCGGTGTACCCGGCGGTGCCGATGGCCATGGCCTGTTCCGGGGTGAAGGCCTCCGGCAGCGGGACCAGCCAGTCGCCCCTGACCCGCGCCTTCTGCGCGAGCCCTCCCCAGTGCTTCTCCCCCACTCCCCAGCCGTTGAGGACGACCTTGTCGCCGACCCGGTGGGCGGGGTCGTCACTGTGCTCCACTTCGCCGGCCAGGTCGATGCCCGGCACCATGGGGAAGTCCCGTACGATCTTCCCGCTGCCGGTGATCGCCAGGGCGTCCTTGTAGTTCAGGCCGGAGTGGCTCACCCGTACGGTCACGTCGCCGTCGGGGAGCTGCCGCTCGTCCAGGTCCGTCAGGCTGGTGCGGTAGGAGTCGTCGTTCTCGATCAGCAGGCCGGTGAACACGGTGTCTGTCTCCTCGGGTGAGGTCGGTGGCGGTGTGCGTCCCCCAGGGTAGGCGTCCGGTCACCCTGATGTGCCGCGATCCACCCCGCCGGACGGCAGCCTGCCGTCCGTAGCCTCCGTAGCCTCCGTAGCCTCCGTGCCCTCCGGCCCGTCCGACGCCGCGAACGACGCCAGCAGCTTCAGCGCGTCGTCCGACGGCGACCCCGGTTCCGCAGAGTAGATCGTGACGGTCAACCCCCGCTCCTCCTCCATCCTCAACCCTTCGTACGCCAGCACCATCTCCCCCACCGCCGGGTGGTGGAAACGCTTGAAACCGCTGCCGTGGTGGCGCACGTCGTGGGCACCCCACCGGGTGCGGAACTCGTCGCTGCGGGTGCACAGTTCCCCGACGAGATCATGCAGGGACTTGTTGTGCGGGTCGCGCGCCGCCTCGGTGCGCAGGATCGCCACGGTGATGTCCGCCATCTCGTCCCAGTCCGGGTAGAAGTCCCGTGCCCGCCGGTCCAGGAAAGCGTGCCGGGCGATGTTCGGCGGACCCGCAGGACGCCCCGGCATGTCGAACACCTGACCGTAGAATGCCCTGGCCAGCGTGTTGGTCGCCAGCAGGTCCATCCGGCCGTTGCGCACGAAGGCCGGTCCGGCGGTGACGGCGTCCAGGGACCACTGCAGGCCGGGAGAGGGAGTCCAGGTTGAGGCGTCCCGCGTCTTCGGGGGACGGGCCACCGGGCTCGCCGCGTGCGCGAGGTCGAAGAGGTGCGCACGTTCGGCGTCACTGAGACGCAGCGCCCTGGCCAGGCTGTCCAGGACCTCGGGGGAAGCTCCGGCGATCGCTCCACGTTCCAGCTTCGTGTAGTACTCCACACTCACTCCTGCGAGGGTCGCCACCTCGCTGCGCCGAAGCCCCGGCACCCTGCGGTTCGTCCCCGCGGGGAGTCCGACCTGAGCGGGAGTGACCTTGGCCCGACGGGTGGTGAGGAACTCCCTGACGTCCGCCTTGAGGTCTGTGCCGTTACCCATGCCCCGAGCTTAGGACAGGCCCCGGCGCCGTGGGAGGTACCGCCGGTACCCCGCTCGACAGGCTCTCCCTGCCGCGCGGCAGGCCTGGTTGCCTGGAGTGAGAACCCCGGAACACCCGAGAGACAGGAGCTTCCCCCGTGCGAGCAGTCATCATGGACGCCCCCGGCGACATCCGCGTCGGCGACCGCGAGGACCCGCGGATCATCGACCCCACCGACGCCGTCATCCGCATCACCGCGACATGCATCTGCGGATCCGACCTGTGGCCCTACCGTGGTGTGGAACCCGCCGACCACCTGCACATGGGCCACGAGTACGTCGGAGTCGTCGAGGAGGTCGGCAGCGCCGTGACCACCGTGACCCCCGGTGACCACGTCGTCGGGTCCTTCGTGATCTCCTGCGGAGAATGCGAGATCTGCCGCTCGGGGTACCCGTCCAAGTGCGTCCACG
This sequence comes from Corynebacterium sp., assembly GCF_022712195.1. Classification (GTDB taxonomy): domain Bacteria; phylum Actinomycetota; class Actinomycetes; order Mycobacteriales; family Mycobacteriaceae; genus Corynebacterium. The sequence goes on along the minus strand of NZ_JALAGY010000008.1, from coordinate 4,891 downwards.
CCGAGTTCGTGCACGCCGGCATCGGCACCCAGGCGCAGAAGGCGCGGATCCCCCTCGCCGACGGCACGCTGGTGGCCACCCCCGGTGAACCGGACGAGGACCTCCTCCCGTCGCTGCTGGCGGCGTCGGACGTCCTGGGCACCGGCTGGTTCGCCGCCGACGCCGCCGAGGCCGGTCCCGGCAAGACCGTCGCCGTGGTCGGCGACGGTGCCGTGGGCCTGATGGGTGTCCTCGCCGCCAGGGAGATGGGTGCAGAGCGCATCATCGCCATGTCCCGTCACGCCGACCGTCAGGCACTGGCGCGCGAGTTCGGGGCCACAGACATCGTCGAGGAACGCGGCGAAGCTGGCGTCGCGAAGGTCAGGGAACTCACGGACGGCCTCGGGGCCCACAGTGTGATCGAGGCGGTGGGCACCCGCGAGTCCTTCCTGCAGGCCATCCACTCCGCCCGCGGCGGCGGGCACGTCGGCTTCGTCGGCGTGGCACACGAGGGGGTCTCGTTGCCGATGGACGAGGTCTTCTTCGCCGAGGTCCACCTCCACGGTGGGCCTGCCCCGGTACGCCGCTACCTCCCCGACCTCATCCGGAGAGTCTGGGACCGCGAGATCGATCCGGGCCGGGTCTTCGACCTCACCCTGCCGCTGGAGGACGCGGCCGAGGGCTACGCGGCGATGTCCGGGCGGCGCGCCGTCAAGGTCATGCTGACGGTGTAGGGCAGGCCACGCACATGTCCGGTACCTCTACCTCTCGCTCCGCCGCTCCGGCAGCCACCGGACGGCGCCTGCCGTTCGTCACATACGTCCTCTCCGCGGGCGTGTTCCTCATGGGCACCACGGAGTTCATCGTCGCGGGGATCCTCCCGGAGATCGCCGAGGACCTGTCGGTGCCGGTGTCCGACGCCGGCCTGATGATCACCGTCTTCGCCGTCGGCATGATCGTCGGCACCCCGGCCATGGCAGCCCTCACCCTCCGGCTTCCCCGACGGGTGACACTCACGCTGGCCCTGCTGGTCTTCGCCCTCGGCCACGTCACCGTGGCGGTCACCTCCGTCCTGCCGCTGATCCTGGCGGCACGTTTCCTCACCGCGCTGGCCACCGGTGCATTCTGGGCGGTCGCCGCGGTGGTCGGCGCCCGGGCGGCCGGCCCCTCACTCGCGTCCAAGGCCCTGGGTATCGTGCTGGGCGGCGGCATGCTGGCCAATGTCGTCGGCGTGCCGTTGGGCGCGTTCGCCGGTCAGACCGTCGGCTGGCGTGGCCCGTTCTGGACGTTGGCGGTGTTGGCCGTACTCGGCGCACTGGTCGTCTTCCGGCGGGTGCCCGCCGACCCCGGCGACACTCCGCCCCCGTCCCTGCGGGCCGAGCTGCGCAGTCTGGCCGACGGGCGGGTGTGGCTGGTCCTCGCCGGGTGCGCGGTGGTCTGCGGGTCCTCGTTGGCGGTCTACAGTTTCATCGCGCCGCTGCTGACGGACACCAGCGGGCTGGCGGCCTCGGCGGTTCCGCTGGTCCTGGTCGGCTACGGTGCCGGTGCCTTCATCGGCTCGAACCTGGGCGGCGCTCTCGGCACGTCACGACCGTTCGCCGTCCTGTTCACCTCCGCGACCGCGACGTTCCTGGTGCTGGCCGGACTGCTCCTCTTCTCCGGCAACGCCGTCGTCGCCGTGGTGCTGGTGGTGTTGCTCGGACTGTTCGGCATGTCGACCAACCCGGTGCTCATCGGCATGGCCGTGCGCTACGCGGACAAGGCGCCCACACTGGCCTCGGCGATGGCGACGGCAGCCTTCAACGTGGGCACCGCCGTCGGCTCCTGGATCGCCGGCCGGACGCTGGCCACCTCCCTCGGCGCCAGCGGCCCGGTCGCCGTCGGCACGGTCATCGCCGCGCTCTACGCCGTCCCCCTGGTGCTCCTGCTGCGGAGGGAACGCGCCGGTCCGCGCCCAAACTCGCGCCCAGACCCGCACCCGGCCCCGGGGGCGGGAAACCACAGTTGACTCCGACTGCCGGCCCGGCGGTGCCGCGGCCTATCCTTGGTGTTGATGCACACCTCCCCACTGCCTGAGAGCACCGTCCGATGATCGTCGACCTCATCGTCGTCGCCCTTCTCCTCCTCTCGCTCTCCGCCGGACTCCGGGCCGGGTTCTTCTCCTCACTCGGCTCACTGGTCGGCCTGGTCGGCGGTGCCCTGCTGGTCCCGTGGGCCGTGCCGGCGGTGGTCGACGTGGTCTCCGACCCGTCCTGGCGCTGGTTGGCCGGGGGACTGACGATCTCCGCCCTGCTGCTGGCCGGTGCCGGCCTCGGGTCTTCACTGGGGTCGCTGGTCCGGCTCGGCGCCGACCGCCTGAAGCTCCGTGTCCCCGAGCGGATCCTGGGCGGGGCCGTGTCGACGGTGGCGGCGGCTGTGGCGCTGTCACTTGTGGGGACAGGGGTGGCGACCGCGGGCATTCCCGGGCTCTCCCCCGCGGTATCCTCGTCCGCTGCGCTGCGCACCGTCGACGGCCTCCTCCCCGACCGGCTGCGTGAGGCCGGCGACGAGATCCGGGCGGCGTTGTTCGGCGAGACCTTCCTTCCCTCCGTCCCCGGTTCCGCGGTTCCGGCTCCTCTGCCGGGCCGGGGACCGTCCGCGCCGGAGGCTCCGGAGAATCAGCTCCCGGACCCGGAGTCGCCGGCGCTGGTCAACGCGGCCGCATCGGTCGCCCGGGTGTCCGGGATCGCCTCGGCGTGCCGGATGATGCCCACCGGGTCCGGGTTCGTCGTCGCGGACAACCGGGTGGTCACCAACGCCCATGTCGTCGCCGGGGTCGATGCGCCGGTGGTCACCCTGCAGGACGGTCAGGCCGCGGACGGGCGCGTGGTGTACTTCAACGAGGACGACGACATCGCCGTCATCGCGGTGGACCTCGACGCCCGGCCACTGCCCCTCAGAGGCGACGTGGTCCCCGGAGACGTGGGCGTGGTCCAGGGGTATCCCGGTGGCGGACCGTTCCAGTCGGTGACCGCCCGCGTGGTCACCGCCGGGCCGACACGCTTCGGTGGCGACGGTGCCGGGGTGCCTCCGTCGGTCCGGTCCGTCCTGCGGTTGCAGACGGAGGTCGTCCCCGGGAACTCAGGCGGCCCCTTCCTCACCCCGGAAGGGCAGGTCGCCGGTGTCGTCTTCGCCCGGGACGAGACAACCCCCTCCACCGGTTACGCGGTCCCGGTGGACGCCCTGGAACAGGCGGCGCCGGCGTTCACGGCCGACGCACCGTCCGTCCCGACCGGGCAGTGCGCCGCATAGCGCGGCGGCTACACCCGGCCGCGTCTCCAGGCAATCACGGAGGCGACGGCGCAGAACACCCCGAGCACCGGGAAGAACCAGAGGTAGAAGGCATAAGGAAGCGGTCCGAACACCTGTCGGAACTGCTCATTGGACAGGAACTCCCGTCCCGGGGTCCCGAGGGCCCCGTGATACGGCATCGAGAGCCCCACCGGGTCGTCGTGAGGCATGTAGATCGTCGACGTGAAGGCGAGTACGATTCCGAGCGTCGATACCAGCCCCAAGACAGCCAGTGGGAACGTCACCCAGAACCACGGGAAACCGCGGCGCCGTCCTTGTGGACGCCGCGGAATGACTATCGCCCCGGTCACCGCGACCACCAGCACTGAACCGAGGAAAATCAATCCCATGGCCCAGCTCATATCCGCCGCCTCCTCCAGGCCCATGAAGACAGTACGAGGCCACCGACCGCGAGGAGTGGATATCCGGTTCTGGCCCACTGCCCGCTGAGCAGAAGCCATGCCGGCTCATCCGAGAGGAACGTGGTGGTCGAGGTCTCGTCAGCGTCAGCCAGTGGCGCGTACATCGTCCAGCCGAAATTCGCGACGCCGGGCCCCGCCCCCGGCAACCACGCCGCGGCAGCCAACGCGACCAAGAAGGCCGTCAGCGGGAAGACGAGCCAGAACCACGGGAATCCCGTCGTCACGGCGTCACCCCGGTACTCCGCCCGCCTCGGGAGCACGGCACCGCCCACCAGCAGTACGACGAGACCTGCGAAAATCAGCAACCATGTCATCCGGGGATGGTATCAGGAGCTTCTCACCTGAGCTTCCGGTGTTGGCGGCGTAGGCTCCGGTGGAGAACCAGGGTCTCACGTCCACGTGACCTTTCCGTTGACACCGGCAGGAGTTGAACGCCCCAGTGACGCCGCACCAGGATGACGATGAGACCCGTGGCAGTGCCGACGATCTCCTGAGCATCGGTGAGACCAGCCGGCGCACCGGCACCGCGGTCTCGGCGCTGCGCTACTACGAGGACCTCGGCCTCATCGCCTCGGTACGGACCTCCGGAAACCACCGGCTCTACGCCCGGCACATGCTGCGCCGGATCTCGTTGATCGGTGTCGCCAGGACGCTCGGCATCCCGTTGAAGAGCGTGCAGGACGCCTTCAGCACGGTCCCCCTCGACCGCGCCCCGACCCACAAGGAGTGGCAGGTGGCGTCCCGGCGATGGAAACGCGAGCTCGAGGAACGCCGACGCGGCATCGAACGCCTGGAGAATGAACTGACCAGCTGTATCGGCTGCGGGTGCCTGTCCCTGAAGGCCTGCGCACTGCTCAACCCGGACGACGCCCTCGGTGCCACCGGCCAGGGTGCGCGACGGCTGTCGGGACCCCCGGAATCCGGCCGTCCGTCTCCTTGACCTCAAGTGCACTTCAGGTATTAGCCTCGGCGTCAGACCGTCACGGGCGGTCACCACAACGACGAGAAGGAGCATCATCCATGGCTGTCTACGAGCTTCCCGACCTCCCCTACGACTACGACGCCCTCGAGCCGCACATCTCCGCCGAGATCATGCAGCTGCACCACGACAAGCACCACGCCACCTACGTCGCCGGCGCCAACACCGCCCTCGAGGCCCT
>NZ_JALAGY010000073.1 GCF_022712195.1 Corynebacterium sp. | reverse complement strand
GTGCAGCACCCACCCGAGCACCGGCGTCCTGCCGACGAGGTAGAAGATGAAACCGGACACCACGCAGGTCAGCAGACCGGTGACGATCAGCACGTTCATGTCGTCCAGGAATCCCCACACCTCCGGGTCGGAGGCGACCAGGGAGGGAACGACGACATCGGAGACCAGGTGCAGTGCCGCATGGTGCGAGACGTAGACCGGCAGCGTGTTGCGCCCGATCGCCGCGATCACCCCCGACAGCCCCGGTGTACGGGAGATCCAGGTGGCCACGAGGATCCCCACCGGAACCGCGGTGACGATGCGGACCAGTGCCAGGAGACTCATCACCGAGGCCTCCCCGGTGGACCAACCGTCCGGCCGGACGATGTCGGCGACCGAGGAGTAGACCCACTCCCAGCCGACGAACACCAGCACCGCCGTGGCGACGACCGCCGGACGGCCCGCACCCGCGGCGATCCTGAAGAAGACCCGACGGAAGTGCAGCCCCAGGAAGAACGCGGGGGCGTACTGGGTGATGTGCGTGAGCTCCGGGTACGCGGTCCACCCCGCCGCAGCGACGACGAGGGCGGGCAGGAACGACAGTGCCACGGCCCAGAACGGCGGCACCCGCCGCAGGAGACAGGCCAGGATGTTGAAGACCATCAGGACGTACAGGAACCAGATCCCGGGGTCGCCGAGGACGATGGCCCTGGCGAGGCTGGTCCAGCTCAGGTCGTCGGCCATGTCCAGCCGGATCGCCGCCTGCACCGGGGTGAACACGAGGTACGGCACCAGCAGGAACCAGAGCCGGCGGTACCACAGGTCCCCCAGCGTCCTCTCGATCACCCGGTGGGCGAACAGACCCGAGATGACGAAGAACAGCGGCATCCGGATCGGGTCCATGAAGTCGTTGAACCAGTTCCACGCGGTCGACGTCCCACCCGGGACACCGGTGACGACGTGCATGTAGCACACACCGATGATCGACAGACCCTTGGCGCAGTCGGCCCACAGGAGCCGGTTCGGTGTGCGGCGCGCAGACGTACCCGCCTCACGGTCCGCGTCGGTGTCGCGGGTGAGGCGGGCGGTGGTGGGATCGCTGGTGTTGCCGTACGAGGTTCCGGATGTGTCAGACACGGGATTCCAGGGTGCCCCAAAGGCGCGGAAGAATCAATTGAGCGTGCCCTGATATAGAGTCAGCAACTGTGGAAAAACGCAGCGCACCGTCCCTCTCCCGCCGCACCGTGACAATCTGGTACATCGGCGTCGTCGTCGCCGTCACCGTCGCCGGGATCCTCCGCTTCATCATCAGCGACGACACCCTGACCTATCACTTCGACTACGACATCTACCGGGGCGGCGGCCGTGCCGTCCTCGACGGCGACGCCCTGTACATCCACGGTTTCCGGGCGCAGGGCATCACGCTGCCCTTCACCTACCCTCCGCTGGCCGCCCTCGTCTTCGCCCCCCTGGCCCTGGTGTCCGGGACGGTGGGCTACCTCGCCTTCACCGCACTGAGCGTGGCCGCCCTGGTCATGACGGTCATGATCGTCCTCCACGCGCTGGTCGCCGAGGGCGCGGCACGTTCCGTGACCCCCCTGTCCCGCCTGTCCACCCCTCGACAGACCATGCTGGCCGCCCTCGCCGCACTGCCGGTGGCCGTCTGGCTCTGGCCGGTCACCCACACGCTGGAGTACGGGCAGATCAACATCCTGCTCATGCTCATGGTCGCCGCAGACCTGCTCCTCCCCCGCACCCCCTGGCCACGCGGCATGCTCATCGGCCTGGCCGCGGCGGTCAAACTCACCCCGGCGGTGTTCGGCCTCTACTTCCTGCTCCGCCGCCAGTGGGGACCCGCGGTCACCAGTGTGGTCTCCGGGATCGCCGCCACAGCACTGGCATGGCTCGTCCTGCCGACGGACTCACGCCAGTACTGGACCGAGACCGTCAGCGACCCCTCCCGCATCGGTGGCCTGGCGTACTCCGCGAACCAGTCGCTGCGCGGGTTCCTGGCCCGTGTCACCGGTGACCCGCTGCAGACCACCCTGTGGTACGTCCTCGCGGCAGCGACCGTGGTCGCCGTCGCCGTGGTGATGCTGAGGCTCATCGCCGTCGGCGCCCACACCGCCGCGGTGTGCACCAACGCCCTGCTCGCACTGCTGGTGTCCCCGGTCTCGTGGGCCCACCACTGGGTGTGGCTGCTGCCGATGCTCATGGTCACCGGGACAGCGCTGTGGTCGCACCGCCGGGTCCGTGCCGCCGTGGTCCCCCTGGCCGTCCTCACGGCCCTGCTGGTGCTCACCTCGACGGCGTTCCCGGTGCACGTCTACCTGCCCTCCGCCCACGGGGCGGAGGAATCCTGGACCTGGTGGCAGAAGGTCCTGGGGTCCGAGTACGTGGTGGTCGGCGCCGTCTGGCTCGCCCTCGCCGGCCTGCGTCCCGGCCTGCTGAACCCCGGAGTGACGTCCCGGCTCAGAGACGGAAACGCAGGAAACGCGGTCGAGGCTTCGTCCCCAGCACCCGACCGGCGCCGGGTTCCGTCCCCTCCGGATAGCCACGGCCCGCGGTCAGCGACTCCTTGACGTCGGCGGCGTACACGCTGTCGACGTACTCCTGTCCCGACAGCTCCGCCAGCCGCTCCATCGTGTAGTCGGTGAGTGCCCGGGCACGCGCGTACTCGTCCTCCCCGCTGTCGGCGAAGTCCGCAGGGTCGATCGGGTCACCGACGATGACACCGACCCGGTGCGGCCTGAGGATCCAGGACCCGGCGATGTTGGCCTTCTGGGTGTCGATCATCGCCACCGGGTAGACCATTGCCCCGGACTGGAGCGCGATGCGGGCCATACCGGTCTTCCCCCGGTACAACCGGCCGTCCGGCGACCGCGTGCCCTCGGGGTACATCCCCAGCGGATCACCCTTGTCCAGCACCCGCAGTGCCGTGTCCAGGGCGGCGTCCTGGGAGTTCTTGTCGTTACGGTCGATCGGCACCTGCCCCACCGAGGAGAAGAACCACTTCTGGATGCCCCCGGCGAAGCCCGGGGTGGTGAAGTACTCCTTCTTCGCCAGGAACGTCAGCTGACGCTCGGCCAGCAACGGGAAGTACAGGGAGTCCATCACCGCGAGGTGGTTCGACGCGAGGATCACCGGCCCGTCCGCGGGGATCTTGTCCAGGCCACGGGAGTACGGCCGGTTGTAGAGCCACAGCCAGGGTCCGATGACCACATTCTTCAACCACCAGTAGGTGCGGTTCTGCACTGATCTATCCCTTTCACGAGCCGGTCGAGGACGGGCTCAACTGAGCCTGCCCGGCGAGAAGCGCCACGCCGATCATACCCGCCTCCGACCCCAGTGAGGCCGCTTCGACGCGGGCCAGCGGACGGAAACCCGCCCCCACGACCGACGCCTCCATCTCCGCCCGCGCCCCCGGGAGGTAGAGGTCCGCATCGGCGGAGACGCCTCCGCCGAGAACGATGAGCTCGGGGTCGAGGACATCCTGGACCGCGGACAACCCCCGGCCCAGCCACAGGGCGAAGTCGTCGATGACCTCCCTGGCCAGCGGGTCACCGTCCCGCGCCAGCCGCACGACGCTGCGCCCGGTGATCTCCTCGGGCCGCGAGTGGAAGATCCCGGCGAGCATGCTGTCGGGGTGGCGCCCGGTGGCGATGTACTCCAGAGCCGTGGTCTCCAGCGCACTCCCCGAGCAGTACCGCTCGAGGCAGCCCCGTTTACCGCAGGGACAGGCGCGGCCACCGGGGACCACGGTGAGATGACCGAACTCCGGCGCGGTGCCGTACGCACCACGGTAGAGCACACCGTCGTGGACGAGTGCGCCGCCGATGCCCGTGCCGACGGCGAAGAGGACCCAGGTCCGCGCCTCCCTGCCAGGCCCCAGGATCTGCTCGCCCCAGGCCGCGGCGTTGGCGTCGTGTTCGAGGACCACCGGGAGACCGAGCTGACGGGACAGGTTCCCGCGCACGTCACGGTCACGCCACGGCAGGTGCGGGGCGAACCGGACTCGCTGCTGGTCGGCGGTGATGAACCCGGCGACGGCGAGACCCACGGCACTGACGGTGTGCCGACGACGGAGGATCCCGACGGCGTGGGCGATCGCGGTCTCGAGCGAGTCGACCGTGGACGGGGTGGGGAGCTGTTCCACGTCGAGCACCCGCCCACCCTGGTCGACCACCGCGGCTCGGAGATTCGTCCCCCCGATGTCGATGCCGATGGTCAGTTGCGTCACTTGTCCTCCTGTACGTCGCGCGCCGGTCTACCGGCACAACCTGTCCAGGCTATCTGTCACACCCGCCAGTTCCAACTGTGGCGCCCCGGACGACGTCCGTCGCCGTCGAGTACGGAGACGAGCTGCTCCCCCAGGACGTCCCAGTTCCACGCGTCACGGACGTAGGAACGTCCCGCGACGGAATAGCGCCGGGCGCGTTCGGTGTCCGCGAGGAGGGAGGCCACCGAGTCCGCGAGGCCCGCGACGTCCCCGCCGTCGACCACGTCGCCGGTGACCCCGTCCTGCACTGTCTCGGGTGCTCCTCCACCGGTACCGGCGATGGTCGGGACGCCGCAGGCCTGGGACTCCAGGAAGACGATGCCCAGGCCCTCGACGCTGAATCCGCCGCCCTGGGTTCGGACAGGAAGGGCGAAGACGTCGCCCGCACAGTAGTGGGCGACCAGTTCGCCGTACTCCACCGGCCCGGTGAAGGTGACGCGGTCGGACAGCCCGAGGTCCGCCACACGCGCGGCCAGAGTGCCGGCGTACTCCCCCGGACCGACGATCAGCAGGTGCGCCTCCGGAACCTGCTCCAGGACCCGGGGCATCGCATCCACGAGAGTGTCCTGCCCCTTACGTGGCACGACACGGGAGACGCACACGATCACCCGACGGTCGTCGATCCCCAACCTGCGACGGACACGTTCCCGACCTTCGGGGTCCGGGCGGAAGACGGAGCTGTCGACACCTCCGGGCATCGGTTCCCAGGCCACGTCCGGCCCGAACGCCGAGGCGAACCTGCCGCGGGCGTAGCGGGACACGAAGGTCAGGCAGTCCGTTCGCCGGCCGATCATCCGGAGGACCGTGCGGCCCCCGGGGACCATCGACCAGCCGACCTCGTGGCCGTGGGTGGAGGCTACGACGCGTCGCACACCGGCCCTCCGTGCGGCGGCCCCCATGAGCCCCAGCGGAGTGGAGGAACCGAACCACACGGTGTCGATACCCCGCTCCCTGACGACCTCCGCCATCCGACGGGCGGTCGCCGGCGTGGGCAGCATGACCGAACGGGGCCACCGGATCACCTCGAACGGCAGGTCCGCGTCATAGGTCGCAGCTGCGGCGGCGTCCTGAGTGGAGGCGAAGACGGTGAGACGCCCGGGTTGACGGCGTTCCAGTTCCGCACAGTAGTCGCGGAGGTAGCTCTGGATCCCGCCGACAGTCGGCGGGAAGTCGTTGGTGACCAGGAGAACCCGGGAGCCCACGGTGGAGACGGCCTGCGGCGAAACTAGTAGCGGGCGGCGCCGGCGAAGGGCATGCTGTCCACGCTGACGACCTGCACCGGGATGCCGTAGTCGGACGCGTGGACGATCTTGCCGTCGCCGATGTACATGCCGACATGGGTCACGCCGGGGTAGAAGCCGACGATGTCACCCGGCTGCAGCGCGTCACGCGAGACGGAGGTGCCGCCGGCCACCTGCGCCGAGGAGGTTCGCGGGACAGACTTGCCGATCTGCTGGTAGGCCCAGAACATCAGACCGGAGCAGTCGAAGGCGTCCGGACCGGTGGCCCCCCACGAGTACGGGGCGCCCAGCTTGCTCATCGCCGCGCCGACAGCGCCGCCGGCGGTACTCGCGGCGGCGTCGGCGGCGTCACTGACCTTGCCGAGGAACTCGTCGACGTCGACGTCGATGGGACCGTTACGGTCGACCCAGCGCTGCTTCTGTTCGGGGCTCAGTCCGTCCACCGCAGTGGAGATCTCCTTCTTCATGCCGTCAAGCTCGCTGATCCGCTCGTCGAGCTCGGCCTGGCGTGCCTCGACCTGCTTGAGCTGGAAGTCCGCCGACGCCTTGGACCGGTTCGCCCGGGACTCTAGGTCGGCAGCCTTCTTCAGGCCGTCCTGGAAGGAGGAGAGGGTGTTGGTGCGGTCCGCGTTCAAGGCACTGGCGAAGGCGCGCCGGTCGATCGCGTCCTGCGGATTCCGGGAGCCCGCCATGGCCGACACCGGGTCGATGACCGCGCCACGGTAGAGCGACTGCGAAAGCTCGGTGACGGGGCCGCGGTTGGCCTCGACCTCGGCACGGGCACGCTCCGCCTCAGCCGAGTAGTGCTCGGCCGCACGGTTCGCGCGGTCCAGCTGACCGCGGAGGTCCTCGAGGGCACGGGAGTTCTCCTGCACCTCGTCGCTGGTCTCCTGCGCCTGACGGGAAACGTCGCCGAGGCGCTCCAGCAGGCCGTCCGCGTCGTCCGGGAGGGGTGATGTGTCGACGGCCTCGGCACCGGCGGCGGGCCGCGGGCTGGCCGGGTCTGCCACGACGACGGACGTGGAGGCCACAGTGAGAGCCACTGCGGTGCCGATACCGGCAACGAAGCGGACTGATGTACCGCGGTCGGACCTACGGAACCCGGAAGGGCGGATCATGCTCACTGTCTCTGAAACCTCTTCACTCGTTTCTCTGTGCAACGTCGTTATACTGCCACAACAAGGGCGCGGAACAGTACTCAGACACAGGACGCGCCCCGAGAGGGGGTATCACGAATGGGACCCTCCTCGCCGGGGCGGCGTACACGGTCGGACGCCCTAGAAGCGGACCGCGTTGTTGATCGGCATGTAGTTGAGGTCGTTGACCTGAACCGGGGAACCCTCGTTGAGGGCGTGGACGATCTTGCCGTCGCCGATGTAGATGGCCACGTGCGAAGCGCCGGAGTAGTAGGAGACGACGTCGCCGGGCTGCAGGGCGTCGATGGACACCGGGGTACCCGAGGCCGCCTGCTCACCGGAGGTGCGCGGGATGGACTTGCCGACCTGCTGGTGTGCCCAGCTGGTCAGTCCGGAGCAGTCGAAGGCGTTCGGGCCGGCGGCACCCCAGGAGTACGGGGCGCCCTGCTTCGACATCGCGGCGTCCGCGATCTTCTGGCCGACGCTGTTCGGCGCGGAGACCGGGTTTTCACCGCCCACGGCCTGGCCCGCCTGGCCGGCCGCTGCGATGAAGGGGTCCACGTCCACGTGCTGCTTGGCGAAGTCCACGGCCTCGTTCGGGACATCGACGCTGACGTCGGTGTTCGGAACCTGCACGGTGACGGCCTGTGCGGTGGCGGGCAGGGCGATGACGGCGCCCATGCCCACTGCGGCGACTGCGACTGCGTTGCGGCGGGAGTGGTCCTTCTTCATACGGTGCTTGCCCATGTGGGTTGTAGCCTTTCCTGATTGCTGTCGGGGAGCCGGGAACGTCACGTCGCTCCCCTTAAGGTCACGAGAAGATTACGAAACGTGGCGGACCTTGTCCAACCACCCGGCCGTGACCAACCCGTGAGCAGATCGTTATTTAACCGTTACCGAATCGCGACGACAGGCTGATTCAATACCGCCGACCTCCCGCAGAACACCCGAGAACCACAGCTCACCTGCGAAGAACGGTCACGAGCCAGCGGCACGCAGCCGCGGGCGCCCCGGAGGAGAATCCACGTGGTCGCCAACTATGTGATACTGGTCACATGAGCGCGTCTCCGGGCCGGATGAACCACAGTGGCACCATCCGTCACAACGCACCACCCTCCCGCGGCGTAGATGTCCGTACCTGCCCGTAGACTGCACCACTGTGACGACCTCCCTGCACCGACGTCTCGACGCCGCCCTGGCGGACGGCGTCATCATCGACTGCGAAACCACCGGCCTGGACCCCTCGGACGCCCGGATCATCGAGTTCGCGGCGCTTCAACTACACGACGGGCAACCGGTGGCGGAGTTCCACACTCTGGTGGACCCCGGGCGTCCGGTCCCCGAGGAGATCACGGACATCACCGGCATCACCTCCGGTGACCTGGACGGCCGACCGGCCTTCGCGGACATCATCGGCACCGTCACCTCCCTGATCGAGGGGCGCACGGTGGTGGGGCACAACATCGACTTCGACATGGCCTTCGTGTCGGCGGAATGCGACCGCAGCGGCGATTCTGCTCCCCTGCCGTCCGCTGACGTACTCTGCACCGCAGCGTCAGCCCGCACGCTCATCCCCCGCGAGCAGGTCGGTCGCTACCGTCTGGGAACCCTCGCTGAGGTGCTGGGTCTCAGCCACCGGCCCACCCACCGGGCGGTGGACGACGCACGTGCCACCGTCGACCTGCTGACCTACCTCCGCGACATCTCGCGCTGACACGACGACACCCCGTCCTCCACCGCGGTCAGCGCGGTGCAGGACGGGGTGTCCGCCTCATGGAGGGGAAGCCTCAGGGGTTCTCGTGTCCCTCGTCGCGCAGCTGGCGACGGTTCTCCTCCTGGAGACGCAGCAGCATCTCCTTGTGCTCGTGCTCGTTGGCTTCCTCGATCTTCTCGACCTGGGAGACGATCTCCTCGGGATCCGGGGAGAACAGCGAGCCGCGACCGGGCTGACCAGCCAGACCGAGCTGGTTGAGGCGCCTGGGGACCTGTGCCCCGGCGTAGTCCAGCGGGATCGGGTGGCCGTGCTCGTCGACCGGGCCGAGCGGCTGGTGGACCTCGATGAAGCCACCGGACGGCAGCTGCTTGATCGTGCCGGTCTCGATGCCGTGCTCCAGCACCTCGCGGTCGCCGCGCTGGAGACCCAGGCAGATCCGGTAGGTGACGAAGTAGGCGATCGGCGGCAGCAGGATGAACCCGATCCGGCCGATCCAGGTCATCGCGTTCAGCGAGATGTGGAAGTACACGGCCACATGGTCGTTACCGCCCGAGATGGTCAGGATCGCGTAGGCGACCAGGGCCATGACACCGAGGGAGGTGCGCACCGGCACGTCACGCGGACGCTGGAGCAGGTTGTGGTGCGCGGTGTCCTTGGTGAAGCGCTGTTCGATCCAGGGGTAGGCGAACAGCAGCATCACGAGGATACCGAGCAGCACGGCGACCCAGACGACCGCGGGGATGGTGTAACTGCCGAGGTAGAGCTCCCAGGCCGGCATGATTCGGGCGGCACCGTCCGTCCACAGCATGTAGATGTCAGGCTGGGAACCGGCGGAGACCTGCGACGGGTTGTACGGCCCCAGGTTCCAGATCGCGTTGATCTGGAACACACCGGCCAGCAGTGCGACGAAACCGAAGGTGATCAGACCGAACGCCGAGGAGTGCACGGCGAACACCGGGATGACGCGGGCGCCGACGACATTGCGCTCGGTACGGCCCGGTCCGGGGAACTGGGTGTGCTTCTGGTACCAGACCAGTGCGAGGTGGGCGGCGATCAGCGCGAGGAGGATCGCCGGGATCAGCAGCACGTGGGCGATGTACAGACGCGGGATGATGATGTCGCCCGGGAAGTCGCCGGCGAACATGATCCAGTGCAGCCAGGTGCCGATGATCGGCAGGCCGATGATGATCGCGGACATGATGCGCAGGCCGACGCCGGAGAGCAGGTCGTCCGGCAGGGAGTAGCCCATGAAGCCCTCGGCGATGGACAGCAGCAGCAGCACGCAGCCGATGACCCAGTTCGCCTCCCGCGGCTTGCGGAATGCGCCGGTGAAGAAGATACGCATCATGTGGACCATGATCGACACCGCGAAGAGCAGCGCCGCCCAGTGGTGCACCTGACGGATGAACAGTCCGCCACGCACCTCGAACGAGATGTTCAGTGCCGTCTCGTAGGCGCGGGACATCTCCACACCGTTGAGCGGTGCGTAGGCGCCCTGGTAGATCACCTTCGACAGAGACGGGTCGAAGAACAGTGTCAGGTAGACACCCGACAGCAGCAGGATGATGAAGGAGTAGAGGGCGATCTCTCCGAGCATGAACGACCAGTGACTCGGGAAGACCTTGTTCATCTGCTTCCGGAGACCACTTGCGGCGGTGTAACGCTCGTCGAAGTTGTTGGCCGCCTGGGCCAGGTGGGAAGGCTTGGTGGGTGTGCTCATGACTGACGCTCCCAGAAGGCAGGGCCGACGGGCTCGACGAAGTTCTTGTCCGCGTACAGGAACCCGTCCTCATCGACGTTGATGGACAGCTCGGGCAGGGCACGTGCGGCCGGACCGAACACCGGCTTACCCCAGTGCAGTGCATCGAACTGCGACTGGTGGCACGGGCAGAGGATACGGTTGGTCTGCTGCTCGTAGAGCGAGGTGGGGCAACCGATGTGGGTGCAGATCTTCGAGTAGGCGTAGTAGTCGCCGTAGTGGAAGTCTTCCTGGCCCTCACGCTGAACGGCCTTGACGGCGTCGGCGTGACGGAGACGGATGAGCATCACCGCGTTACGGGAACCGTGGATCGAGTGCATCTGCTCCTCGTACACGTCGCGCTCCGCGTCGAAGTTGTCGTGGTCGTTGACCATGTCCTCGGTCATCGGGAAGACCGTCTCCATGGCACCGGCGTCCAGGTCCTCCGGGCGCACCCGGATCAGACGGTTGACGCCCTTGGTGCTCCAGTGGCCGTGGTGCTCCTCGGCGATGGCACCGGTGTCGCGCCCCAGGTAGACCTTCTCGCCCTTCTCGACGAGTGTCCAGCCGGTGGTCCACAGGGTGCCGTCACCGTCGATACCCATCGCACGGGGCTTCCACGGGTTCTTGACGATGCCGCCCAGCGGAAGTGCGATGGCCACGCCGGCCAGTGCAACACCCGCGCCACCGAGACCCATGAGAACCTTACGACGGCCCAGGGTCGAGGTCTTCCACGCGTCGTTGAGCAGAGCGGTCATCGTACGACGGTCGATCTCGTCGGACGGTCCGTCGTGCCGCTTCTGGACCGCGATCTCCTCGGGGATGAACTTCTTGGAGAACTGGACCGCGCCGATACCGAGGGCGATGATCGACAGACCCGACGTCACGCCGAGCAGCGGGGTGTACAGCGTGTAGATCCAGAGACCGTCCTCGGCAAGGTGCTTGTACTCCCACGGCCAGAACAGGTAGACCGCGATGAACGCGAGTCCGAAGATCACTGACAGGGCCCACCAGAAACCGATGCCGCGGGCTGCACGCTTCTCGGCGGGGTCC
Organism: Corynebacterium sp.; assembly: GCF_022712195.1. Lineage (GTDB taxonomy): Bacteria > Actinomycetota > Actinomycetes > Mycobacteriales > Mycobacteriaceae > Corynebacterium. The sequence goes on along the minus strand of NZ_JALAGY010000073.1, from coordinate 1,929 downwards.
CCCTCTACCGGGAACCGCTCCTTGCGGTAGGCGACGGTGACGTCGTCCATCTCGGTGCCGAGACGGGCGAGCTCCTCGTCGCTCATGCGCTTGATCTCTTCTTCAGAGTAGCTGCTCTTGATCTCACTCATGACCGGGTTCCAATCCACATGGCCGTGCCGATGAGCACGACGATCCCGACGATCCACATCAACATGCCCTCAGTGACCGGGCCGATCCCACCGAGACCGAGACCGCTGGGGTTCGGGGTCTCCTTGCTCGACTTGATGAAGGCGATGATGTCCTTCTTCTCGTCGGCGGTGAGCTGGCGGTCCGAGAACTTCGGCATGTTCTGCGGGCCGGTGAGCATGGCCTGGTAGATCTCCTGCTCATTGGCCGCATCCAGGTTGGGGGCGTACTTGCCGCCGGACAGGGCTCCGCCCCGACCGGTGAAGTTGTGGCAGGACGCGCAGTTCAACCGGAAGAGGTCGGAACCACGGGCCACGTCGGAGGGGTCGATCTCGCCGTTGTTGTTGTGGGAACCGCGCAGCGACTCCATGGCGATGTTGCCGTCGTCGTCCTTGACGATGCCCGGGCCGCCACCGTTGGCGTTGACGTAGGCCGCGAGCGCGAGGGTCTGCGCCTCATTGAAGCGGGCGTCCTTGCGGTCGGCCTGTGCCTCGTTACGCTTCATCGGCATGCGGCCGGAGTGGACCTGGAAGTACACGGCACCCTCACCGACACCGACCAGCGAGGGACCACGGTCCTCGACACCCTGCAGGTTGGCACCGTGACAGGTGATGCAGGCGACCTCGTAGATCTCCTGACCCTGGTTGATCATCGACTGCGCGTCCTGCTGCGCGGTCGCGGACTGCGGATCCGGGGTGAAGGCCTGTGCGATGAGACCGGCGCCGGTCAGACCGAGCACGAGCGCGAGCGCTCCAGCCATGGTCCGGCGCAGTTTACGTCGGCTACGACGACGCTTCTTGCCTGTTGCGGATGCCGGGGCGGAGTCCACCACCGGGTTCTCCCCCTCGGGAGTTGGATTGTTCGTATCCATCTTGTTCCCTTAACTCGTCATTTGGAAGGCGATGGGCTTAACGGCCGAGCGTCACACATCGGCCCGTCCGGCCTACTGGATGAAGTAAATGGTGATCCACAGTCCGATCCACACGACGTCGACGAAGTGCCAGTAGTACGACACCACGACGGCGGCGGTGGCCTGGGCCGGCGTGAACTTCGACTTCACCGTACGGAGCAGGACGACGACGAAGGCCAGCACGCCGGCGAGGACGTGTGCCCCGTGGAAGCCGGTGGTGATGAAGAACACCGACCCGTAGACGCTGCCCGAGATCGTGGTGCCGTGCTGCACGAGGTGGATGTACTCGTACGTCTGCCCGGCGAGGAAGATCGCACCGAGGACGACGGTGAGTGCATACCACTTGCGCAGACCGAACACGTCGCCACGCTCTGCAGCGAACACGCCCCACTGGGCCGTGAACGACGACGACACCAGAATCACGGTGATCGCCAGAGCGAACGGCACGTTCAGCTCGGTCGGCTCGGAGGGCCAGTTTCCGTTCGAGTTCGCCTTAGAGACGAAGTACATCGCGAACAGGCCCGCGAAGAACATCAATTCCTGGGACAGGAACACAATCGTGCCGACGCTGACCATGTTCGGTCGGTTCAGCGTCACGGCACGCTGTGGTGCTGCCATGCTTTGGTTTCCAACTGCGCTCGTCACGCGTACAAGTATGACCGACCCTGGCCGCCGAGTCGATTCGCAACCCCGGCAAGTTCCGGGCTTTCTGCAAAACCCCTGGTAGCCGCTTCACGTTTCCTGGCAACTCACCACAAACGGGGTTAGCCGGGAACTCTTGCGCCAGAAATACGACGCCATTGCATCGTCGCTGGTTGACCGCTCGCCGCTGCACCTCTCCCCCGCCCGGG
>NZ_JALAGY010000072.1 GCF_022712195.1 Corynebacterium sp. | reverse complement strand
GGGTGGGGTCGGGGGTGTGGGGTTACGTGGTCGGTCCGGTCGGCGGGTGCCACAGGAGAGGGCAACCGGTATCGATTCAGATCTATTCCCGGAACCTCCCCGCCGTCTCCGGGGAGATTTCACTGATATCGGGATAACGGTCTATCCCCGGGTGTAGGGTATCCGCCGCCCCGCGACCGTCAGAGCGACCGGCATTGCCGTATTATCGCGATAGTAGATGCCCGAGCGGCACCCTTCCACACGAAGGCATCACCACAGAACGAGACGAATAATCGCAGGTGCGCCCGTCCGCGTCCCTCACCATGGGGGCAACCGACGCGTCGCTGCACTGACTATCGAAGAGGGAGACACCGGCCCATGGCCAAGATCATCTACACCAGGACAGACGAAGCCCCGCTACTCGCGACGTACTCGTTGAAGCCCGTCATCGAGGCCTTCGCCTCCACGTCCGGCGTCGCCGTCGAGACGCGGGACATCTCCCTGGCCGCCCGGATCCTCTCGGCGTTCAATGACGTCCTCCCTGAGGAGCAGCGCGTCCACGACGCCCTCGCCGAGCTCGGTGAGCTCACCAAGAAGCCGGACGCGAACATCATCAAGCTCCCGAACATCTCCGCGTCGGTGCCCCAGCTCAAGGCCGCGATCAGCGAGCTGCAGGAGCACGGATACGACCTGCCGGACTACCCGGACGAGCCTGCCACGGACGCGGAGAAGGACGCCCGCGCCCGTTACGACTCCGTCAAGGGCTCCGCGGTGAACCCCGTCCTGCGTGAGGGCAACTCCGACCGGCGCGCACCGAAGGCCGTGAAGAACTTCGCCCGCAAGCACCCGCACCACATGGGCGAATGGTCCGCGGACTCGAAGACGAACGTGTCCACCATGTCCGACGGGGACTTCCGCCACAACGAGCAGTCCGTCATCATCGACGGCGACGACACCCTCACCATCCGTCTCGTGGGCGCCGACGGGACGACGACCGTCCTCAAGGACGGCCTGGAGGTCCTGGACAAGGAGATCGTCGACGCGACGGTCCTGCGGGCCCGGGAGCTCGACGAGTTCCTCAAGGCGCAGGTCGCCCGCGCCAAGGAGGAGGGCATCCTCTTCTCCGCGCACCTCAAGGCCACCATGATGAAGGTCTCCGACCCGATCATCTTCGGCCACGTGGTGCGCGCCTACTTCTCCGACGTCTTCGAGAAGTACGGCGCCACCCTGCTGTCCAGGGGACTCAACGGCGAGAACGGCCTCGCCGCCATCTACTCCGGTCTCGAGGACTACGCCGACAAGATCGGCGACGACCTGGCGGCCGAGATCCGCGAGGCCTTCGACCGGGCTCTGGAGGAGGGCCCCGACCTGGCCATGGTGAACTCCCAGAAGGGCATCACCGGCCTGCACGTGCCGTCCGACATCATCGTCGACGCCTCCATGCCCGCCATGATCCGCAGCGGCGGACACATGTGGAACAAGGACGACCGAGAGCAGGACGCCCTCGCCGTCATCCCCGACTCCTCCTACGCCGGTGTCTTTCAGACCGTCATCGAGGACTGCCGCAAGAACGGCGCCTTCGACCCGACCACCATGGGCACCGTCCCGAACGTCGGCCTGATGGCGCAGAAGGCCGAGGAGTACGGCTCCCACGACAAGACCTTCCGCATCGAGTCCGAGGGCACCGTCGAGGTCGTGGACTCCTCCGGCGAGGTGCTCATGTCCCACACCGTCTCCCCCGGAGACATCTGGCGCGCCTGCCAGGCCAAGGACGTGCCGATCCGCGACTGGGTGCGGCTCGCCGTCGACCGGGCCCGCAAGACCGGCGCCCCGGCCGTGTTCTGGCTCGACCCGGAGCGCGCCCACGACCGCAACATCACCGCCAAGGTCGAGGAGTACCTCAAGGACACCGGGCTCGTCGGCGACACCGAGGGCCTGGACATCCGCATCCTCTCCCCCGAGGAGGCCTGCCAGCTGTCCGTCGACCGCATCCGTGCCGGCGAGGACACCATCTCCGTCTCCGGCAACGTGCTGCGCGACTACCTCACCGACCTCTTCCCCATCATGGAGCTGGGCACCAGCGCCAAGATGCTGTCCATCGTGCCGCTGATCGCCGGCGGCGGACTGTTCGAGACCGGTGCCGGCGGCTCCGCCCCGAAGCACGTGCAGCAGCTCATCGAGGAGGACTACCTGCGCTGGGACTCCCTGGGCGAGTTCCTGGCCCTGGCGGAGTCGCTGCGCAAGCTCGCCGAGACGGACAACAACCCCCGCACCCCGATCCTGGCAGACGCCCTGGACGCCGCCACGGAGCGCATCCTCAACGAGGACCTGTCCCCCGCCCGTGTCGTGGGCGAGATCGACAACCGTGGAAGCCACTACTGGCTGGCACGGTACTGGGCGCTGAACCTCTCCCGGCAGACCGAGGACCCCGAGCTCGCCGAGATCTTCGCCCCGGTGGCCCGGGAGCTGGAGGAGAAGTACGAGACCGTGAAGAAGGAGATGCGCAGCGGTCAGGGCTCCTCGGCCGAGCTGGGCGGATACTACTGGCTGGACGAGGAGAAGACCACGAAGGTCATGCGTCCGTCCGCCACCTTCAACGCCGTGATCGACGGGCTCACCGCGCGCAACTCCTGATGCGCCGGTAGTACCGTCCGGACAGCTCGGTCTACTTGATTCAACGCCGTGACCTGCGGTGTCGACTCAAAGTAGACCGAGCTGTTTGCTGCTCCCCCTCCGGTGGGTTATCGTGTTCCCAGCGAAACGACACACCGACCCCCGAAGGGACCACCACAGATGAGCACCAGGTACGACAACTCCGACTCCGCCTCCTGGGGATTCGCCTCCCGCGCCGTCCACGCCGGCCAGACCGTGGACTCCGACACCGGCGCCCGGAACCAGCCGATCTACCTCACCACCTCCTACGTCTTCGACTCCGCCGAGCACGCCAAGCAGCGCTTCGCCCTCGAGGACCTCGGTCCGGTCTACAGCCGCCTGACCAACCCCACCCAGGAGGCCCTGGAGAACCGCATCGGGTCCCTGGAAGGCGGCGTCCACGCCGTGGCCTTCGCCTCCGGCCAGGCCGCCGAGACCGCCGCGATCCTCAACCTCGCCGGTGCCGGCGACCACATCGTCACCTCCCCACGGCTCTACGGCGGCACGGAGACCCTCTTCGGCGTCACCCTCGCCCGCCTGGGCATCGAGGTCACCTTCGTGGAGGACCCCGACGACCTCGACTCCTGGCAGGCCGCCGTCCAGCCGAACACCAAGGCCTTCTACGGCGAGACCTTCGCCAACCCCCAGGCCGACGTCCTGGACATCCCCGCCGTGGCCGAGGTCGCCCACCGCAACAACGTCCCGCTCATCGTGGACAACACCGTCGCCACCGCCGCCCTGGTGCGTCCCCTGGAACTCGGCGCGGACATCGTCGTGGCCTCCCTGACCAAGTTCTACACCGGCAACGGCTCCGGCCTCGGCGGCATCCTCGTCGACGGCGGCTCCTTCGACTGGACCGTGGAGCGCGACGGCGAGCCGGTCTTCCCCTCCTTCGTCACCCCGGACCCCGCCTACCACGGCCTGAAGTACGCCGACCTCGGTGCCGCCGCCTTCGGCCTGAAGGCCCGGGTCGGCCTGCTGCGTGACACCGGTGCGACGATCTCCGCCTTCAACGCCTGGGTCACCATCCAGGGCCTGGACACCCTCGCCCTGCGCGTACGCAGGCACAACGAGAACGCCGCGGTCGTCGCCGGCTCCCTCGCCGAGAACCCCGCGGTGGCCACCGTGAACTACGCCGGACTGCCGGACTCCCCGTGGTACGCCACCAAGGAGAAGCTGGGTCTGGAGTACACCGGCTCCGTCCTGTCCTTCGACCTCGCCGTCGACGACGTCTGGTCCGACGAGGCCCGCGACAAGGCGTGGGCGTTCATCGACGCCCTGAAGCTGCACTCCAACCTGGCCAACGTCGGCGACGTGCGCTCCCTGGTCGTGCACCCGGCCACCACCACCCACTCGCAGTCCGACCGCGAGGGGCTGACCCGGGCCGGCGTGAACCTCGCGACCGTCCGCCTCTCGGTGGGCATCGAGGACATCGAGGACATCCTCGCCGACCTGCGCCGCGGCTTCGACGCGATCAGCTGAGGCACGCCCCCATGAGCATCGACCCCCGGTCCCTGCCCGCGTCCCACTCCTCGGTGACCGTGCCGATCGGCACCTTCACCACCGAGGCGGGGGTGGACATCCCCGGCGCGGAGCTGCGTCTCTTCGCCTGGTACGAGGGCCCGGCCGAGGAGGCCGTCGCCCGCCCGGTGATCGTCATCGAGCACGCGCTCACCGGCGACGCCGACGCCGCAGACTGGTGGGCCGGCATCATCGGCCCCGGCCTCGCGCTGGACACCCAGCGCTACCTGGTGCTCTGCGCGAACTGCCTGGGGGGCTGCCAGGGCTCCACCGGACCGTCCTCCCCCCACCCCGACGGCGGCCACTGGGGGTCACGCTTCCCCGCCCTGTCGATCCGCGACCTCGTCGCCGCTGAGAAGACGCTGCTCATCGACGTCCTCGGCCTCCGCCGCATCCGCGGTGTGGTCGGGGCGTCCATGGGCGGGGCCCGGGTCCTGGAGTGGACGTTCATGTACCCCGAGGTCGTCGAGGCCGCGCTGCCCGTGGCGGTCTCCGCCCGCGCCTCGGCGTGGCAGATCGGCATCCAGTCCGCCCAGATCCGCTTCATCACCGCCGACCCCTGCTGGCAGGACGGCGACTACCACGGCTCCGGCCGCATCCCCTCCCACGGCCTGGGCCAGGCCCGACGCATCGCGCACCTGACCTACCGCGGCGAACTGGAGCTCGACGAGCGCTTCTCCACCGACCCGCAGCCGGGTGAGAACCCCTACGGCCCCTACCACTCCCCCACGGAGCGCTTCGCCGTGGAGAGCTACCTGGACCGTCAGGCGGAGAAGCTGGAGGCACGGTTCGACGCCGGCAGCTACGTGATCCTCACCGACGCGCTGAACCGGCACGACGTCGGGCGCGGCCGCGGCGGCATGAACGCGGTCCTGGGCTCGTCCCAGGTGCCCACCATGGTCGCCGGCATCGACACCGACATCCTCTACCCGTACCACCAGCAGGAGCACCTCTCCCGCAACCTCGGGGACTTCATCGGCCTGTCGAAGATCACCTCCCCCACCGGGCACGACGGCTTCCTCACCGAGACCCGTCAGATGACGGTCATCCTCGACAAGTTCCTGACCAAGGCGGCGCTGCTCGCACAGCGCTGACCCGGCCGGCGCCGTGGAGGGCACCGGGGGACGGACCACCCGACAAGAAGGCACCGTCCTGTGCACGTCCCCGAGGCCGGGGGCGTACCCAGGACGGTGCCTTCGTCGCGTGCCCCGGGGTCACCCCGCCGTGCCGGGCACGGCGGCCTCCGTCGCCCGGGCGTAGACGGTGTCCCCGACGCTGTCGGACCCCAGTCCCAGCGTGCGTGCGTCCCCGCGGGTGACCTGGGCGGTGAACCGCCGGCCGTTCCCGGCGTCGGTGAGCTCGACCCGCACCTCGAATCCCAGCACCGCCACCCGTTCGACCACCGCCTCACGCACGTCGGTGGCGGCGATCTCGTTGCCGGGCACCTCAGGGTCGGCGTTGCGTCCCAGCCTGATGTCGTGCGGCCGCACCGTGCGTCCAGCCAGCTCGGTGACGTGGCCCAGGAAGGACTGCACGAACGGCGTCTCCGGGGCGTCGTACAGTTCGGTGGGGGTGCCGACCTGCTCGATCCGCCCGTCCCCCATCACGGCGATGCGGTCGGCGACGTCGAGCGCCTCCTCCTGGTCGTGGGTGACGAGCACGGTGGTCACGGTGAACTCCTCGTGCATGTGGCGCAGCCAGGTGCGCAGGTCCTCGCGCACCTTGGCGTCCAGCGCCCCGAACGGTTCGTCCAGCAGCAGGACGCCCGGGTTCGGGGCGAGAGCCCGCGCCAACGCCATCCGCTGCCGCTGGCCGCCGGAGAGCTGCGAGGGGTACCGGGTGTGGTAGCCGGCGAGGCCCACGATCTCGAGCAGCTCGTCGACCCGACGGTCGATCTCCTTCTTCGGCCGTTTACGTACCGACAGCCCGAAGGCCACGTTGTCGCGCACGGTCATGTGCTTGAAGGCGGCGTAGTGCTGGAAGACGAAGCCGATCCCGCGGTCCTGGGGCGACAGGCGGGTCACGTCGGCACCGTCGATGACCACCGCGCCGGAGTCGGGCTGTTCCAGTCCCGCGATGGTGCGCAGCAGGGTGGACTTGCCCGACCCGGACGGCCCCAGCAGCGCGGTGAGGGAGCCCTCGGGGATCTCGAGGGAGACGTCGTCGAGGGCCGTGAAGTCACCGTAGGTCTTCACGGCGTGGGAGACGGAGATAGCCATTTAGGTAACCTTCTTCTTCTGCAGCAGGGTCATGACGACCAGGACGATCACCGAGACGATCATCAGCAGGGTCGCCGCGGCGTACGCGCCGTAGACGTTGTTGTCGTCGAGGTAGCGGGCGTGCACCAGCAGGGTCAGGGTCTGCCCGCCCCCGGCGAACCCCGAGGCGACCATGATCACCGCGCCGAACTCCCCGAGGGCGCGGGCGACGGTCAGCACGATGCCGTAGGACAGGCCCCACCGGATCGACGGGAGGGTGATGCGGCGGAACGTCTGCCAGGGGGACGCCCCCAGGGTGGACGCCGCCTGCTCCTGCTCGGTGCCGATCTCACGCAGCACCGGCTCCACCTCCCGGACGATGAACGGGAGTGTGACGAACACGGTGGCCAGCACCATGCCGGGCAGGCCGAAGATCACCCGGAAGCCGAGGTCCTCCACTCCGCCGAACCAGCCGTCGGTGCCCCACAGCATGATCAGGGCGACACCGACGATCACCGGCGACACGGCGAAGGGCAGGTCCACGACCGCCTGCACCAGTGCCTTGCCGGGGAACCTCCCCCGCACCAGTCCGAGGGCGACGACGATGCCGAAGACCACGTTGAGCGGGACGGTGACCGCCACGATGAGCAGCGAGGTCTGCAGGGCCGACACCGCCGCAGGGGTGGTGATCCACTCCAGGAACTGCCCGAGACCGGGCTCGGCGGTGCGCCACAGGATGGTGCCGACCGGCAGTGCGACGAGGACCGCCAGGTAGACCAGGGCGAGGGTGCGCAGTGTCAGGACACTGGTCTTCGACTGTGTCACGCGTCCTGCTCCTTCCGTGTGCTGCGTTCCCCGACGAGACGGAGGACGAGGAGGACGATGAAGGTGATGGCCAGGAGGGTCACGGAGACCGCTGCGGCGGCGGACGGGACGTCCGACTCGATCTGCTCCTGGATGTACTGGGAGGCGACCTGGGTCTCGCCGGGGACGTTCCCGCCGATGAGCACCACCGAGCCGTACTCGCCGATCGCCCGGGCGAAGGCGAGGCCCGTCCCGGAGAGCACCGCGGGCCACAGGGCCGGCAGGATGATCCGGCGGAAGATCGTGGCGTTCGACGCCCCCAACGACGCCGCGGCCTCCTCGACGTCGTGGTCGAGCTCGATGAGCACGGGCTGCACCGAGCGCACGACGAAGGGGAGGGTGACGAACGCCAGCGCGATGACCAGGGCGGGCTGCGTGGCATTGAGGGTGATGTTCATCGGGCTGTCCGGCCCGTACAGGCTGAGCAGCACCAGGGAGGCGACGATGGTGGGCAGGGCGAACGGCAGGTCGATGACCGCGTCCACGATCCGCTTCCCGGGGAAGTCGTCGCGCACCAGCACCCAGGCGATCAGGGTGCCGGTGACCATGTTGATCAGTGCCACCACGAGGGAGACCTTCGCGGTCACCCACAGGGTGTCCCGGGCTCCCTGGGCGGTCACCGCGTCCAGGAACCCGCCGATCCCCCCGGAGAACGCCTCCGTGGTCAGGGCGATCAACGGGAGCAGCACGATGACGGACAGCCACAGGGTGGCCGTGCCCATGCTGAGTTTCGTCCTTCTCGCACCCATTCTCACACCGCCTTGTAGATCGTCGTGATGGCGCCGTCGGTCCCGCCGCTGCCGGGACTCGCACGCTTGAACAGCACCGAGTCGACGATGTCCCAGTCGGCCACGTCCCCGTCCGGATCCAGGTCCGGGTCCATGTCCCGGAAGGCGTCGGCGAGTTCGTCGATGGTGTGCACCGTGTCCAGCGGCCGGAAGGCCCCGCGTTGCTCCGCCGGCAGGGTGTCGATGACGTCCGTGGAGTCGCTGAACAGGTCCGGCCCGGGCCGGAACCCCTCGGAGGCCCACAGTCTCTCCGCCTCCGGGGTGAACAGGTAGTCGCGGAACTGCGTGGCCTTCGCCATGTCGCCGTCCGGGCCCCCGGAGGTGTCCACGACCGCGACGGGGTTCTCGATGCGGAAGGTGTCGACCGGGACGGTGTAGTCGATCCGCGCGCCGTGGCGGTCCAGTTCGATCGCCTCGTTCTCGTAGGACAGCAGGACGTCGCCCTGGCCGCCCTCGAAGGCGGAGGTCGCCTCACGTCCGGACTTCGGCCGGACGGTGAAGTGCTCGCCGACCAGGCGGGTGAGTTTGTCGAGCGCCTCGGAGTGGGCGGTCGCGGTGTCGGCCCCGCCGTCGCGCGCCTGGAAGAACCAGCTGGCGTAGGGGGCGAGCAGGTTCCACTTCGCCGACCCGGAACTGGCCGGGTTCGGGCTGATGACCTCGATGCCCGGTGCCAGCAGGTCGTCCCAGCTCTCCAGCCCGTGCGGGTTGCCCTCCCGGGTGACGAAGGAGACGACGGAGCCGAAGGGCACCGACCGGCCGGACTCGTCGCCGGGCACGCCCTCCCGCCAGTCGTCCGCGACAAGACCGCCGTCGACGAGCCGGGTGACGTCAGGCTCGACGGAGAAGTTCACGATGTCGGTGGGCAGGTGCCGGGCGACCTTGCGCGACTGGTCCCCGGAGGCGCCGTAGCTCTCCGCGAAACCGGTGTCGCGCCCGTCCGGGGTGTCCCGGAATCCGCGGATGACGGCCTCGAACCCTGGCTTGGGGACGGCGTAGGCGACCAGGTTCAGCCGCTCGTCACCGGAGGAGACGTCGACGACGTCCGGGTCGTCGACGGTGCCCCCGGGCAGGGTGAACACGGCGGCGACGGCCACCAGGCCGGCACCGACGAGTACCGCCCCCAGGTTGGGTTTGAACGCCACGTCGCTGTCCTCTCCTCCGCACAGACTGCTCTGTCTACTACGCAGGAGACACTATCGGGCCGCCGTGTCCACGCCGCAGAATTCGATTCACGGCGAATGGAATCATGCCGGCAGGGCGGGAAACTCGGGTAGCACGTGCTCGGCGAGCTCACCCAGCATCTCCCCCACCGTCCGCGTCCTGCTCCGGAGCTGCAGCGACACGTGGTTGACCCCCATCTCCCGCTGCGAGGACAGGATCTCCAGCAACCCGGCGCGCCCCGTGCGGTAACCGAAGTCGGCGCCCTCCACCGGCAGGTCGGGGTCCTCCGCGAGATCGACCCACATCGACTCGGCGAAAGGACGGAAGACCCCGTCACAGGCCGCCCGCCACCGGTCCACCATCACCCTCTGCCTCGGCAGGGCCCGGTGGTAGGTGATCCACCCGTCGCCGTGGGCGGCGTTATAGTCCATGTTCTGCTGGCACGACCCCGTCGGCAGCACCGGCACCCGGCCCACCGTCGGCTTCGGGACGACGTCCGCCCCGCCCATCCTGCCCCGCGACCAGCGCACCGGCCGCCCCGTGGACGCCCAGCCGGCCTCCAGGACCTCCAGGTGCTCACGGAACACCGCGGCCCGCTCCCCCTTCTCCATGCCGAAGGCCGGGAACTCCTCCGGGCGGTCACCGCTGGCCACCCCCATGAGAAACCGTCCGCCGCTGAGCCGGTCCAGTCCCGCGGACCGTTTCGCCAGCAGCAGGGGGTGCGCCAGGGGCAGCACCACCGCGGCCGTGCCGAGTGCGATGCCCCCGGTCTGCGCCGCCAACCAGGCGAGGTACATGAACGGGTCGTGGACCTGCCCGACGTCACCGAAGGTGTCCACACGCAGGGGGATGTCCCGGGCCCACACCGCGGCGACCCCGGCCTGCTCCGCGGCCTGGACGAGCGCGACCTGGCGGGCGAGCCCGTCAGCGTCGCCGCCGTTGACGGCGTCGGTGGAGCCGGCCCCCACGGGCAGTGCAAGCCCCAGGGTCAGTTCCCCCTCGGCGAAGGTCCGGCGCATCCCCGGCAGGTCGGCGACCGCCCCCGGGCCCGTCACCCCCTCAGCTCCCCAGCGAGTCCACCGACACCGCCACCAGCAGCATCGACGCACCGACGACGAGACAGAACACCGAGTCGAATTTCCGCGAGCGGACGGAGAGCACCCCCAGGATCTCACCGTCGACCACCCAGCGCAGCGCGCCGAGGACGAGCATGCCCGTGCCCACGGTGACGGTCCCCCGACGCCACCGGTCCGCCACGAGGAACGCCAGACCCACGACCATCACCAGCACGAAACCGATGACTAGCAGCATCTGCAGGGTCTGGTTCACCCGCGAGTGGGGCACCCGGGCGTCGTGCGGGTTGCGCAGCAGTGTGCGGCGCTCAGCCGGCGTCAGTTCGACGAGATCCGCTCTGTCGTCGGCACCGTCGGCGCCGTCTGCACCGCCTGTGCCGCGGCCGGCGTCCCCGCCACTCACACCAGCCGCTCCGCGCGTTCCACGACATTGTGGATGAGGAAGGCGCGCGTCAGCGGGCCCACACCACCGGGGTTCGGCGACACCGCACCGGCGACACCCCACACGTCCGGGTGGACGTCACCGGCGAGCTTCCCGTCGACCCGCGACACCCCCACGTCGAGCACGGCGGCGCCGGGCTTGACCATGTCGGCGGTGAGCATGTGCGGCTTACCCGCGGCGGCGACGATGATGTCGGCGTCGCGGGTCTCCTTGACCAGGTCCTTCGTCCCGGTGTGGCACAGCACCACCGTGGAGTTCTCCGAACGGCGGGTCAGCATCAGCCCGATGGGACGCCCCACGGTGACCCCACGCCCGATGACCACAGCCTTGGCCCCGTCGAGCTCCACCCCGTAGCGGCGCAGCAGGGAGATCGCCCCGTTGGGCGTGCAGGGCAGCGGCGCGGGCTCCATGAGCACCAGCTTGCCGAGGTTCACCGGGTGCAGGCCGTCCGCGTCCTTGGCCGGGTCGATGCGTTCGAGCACCGCGTTCTCGTCGAGATGCCCCGGCAGCGGCAGCTGCACGATGTAGCCGGTGCACCCCGGGTCGGCGTTGAGCTCGTCGATGACGGCGTTGAGCTCCTCCTGGCTGACGTCCGCGGGCAGGTCACGCCGGATGCTGTTCACCCCGATCTGCTCGCAGTCACGGTGCTTCATCTTCACGTAGGAGTGGCTGGCCGGGTCGTCACCGACCAGGACGGTGGCCAGACCCGGTGTGACCCCCTTCTCCTTCAGTGCCGCCACACGACGGGTGAGGTCCTCGACGATCTCGTCGCGGTAGAGCTTCCCGTCCAGGGTGGTGGCGGTGGTGGCGGTGTCAGTCATCTCAGTCACCCCACCAGTATGGCACCCTCAGCGTCCGCCCGGGAACCCCGCCTGCCGCCACGCCTCGTACGCGGCCACCGAGGCGGCGTTGGAGAGGTTCATGCTGCGTCTGCCGGGCAGCATCGGGATACGCACCTGCCGGGTGATCCTGGGGTCGGCCAGCGCCTCCCCGGTGAGACCGGTGGGTTCGGTGCCGAAGAGCAGGACGTCCCCCCGCCGGTAGTCGATGTCGGTGTACCAGGTGCCGGCGTGGGTGGTGAAGGCGAACACCCGCGTCCCCGCCGCCGCTGCGTCCTCTGCGTCCTCTGCGTCCCCTGCGTCCTCTGCGGGTCCGGCCAACTCGGTCAGCGCCGCGTCCAGCGAGGGGTGGACGTGCACGTCCGCCAGGTCGTGGTAGTCCAGTCCCGCCCGCCTGAGGTGCTTGTCGTCGAAGTTGAAGCCCAACGGTTCGGCGAGGTGCAGGGTCGCACCGGTCCCGGCGCACAGGCGGATCGCGCTGCCGGTGTTGCCGGGGATCGCCGGATGCTCGAAGAGGATGTGGCAGTAGGGCCCGGACCCGGGCGCGTCGCTCCCGTTGCTCCCGTCGCTCACTGTTCCCACCACGCCTTCAGCGCGCGGGTGAACCAGACGATGTCGTGCACCCCGGCCATCTCCCGGGCGGAGTGCATCGACAGCAGCGGCACCCCGACGTCCACGGTGGGGATGCCGAGCCTGGTCGCCGTGACCGGGCCGATCGTCGACCCGCACGGCACGTCGTTGTTGCCCACGAAGACCTGGTCCGGTACACCGGCGGCACGGCACGCCGCCCGCCACTGCGCCGACGTGGTGGCGTCGGAGGCGTAGCGCTGGTTGGCGTTGACCTTGAGCACCGGGCCACCGTTGACCACCGGGCGGTGCACCGGGTCGTGTTTCCCCGCGTAGTTGGGGTGGACCGAGTGCGCGGCGTCGGCGGAGACGCAGGACGACCGGGCGAACATCGCCCGGGTCTCCTCCGCGTCCGCCCCCAGCGCCGCGGCGGTGCGGGTGAGCACGTCCTCCAGCACCGGCCCCGCCGCACCACTGGTCGTCGCACTTCCGACCTCCTCATGGTCGAAGGCCGCGAGCACCGGGATGCCGTCGGTCTCCCCCAGCGCCAGGAATGCCTCCAGGGAGGTGAACACGCTGCTGAGGTTGTCCATGCGGCCTGCGGCGATGAAGTCCTCCCGCGCCCCGAACACCTCCCCGCGCTGGGCGTCGACCGTGATCAGGTCATGGGCCAGGATGTCCCCGGCCGACACTCCCCCGACACCCCCGACGGCGAGGGCGTCCGCGAGGACCTCACCGATCGTCGGCGCACCCTCCCCGACGGCGAACACCGGCTGCATGTGCTGCTGACGGTCCAGGGTGAGGCCGTTGTTGACCGAACGGTCCAGGTGGATCGCCAGGTGCGGTACCCGCAGCACCGGCCCGGTGCGTACCAGGTGCTCCGAGCCGTCGGCCAGCACGACCCGTCCCGCCAGGCGCAGTTCCCGGTCCAGCCAGGCCGGCAGGACCGCCCCGCCGTAGACCTCCACCGCGGCCTGACGCCAGCCGCCGGGGCCGGTGACGTCACCGCACGGCTTGAGCTTCAGCCCCGGCGAATCGGTGTGGGAGCCCACGATCCGGAACCTCCGAGCCCTCTCCGCCGCCGTGCCGTCTGTGCCGCCGGTACCACCGGTGCCGCCGGTGCCGCCGCTCGCCGGGATCCGCCAGGCCAGCACCGCTCCGCCACGCACGATGTAGTGCCCGCCGGGCGACGCGTCCCACCGGTCCTTCTCGTCCTGCCGGAGGAATCCGGCGGCGTCCAGTCGCGACGCGACCTCCGCAGCGGCGTGGTAGCTGCTGGGGGCGGCGTCGATGAAGTCGATGAACTCGCTGATCTCACTGATGTCGCTGTTGTCGCTGATGTCGCTGTTGTCGCTGTTGTCGGAGCCGGTCATGGGGACCAGTTAACCACCCGGCCGCGCCGCCGTCTCAGGGGGACGGCGCGACCCCGCACTCCCGCAGGAAGGACACCATCCGCCCGGCGATCCGCCGACGGTTCACCGCCTTGACGAACTCGTGGCCCTCGTCCTCCATCACCAGTTCACCGGTGGGCACCCCACGGGCGTCCAGGGCCGCCTTCATCTGCCGGTACTCGCTCGGCGGCACGTTCGTGTCGTTGGCGCCGTGGATGAACAGCACCGGGGTACGCACCCGGTCCGCCCGGTGCAGCGGGGAGACCTCGCGCAGCAGCTCGTCGTCCTGGATGGGGTAGCCGTACTTCGGGTACGCCGCGCTGGCGATCCAGGGTTCGGTGTCCCGGTAGAACGTCTCCAGGTCGCTCATCCCGCACGCGCACACCGCCGCACGGAAGAGAGAGGGGAACCACGTGACCCCGATGTTCGTCAGGTAGCCGCCGTAGGACCGGCCGCTGATCGCCAGCCGCGCCGGGTCCGCCACCCCCGCAGACACGAGGAACCGCACACAGTCCTCCAGGTCGTCGATGCCTGCGAACCTGCCGTACCGGTTGTCGGCGTGCATGAACGTCCGCCCGCCGCCGAAGGAGCCGCGCACATTCGGGGTGAACACGGTGATCCCCGCGTCGATGACCTCCCGCAGCACGTCATGGTGCTCCGGACGCGACTGCCCCTCCGGACCGCCGTGGAAGTGCAGCAGGACCGGTCGACGGCCACCGGCGGGGGTGAACTCCGGGTTCGCGCCACGGTACAGCCAGCCGGACAGCTCAACCCCGTCCCGGGCCGCGAAGTGCAGCAGCTGGGGCTGCTGCACCTCCGCCAGCAGCGGACGGTCCGGGCCCGCGGCCGCCGGGTGAAGGGCGGCCACGTCACCGCTGCGGCAGTCCACCAGGTGCACCGCCGGCGGGACGTCGGGGCTCTCCACCGACAACGCCAGCTGCCTGCCGTCGCCGGTGAGGGTGAGCCCGCGGCCCACCATGCCCGGCAGCCGGACAGACCGGCGCGCCGTCACCCGGTGGTCGTCGTCGAGGAGGAGCACCTCCAGGGCGGAGACCCCGTCATGGTTCCACAGCACCGCGGCGGTGGTGCGGTCCCCGCTGACGACGAACTCGTCGACGTCGGCGGTGGGGTGGCCGATCAGTTCACGCCGCGACAACACCCCGTCCCGCTCGCGGATCCGCGTGACCCGCCGCCGGTCCGCCCCGTGGTCGCCGACGACCAGCAGCACCGGCGGTCCGTCGTCCTGCGGCGGGAGGATGTGGCCGTCGTCGGTGGTCGAACCGGGCTGCGGCGGCAGTACAGGGCGCCAGGAGCCGTCAGGGCGGATCAGCAGCAGTTCACGGTTCCCCCGGGGGCCGACACGCATCAGCGCGTACCCGCTCTCGGCGGCGACGAGTTTGCCGTCGGACCGGCGGTCCACCACCTCGGTACGGCCGGTCTCCGGGTCGAACCGGCGCCCCTCGGCCACCCCGTCGGACCCCACGGCGTCCACGGCGAGCACCCGGTTGTCCCACTCCACCACGGAGGTCTTCGCGTCACCGCTGTCACGGACCAGGACCGCCGAGGGGTCCGCGGGGTCACTGGAGACCAGCCAGATCTCGTTGCGCTCGGTGCCCAGGGGCGCCACCTCCACCGCCAGCCAGCGGCCGTCCGGGGAGTAGCGGACGGACACCGCCGGTCCTTCCGTCGGGATCACCACCGGGCGCTCCCCGCCGGTTAACCGGGACTGCATGGCCCGGGGCGAGACACCGTCGTGCATCACGTAGGCGATGGCGGAACCGTCGGGCGCGAGGCTGGGGGCGTAGGTGTGTCTCACTGCATCTCCCCCGACATCCCGCCCTCTACACTTTCCGTGAGTATCCAGGTGTCCTTCCCGCCGCCGCCACGCGAGGAGTTCACGATCATCGACCCGGCCGGCGCCACGCGGGTCAGGGCCGCCGGCACAGTCAACGCCTCCACGTCCGTCCCCGGGCCGTCGGGTTGCCGCAGATGCGAGAACATCCGCAGGTCCACGTGACGCCGCTGCACCCCGAAACCGTCGAAGGTCGGCAGGGTCGACAGCCGCACCACCTCCTGGGCGATGAACTGGTCGGGGTGGGTCAGCAGTTCCCGGCGGCGCACCGCCAGCTGCTCCCCGGTGCACTCCGGCCCCACGGTGATCCCCGCCCCGCCGTAACCGTCGATCGGCTTGACGACCAGCTCGCCCAACCGGTCGAGCACCCGGTCACGCTGCTCCCGCACCGAGCACAGGTAGGTGGTCACCTGGTCCAGGACAGGGCTCTCACCGAGGTAGAAGTCGATCATCTCCGGCACCCGCGCGTAGATGGCCTTGTCGTCGGCGACACCGTTGCCCAGGGCGTTCGCCACCGCGACGGTCCCCGCGGCGAGCACCTCCTGGAAAGGCCCCCGCAGGACGGTCCCGTCGACCCCGGTCGAGGACAGGAACATCTCCTCCTCCATCCGCATGTAGACCACGTCCACGCGGCGACGCCGCGCCCCGGAGACGTCCCACAGGGTGGGCGTCCCGCGGTCGTCGGCGTCGACGAGCAGGTCCCCGGTGGTGCACACGGAGAACCCGCCGACCTCGGCGATGAGGGACTGCTCGGCGTAGGTGCTGTCGTCCGGGCCGGCCGAGGCCACGACGACATGGGCCCGGTCCGGATCCACCCCGGGCGCCGCCGTCCTCAGGGTGGCGCACATCGTCTCCAGTGCCCCGGACGGGTCGACCACCCCGCCGACCTCCCGCTCGGTCGCCTCGAGCATCTCCGGGAAGTGGTGGCTGACCACCTCCCGTGCCGCGAGGGCGAAGGTCAGCCCCGACGGCATGCGCACGTTGTCCTCGAGCACCTGCCACCTCCCGTCGTCGGTGCACACCAGGTCCGCCCCGTTGACGTGGTTGCGTACCCGCCCCGGGGCCACATGACGCCCCACCAGCCGGAACCCCGGGGCCCGCTCCAGGGTGGCCATGTCCACGATCCCGGCCTGCACGATCTCCCGGGCACCGTAGACGTCGTCGAGGAAGGCGTTGAGCGCCCGCATCCGCTGCTCCACACCGGCCGACAGGGTCCGCCACGTCGACGCGTCGATGATCCGTGGCATCGGGTCGACCGGGAACACCAGGTGCCGGTCGGTGCCGCTGGCGCGGAAGGTGACACCACGGTCGGTGAGTTCCTCCTCCGACTCCCGCAGTCGCGCGCGCAGCCGCAGCGCACCGATCCTGCCCATCGCCTCCAGCGCCGGGGCGGAGGCAGGCCGGGGCGCCCCCGAGGCGTCGACCGCCTCGTCCCAGAAGGCCTCCCCCGGGAACGCTCCGCGGCCACGGCCCAGTGACCTGCCCAGTGACCGGCCCAGATCGTCCACCACACTGGGTTCGTAGGCCGCCAGCCCCAGCGGTGAACTCGGGGTGGCGTCCTCCAGGCCGACGGTGTCGAGGGTCTCGGCGACGAGCAGCCCGACGACATCGTCGGTACGGCCCCGGCGGCGCAACGCGCGCCGCTGACGGTAGGCCCCCGACCCGGCGCGGAGGATCGACCGGAGGGTGTCACTGACCCGCCCCCGGTCCTCCCCGAGATCGTCGGTGAGCAGTGCCAGCAGGGCGACGACGACGTCCCCGGCCGGCCTCGGCCCGGGGTCGTCGGGGTCGTCGGGGTCGAGCAGGTCGCCCTCCATCCCCGAGCGGGCCGCCTTCCACGTCGCCGCGCGCTGCCGCAGGGCCGGCAACGGCGGGGTGGGGGCGCCGCTACGCACCAGGGCGCTCTCGCGGCGCACGAGCGCCCGGCACAGTGCGACGATCACCTCCACCGTCGCCGTCGAGGACGACGCGTCACACAACCGGATCTCGACCGCCCCCTCCGCCCCCACGGCGGGACGGACGTCGTAGTGCATCATGCCGGGCCCCGACACCACACCGGTGCGCCGAAGGAAGCTGATGTCCCGGTGGTACTCCTCCAGGGACAGCGCGTCCGGGTACGCTCCCACGGCGGGCCCCCGGGGCCGCTGCAGGGCACGGGAACTGGCGTACCCGGTGTCCTCGCCCCCGTCATCGAACGGGGAGGACGCGCTGAGCGCCAGCAGCGCCGGGAGATGCCGGGACACACCCCGGCACACCGCCGTCACCTCCGCGCCGCCGCAGTCGACCGCGACCCGCAGACCCCCGGTGGAGTGCACGCCCCGACGTGGCCACGGCACGACGCCGGCGGCCAGAGGTGCACAGTCGCCCTCCGCCTCCGCCGCGGCACGGGCCACCAGCGCCCGGTTGCCGCGCACCTCCGACATCACCCCGTCCACGTCCGGGTGGAAGGCGGTCCGGGAGACCAGCCGCGCCGGGTCACACTGCGTGGAGAACCTCACAGGGTCCGTCACAGGGGCCGTCCCAGGGTCCGTCAGAGACCTCACCACCACCGCGGCACAGGAGGCGGGCGCACGGACGGCCCGGTCGACGAGATGCAGATCCTCTTCCACTCTCACGGAGGTGCCCATGGCGCCACGCTAGCCGAGAGGTATAACAGATGCATGAGTACTCCAACCCCCACGCCTCCCGGGGCGTCCCCGGCGCTCACCCCTGACCGGCTCACCGCGCTGCGCGACGCCGCCGCCGGTGACCGGGCCCTGCGCATCGCCCGCAACGCCGTCACCGCGGCGGACGTCAACGCCGTCGCCCTCAACCGCGACGCCGTCGTCGCCCTGGACCCCACCACCGAAGTGAAGCTCGACACCCTCGGGGTCAGTGACCAGAAGCAGTCGGGACGGTGCTGGATGTTCGCCGCCTACAACGTCTTCCGCCACCGGGTGGCCGAGCGACTCGGCGTCAAGGAGTTCGAGTTCTCGCACACCTACCTGCAGTTCCACGACAAGATCGAGAAGTCGAACCACGTGCTGCGGACGTTGGAGACGCTGTTCCGCGAGGGGGTGACCGACCTCGACGACCGCACCGTCGCCGCCCTGCTGCAGGCGCCGGCGTCCGACGGCGGGCAGTGGAACTACTTCACCAACCTCGTGGCGAAGTACGGCGTCGTGCCGTCCTACGCCATGCCGGAGACCTTCGCCTCGGGACGGACACCGCAGCTCGACGGCCGCCTGCGCACGGTCCTGCGCCGCGGTGCGCTGCGCCTGCGCGACGCCGTCACCGCCGGCGACGGCACTTCGGAGACGACGGAGGCCACCGAGGCCACCGAGGCCACCGAGAAGGTGATCGCCGAGACCCTCGCCGACGCCCACCGGGTCACCGCCGTGCACCTGGGCCTGCCGCCCACGGAGTTCACCTGGCAGTACCGCGACTCCGACAACGGGTTCCACCGGGGTGGCACGTACACCCCGCAGCAGTTCGCCGCCGAGATGCTCCCCGACGACCTCGACAGCTACGTCAGCGTCGTCCACGACCCCCGGCACCCCGAGGGCCGGGCGTTCAGCGTCACCCACGAGAACAACGTGTGGGGCACCCGGGACTTCAGCTACGTCACCGCCGGCGTCGACACCCTGCGCCGCCTGGTCACCGACAGTCTCGACGCCGGCGAACCGGTGTGGTTCGCCTGCGACGTCAACCGGCAGTTCGTCCCCACCACCGGGGTGTGGGACGCCGAACTGCTCGAACTCGACGCCCTCTACGGCACCGACACCGCCACCACCAAGGCCGAGCAGATGGCCACCGCCGAATCGCGGCTGACCCACGGCATGGTCTTCACCGGGTACGACCGCTCCCCCGCAGGTGAGCTGCGCTGGCGCGTGGAGAACTCCTGGGGCACGAAGAGCCACGCCCAGCACACCGACCTCGCCGGCGACGGCTACGGCACCATGGCCGACAACTGGTTCGCCGACAACGTCTTCCAGGTGGTCGTCCCCCGGCGGCGACTCACCGGCCCGACCGGTTCCTCCGACCCCTCCGGCTCCGCCGACTTCACCGACGCTCTGGCCGCCCTCGACCGCGGCGACACCACTGACCTTCCGATCTGGGATGCGATGGCCTGATGACTACTGCAACGACCGTGACCACCGGACTCGACCCCCGTCAGCTCGCCGACCTCGGCGACCGGCTGCGGGCCGACCCGTCCTTCCGCATGGCGCGCAACGCCGCGACCGCCGCCAACGTCGAGACCGTCACCCTCGACCGCGACGTCCTGGCCACCACCGACAGCACCACCTCGGTGAAGCTGGACTCCTGGTCCGTCGCCGACCAGAAGAAGTCCGGACGCTGCTGGATCTTCGCCGGGCTCAACGCCCTGCGCGGCGGCACCGGCGGTGTCATCCACGCCACCGGCGTCAAGGACCTCGAGCTCTCCCAGACCTACCTGCACTACTGGGACAAGCTGGAGAAGGCCAACCACTTCCTCGGCGCCATGGCCGGCCTGGTCGACCGGGACATCGACGACCGCACCGTCCAGCACCTGCTCGCCGACCCGGTGGAGGACGGCGGGCAGTGGAACATGTTCGTCGCCCTCGTCGAGAAGTACGGCGCCGTCCCCAAGTACGCGATGCCCGAGACCCGCTCGTCCTCCGACACCCGGGCGATGAACCGCGACCTGGGCACCGCACTGCGCGCCGGGGCGGCCCGGATGCGGCAGGCATGGAGCGCCGGCGACCCGGGTGCGGTCGAGGCCGTGCACCACGACACCCTCGATGACGTCCACCGCATCCTCACCGTGCACCTGGGCACCCCGCCGGAACGGTTCGTCTGGCAGTACCGGGACCGGGACGACGAGTTCCACCGCATCGGCGAGATGACCCCGCGGGACTTCGCCGCCGAGTACCTCCCCACCGACCTGGACGAGTACGTCTGCGTGGTCGACGACCCCCGCCGGACCTCCCCGAGGGGCGGGCTGTTCACCGTGGAGCACCTGGGCAACGTCGTCGGCGGTGCCCCGGTGACCTACGTCAACGCGCCGGTCGAGGTGATCAAGGCCGCGGTGCTGGAGTCCCTGCAGGACGGCCGCCCGGTGTGGTTCGGGTGCGACACCGCCGCACAGTCCCACCGTGACCGCGGCATCTGGGACGCCCACCTCCACGACTACGAGGGCTTCTACGGTGTGGACCTGGACCTGACGAAGGAGGAGCGGCTGCTGACCGGCGAGTCACAGATGACGCACGCCATGGTCTTCACCGGCGTCGACATCGACAACGACGGCCGCCCCGTGCGCTGGCGCGTGGAGAACTCCTGGGGCCCGAAGGCCGCGGAGAAGGGCTTCTGGACCATGAACGACAACTGGTTCGACGAGTACGTCTTCGAGATCGCCGTGCACCGCGACCGGCTCCCGCAGGAGTACCGGGCGGCGCTGGACACGACCCCGACCGTGCTGCCGGCCTGGGACCCGATGGGCGCCCTGGCCCACTAGGTGCATCTCCCGTAGGTGCACTACCCGGGGACAACCTGCCCCCTCCCCCTCTCCGGGCCCGTCAGGTGAGCTGGTGGCCGGAGAGGAAGGCCCACACCTCGGTGGTGGCGTCCAGCGAGTAGGACGTCGCCTCCGCCGAGTCCGACGCCGCACCCGAGGCACCGGAGGCGTCTCCCGGCCAGGTGTGGCCGCCGTCGCCGACCCGCAGGTGCACCACCGACGTCCCCGGCGAGCACATCGGCCACTGCTGACGCCGGACGTCGCCCGCCAGCGCCGTGGTCACCGGCGTGCTCTGGCAGTGGTTCCGGCTGGCGACGTCCTCCACCAGGTCACGGGCCGCCATGTAGGTGCCGCCGTGACGCGAGCCGCCCTGGTAGTCGATCGTCTCGTCCTTCGTCCCGTGGATCTCCAGGAAGGACGGTGCACGGCCGGCGTCCTCCACGCAGTTCGTCCGCGTCCCGCTGTAGTACGCCCCGGCGACGGAGGCGACGGCGGCGAACAGCCGGGGTTCACGACACGCCAGCTTGGCGACCATGCCGCCGCCGTTGGACATGCCGGCGGCGTAGACCCGGGACCGGTCGACGTTGTAGGTCGTGTTCAGCGCGGCGAGCATGTCGCGGGTGAAACGGATGTCCTCGCCGTCCTTCGTCCGGGCGTACGGGGCGCCCTCCCAGGCGTTGCCGATCCCCTGCATCGACACGGTGATCACCTGCTCCTTGTCGAAGCCGGCGTAGTCGTGGAACCCCTGGGCGGTCTCACGGTAGCCGTGGTAGGTCAGCAGCACCGGGTAGGACTTCTCCGGGTCGTAGTCCTTCGGCACCGACAACACACCCTCGCGGGTCCGGTCGCCGCTGCGCAGGGAGACCTTCTTCGAGTTCCCCGGCGCCGGACCGTCCAGGCGCGGGCCGCGGCCCAGGTCCGCCTCCGCCGCGGTGGGCACGATACTCTCCGACGCGGCGACGGCGTTGTCCCTCACCGTCCGCTCCCGGTACTCGCGCAGGGCCTCCGCGTTCTCGCCCGCGGGGGCGTGGCCCACCCACACCAGCGCACCGACCATCACCGTGGCGGTGAGGACCGCCAGCGACCTGCTGATCCGGCGGCGCACGCGGCCCGTCGGCCGCTCGTCGACAGGTTCGCCGGGGCTGCCGGCGCCCCATTCGTCGCCGGTCTGGTCCGGTCGCGGATCAGGGACGGGGCCCGACGTCCGCCGGACCGGGGGAAGGTCTCGGGGCTCCTGCGGGTTGGACTGTTGCACCCCACCATTTCTACTGGTCAGATACCCCAGAATCAACCCTGCCACGCTGCCTGTCCTGTTCTTTCCCCGAATTGTATTGAACGCGACAACAATGACCGTGCCCACCTATAAGCTGAGCGGTATGACGTACTTCACGAGGCGGATGCTGACACGTGCCGCCGCACTGACCACAGCTGCAGCAGTCGCCGTGACGGCGGGACTCACCGGAGCCGCCGCCCAGAGCTCCCACGGTGTCCCGGGCGTGCCGGAGATCACCGACCTGCCCGGGGTGAACTGGCCGCCGCCCGCCGGCGACCCCTCCCCCGACACCGACCCCTTCTACCGTCCGCCGGAGACCCTCCCCGGGCAGCCGGGCGAACTCATCCGGTCCCAGGACGCCCCGCAGCTCCTCGACCTGGCCGGGGACGGCGGACCCGGCAGCGCCGAGAAGATCCTCTACACCTCCACCACCGAGCACGGCGACCGGGTCG
>NZ_JALAGY010000071.1 GCF_022712195.1 Corynebacterium sp. | reverse complement strand
TTCCGAGTGGCGCTCCCGCTGGTACGCCGACAAGCAGTACGCTGACTACCTCGCCGAGGACATCAAGATCCGCGAGTTCCTGTCGAAGGGCCTCGACCGCGCCGGCATCGCCGACGTCGTCATCGAGCGCACCCGCGACCGGGTCCGCGTGGACATCCACACCGCCCGCCCGGGCATCGTCATCGGGCGCCGTGGCTCCGAGGCCGACCGCATCCGCGGTCAGCTGGAGAAGCTCACCGGCAAGCAGGTTCAGCTGAACATCCTCGAGGTCAAGAACATCGACGCGAACGCTCAGCTGGTGGCACAGTCCATCGCCGAGCAGCTGAGCAACCGCGTGGCATTCCGCCGCGCGATGCGCAAGGCCATCCAGTCCGCGATGCGCCAGCCCGAGGTCAAGGGAATCAAGGTCGTGTGCTCCGGCCGTCTCGGCGGTGCCGAGATGGGTCGCACCGAGCGCTACCACGAGGGTCGCGTTCCGCTGCACACCCTGCGCGCGGAGATCGACTACGGCACCTACGAGGCCCACACCACCTTCGGACGCATCGGCGTCAAGGTGTGGATCTACAAGGGTGACGTCGTCGGTGGACGCCGTGAGTCCCTGCAGAACGCACGCGACGAGCGTCCGCGCCGCAACAACCGTGAGCGTCCGCGCCGCGGTGGCGCCCGCCGTCAGCGCGCAGAGCAGAAGCAGGAGGGTTAACCCGTGCTTATCCCCAAGCGCACGAAGTACCGTCGCCAGCACCGTCCGCACCGCTCCGGTGTGTCCAAGGGCGGTAACCGGGTGACGTTCGGCGACTACGGCCTGCAGGCCCTGGAGCCGACCTACATCACCAACCGTCAGATCGAGTCCGCCCGTATCGCCATCAACCGCCACGTCAAGCGTGGTGGCAAGGTGTGGATCAACATCTTCCCGGACCGCCCCCTGACCCAGAAGCCGCTCGGCGTGCGTATGGGTTCCGGTAAGGGCCCCGTGGAGAAGTGGGTGGCCAACGTCAAGCCCGGCCGCATTCTCTTCGAGATGTCGTACCCCAACGAGGAGATCGCCCTGGAGGCGCTCCGTCGTGCCGGCAACAAGCTGCCCTGCAAGGTGCGCATCGTGAAGAAGGAGGATCAGTTCTGATGGCTACCGGAACCCCGGCTCACGAATTCCGCGAGCTCAACAACGAAGAACTGACCACCCGTCTCACGGAGGCGAAGGAAGAGCTGTTCAACCTGCGCTTCCAGTCCGCCACCGGTCAGCTGTCCAACAACCGTCGACTGGGCACCGTGAAGCGCGACATCGCCCGGATCTACACCGTCCTGCGCGAGCGCGAGCTCGGACTGTCCACCGTTCCCGGTGGTGACGACGCATAATGAGCGAGGCTACTGTGAGCAACGAGAACACCAAGGGCGCACGTAAGGTCCGCTCCGGATACGTCGTGTCCGACAAGATGAGCAAGACCATCGTGGTCGAGCTCGAGGACCGTAAGAAGCACGCCCTCTACGGCAAGATCATGCGCGCCAACTCCAAGGTGAAGGCGCATGACGAGAACGAGACCGCCGGCATCGGCGACCTCGTCCGCATCGAGGAGACCCGGCCGCTGTCCAAGGACAAGCACTTCCGTCTCGTCGAGATCATCGAGAAGGCCAAGTAGTCCCCTCCCAGGGACCCGCGCCTCTCGACGCAGCGACGCCCCCGCCCCCGGTTCACACCGGGGGACGGGGGCGTCGTCGCGTTCGGGACCGTGCCGGTCGGCGGGGGCACGGACCGGCACAGGTGTCGGGTCACGGCGCAGGATGGCGGAGAGCCTGGTCCCTCTTGCTCACCTTGCCGACACCGGTCACCGGGAACTCCCCGACGACCTCGACGACGTCGGGCACGGCGAAGCTCGCCAGGCCCTGCTCCCGGGCGTACTTCTTCAGGGCAGTGGGCTTCAGCGGGGTGTCTGCGCCCTCCCGGGGAATGACCAGCGCGCGGACCTTCTCGCCGAGCACCTCGTCGGGGATGCCGACGACGGAGACGTCGTGCACGCCCGGGTGGGTGAGCAGCACGTTCTCCACCGCCTCGGGGGCGATCTTCTCCCCGCCGCGGTTGATCTGGTCCTTCGCCCGTCCCACCACGGTGAGTGCGCCGTCGGTGAAGGTCACGATGTCACCGGTGCGGTAGAAGCCGTCGGCGGTGAAGGAGCGGGCGTTGACCTCCGGGGCGCGGTGGTACTGGCGAATCGTGTACGGGCCCCGGGTGAGGAGGTGCCCCGGGGACCCGGGCGGTACCTCGACATCGTCGTCGTCGACGACGAGAACCTCGTCGTACGGGCTCATGGGACGACCCTGGGTGGAGACGATCTCCTCGATGTCGGCGTCCAGCGGGGTGTAGTTGACCAGTCCCTCGGCCATGCCGAAGACCTGCTGCAGGTTCCACCCGAGTTCGGGGCGTACCCGTCGGGCGGCGGCCTCGGAGAGTTTCGCGCCGCCGACCCAGACCGTCCGCACACTGCTCAGGTCGTGGTCGTCCCGGTCGGGGTAGTTGAGCAGGCTGATCAGGGCGGGGGGCACGAGGGCGAGGTGGGTGACCCGGTGGCGGGCGATGAGGGGGAGGATCTCGGTGGGCAGTGGTCCCGGTGCGAAGACGACAGTCGCGCCGACCTGCAGTGCACCGAGGATGCCGGGGGAGCTCATCGTGAAGTTGTGGGCCGCGGGCAGGGCGACGAGGAGGACGTCGTCGGCGTGCAGGTCACAGACGTCGACGGAGGCCCGGACGGAGTAGAGGTAGTCGTCGTGGGTCCGGGGGATCAGCTTCGGGACGCCGGTGGTGCCCCCGGAGAGCTGCAGGAAGGCCAGGTCCTGGGGTGCGGCCGGCTCGACGGGGGCCGTGCCGTCGGAGGACCAGGGGTCGTCGGAGTGCTCGTCGACGAGCACGGTGGTCACCGTCCTGCCGTCGGCGAGTGGGCGGGCGAGGTCGGCCTGCACGCGGCGCAGGTGCCTGTCGGGGGAGGACGTCCCGATGTAGTGCGTGGCCGGGGCGTGGGTGGCGAAGTGCCGGACGTCCGTGGCGCCGTGGGCGGGCAGCGCGAAGACCGGGACTGCGCCGAGGCGCCAGAGTGCGAGGACGGCCTCCAGGTAGGCGACGCTGTTCGGCACCTGGACGACGGCCCGGTCGCCGTGGCGCACCCCGGCACGGCTCAGCACGGCGGCGGCGCGGGCGACCCCGGCGTCGAGTTCGGTCCAGGTCAGCGAGCGTGTGGCGTCGACGGCGGCCAGGGCGTCGGGCCGGGCGTCGACGGTGCGTCGGAAGAGGGCCCAGTGGGTGTCGCCGGTCCACAGTCCGAGCCGACGGTAGTGCTCGGCGGCGTCGTCGGTGAATCCGTTGGGGAGGAGGTCGGTCATGACAGGGTCTCCTTCGCTGTCGTCAGGGCCGTGCGGACGGCGGGGGCGATGCGCTCCCAGCTGTCGTCCACGGTCAGTCCGGTGTGGGTGGTGTGGAGGGACAGGACGTCCGGTTCGTGGGGGAGGACGTGGCGCCAGGCGGGCACCGGGTCCCAGTGGGACGGGCCGGACAGGTCGGTGAGCCGCTCGTCCGCCTGGGTGGCGACGAAGATCTGGGCCGTCCCGGTGAAGGCCGACAGGTCCACCGGCTCTGCGGCGCGCAACAGGTTGCCGCAGAACGTCAGGTTCTCCCTGAGCGCCCCGGCGGACTCCCCGTCACCGGTGTCCGTCCCGGTCATGGCCCGGACCTGGGCGTCGGTGAGGGCGGGAGTGGGACCGGTACGGAGGGTGTCGTCGCCGTACGGGCCCGTTCCGGCAGGGTAGGCGTCCATGACGCCGAGGTAGGTGACGTCTCTGCCACGGCGGAGCAGCCCGGCGGTCATCGCCTGGGCGACGACACCGCCGAAGGAGTACCCCAGCAGTCGGACGGGTCCCCGGGGGTACTCCCGCAGGACGGTGTCGACGTAGCGGTCCGCCAGACCCCGGATGTCGGCGACGTCCGGGTGGGGGTCGGGCAGTTGGAGCCCGGTGACCGGGATGTCGGGGCCCGCGGTGTCGTTGAGGTGCGCGGCCAGGCCGCGGAAGGGCAGTGCCAGGCCTCCGGCGGGGTGGACGCAGATCAGGGGTGCGCCGGTCCCGGTTGCCAGGGGCAGGACGTCCCGGACGCCTGCACCGTCTCCGGACGTCGCGGGCCCGAGGCGTGCCGCGAGAGCCGCCGGCGAGCCGGTCTCGACGATGTCCTGGATGGTCACCGCGTCGAGTCCGTGGTCCCCGACGCGCCGCAGTTTGCCGAGCAGCCGCATGGCGAGCAGGGAGTGGCCGCCGATGTCGAAGAAGTTGTCGTGGACGTCCACGTCCGGGGTGCCGAGCAGTCCGGCCATCACCTCCGCGATCGTCTCCGCGGCGGCGGAGGGGGCATGCGGTGCAGGTTGTGCCTGCGGTTCAGGCAGTGCGGCGGGGCCGGGCGACGACGCGGCGGCGGAGAGTGCGTCACCTGCCGGACGCCAGGGTGGCAGGGTCTCCGACACCGCGTCGAGCACTGCACCGACAGTTCCGGCCCCGTCTGCGGCCCCGTCTGCGGCCCCGCCGGCGAGGGCCCTGAGCACCAGGGTCAGCGTCCGTGCGGCACGGTCGACGAACGCGGGGTCGACCAGGTCGGGCCGGTGCGCCAGCAGGATCCGCGGGGAGTCTCCCGGCGGGACGACGACGGAGAGCGGGAAGTCGGTCGTCCCGGCGGAGTGCACCCCGGTGACGGTCACCCGCGACGGGTCCCCGGTGCCACCGGTGTCCTGGGCGGGGAAGTTGTCGTAGACCACGAGGGTGTCGAACAGTGTCCCCACACCGGCGAGCTGTTCGAGGTGCACCAGCGGCGTGGAGGCGTGGACGGTCATGTCCGCCTGCGCACGGCCGATGCCGGTGACCAGGGTGCTGAGCGGGTCGGTGCGGCACAGCCGCACGCGGGAGGGCAGGGTGTTGATGAACAGGCCCACGGTGTTCTCGATCCCCTCGAGCTCGGTGGGGCGCCCGGAGACGGTGGTTCCGAAGACGACGTCGTCGCGATTGGTCAGTGCCGCCAGGGTGAGGGTCCACGCGGCCTGCAGCACGGTGCTGGAGGTGACTCCGTCGCGGTGGGCCCGCTGCAGCAGGGCTGCGGCGGCGTCCGGACCGATCTCCTGCACGGACTCGCCGGTGCCGGACTCGCCGGGGGTGGGTGCCGGCGCCAGGTCGGCGACCACGGTCCCGCCGGTGAGACCGTCGAGGCGTGCGTGCCAGGCGTCGTCGGCGTCCCCGGGTTCCCGGCCGGCGAGCCAGTCGAGGTAGTCGGAGTACGGTGCGGCCGACGGGAGGGGGCCGCCATGGTAGAGGGCGAGCAGGTCACGGAGCATCACCGGGGTGGACCACCCGTCGGTGAGCAGATGGTGGCTGCCCAGCACCAGACGCGCCGCCGGGGCGTCCCCGTTCCCCGGCAACAGCACCAGGGTGGCGGTGACCAGGGGGCCTGTGGCGGTGTCCACGGACCGGGAGGCGGTCTCGCGCACCAGGTCGTCGGCTGCGGCGACGGCGGCGTCGTGGGGGAGGCTGCGCAGGTCGACGGTGCGCCAGGGAAGGTCGACCTCCCGGGGGACGAGCTGCACGGGCCTGTCGCAGGTGGTGGGGTCGAAGCGGGCGCGTAGCAGGTCGTGACGGGCGAGTACGCCGTGGAACGCCCGGTGCAGCCGGTCGGGGTCGACGTCCCCCCGCAGGTCCACCCCCGCGGCGAGGACGTAGCCGTCGCCGCCGCTGACGCAGTGGTAGAGCATGCCCTCCTGCAACGGTGACAGGGGCAGGACGTCCTCCAACGGCCCGTGGAGGTGCTCCCAGGTGTCGACGGTCGCCTGGTCCACGCCCCCGAGGTGCAGGTCCGACGGGGACGCCCCGCCGTCGGCGGTCAGTGACAGTACCGCCAGTGCGGTGGCGGCGTCGTCGATCCGGCCCATCAGGGTCGCAGCCCCGGCGTCGGGCAGGGCGTCGGGCAGGGCGGTGGAGAGGGCGGTGGAGAGGGCGAGGTCGGTGTCGCCGACGGTGAGGAGCGGGTGGTGCGCGGCGTGACCGTAGGGGAGCATGCGGGTGTCGCCGCAGGTCACTGTCATCGCCGGCGGTCCGGCGGCCCCGGCGGTTTCGGTGGCGCCGGTGCTGCGGAGGTGTTCCTTGGCGTGCAGCAGTGCCTGTCGTGCGGAGCCACGGGCGGTCTCCGGGAGTGCGGGGATCCGGCGGGTCGAACTCAGTGCGCCGACCACCTCGGACGACGGGACGTCGTGTCCGCGGGTGAGCAGGTCGACAGGGCCACCGGTGGCGAGCAGCGCAGTGGCCGCGGCCACGTCCCCGGCGGTCACCGTGTACATCCGGGAGAGACGTGCGAGGACGTCCGGGGCCCCGGGCAGTGCCGAGCGGCGGGTACGGACCGGGACCGTGGTGAGGTGCCGGGGTGCAGGTGCGCCGGCACGCCAGGAGGATCCGGTCTCCCGGGTGGGGTGGGCGCCCCGCAGGGCGCCGGCGAGGTCGTCGAGGATCCGTGCGGCGGACGCGGGGTCGGCCACACCGGCGTCGACGGCGACCCGCACCGTGGCACCGGCGTCGTGACCGTCGGAGGCGGGGGAGACGGCGACGCGCCACACCACGCCGGACGCCGGGTCCAGGGAACCCGCGAGTTCCCCGTCGGTGACGGAGGACGTGGCGACGACGGCGTCCGTCCGGATGAGGGGGACCCGCGGGACGATGAACCGTGGGGCGTCCGGGTCGGATTCGTCGAGGACGGCACGCAGGGCACCGTGGGTGTCCATCATCGTGCCCACGGCGGAGCGGAGGGTGTGAGGTGAGGGGGGCCCTGGGACCTGCAGGCGCCCCAGTAGCACCGGGCGTTCACCTGTGACGGTGCCGGTGGCGACGGCACCGGTGTCGTACCGCACGGCGGCGTCGGTTCCGGTGTCGTCGTCGGGGCCGGACGCGCCGGGGGAACGGCGGGCGGTGCCGCCGGCCGGGGCGGGCCGGCCGGCGATGGAGACCCGGGTCGCCGCGGCGGCGACGTCACGCAGGTCGGTGCCGGTGAGCAGGTCCTTCGCCTGGACCGCCCAGCCACGGCGGCGGAGCCGTCCGGCGGCGGTGAGTGCGCCGATGCTGTCACCGCCGAGTGAGATGAAGTCACGGTCCAGATCCACTGCGCCGTCGACCAGGTCGGCGGCGACGTCGGCCAGCTCCTGTTCGGCGTCGGTGACGCGACGGCCCACCGGCTCACCGCCGTCCCCGGATGCTCCGGCCGGGCCGGGACGGTCGGGACGGTCGGTGGCGGCGACGGTGAGTTCCGCCAGGGCGGCCCGGTCCACCTTCCCCCCGACGGTCAGCGGAAGCCGGTCGTGGACGACGACACGGGTGGGGACGAGATGCGCCGGCACCAACGCCGCCAGGTCGGCACGCAGTGACTCCGGTGACTCCGGTGTCGCGGGTGTCGCGGTGGACGCCGGGGCGTTCCCGGTGGTCACGTGGGCGATCAGTTTCAGGGCCCCGGGCGGGCCGAAGGTGCCGACGGCGGCACCGGTGACCTGGGGGAGGGACAGCAGGGCCGCCTCGACTTCAGCGGGCTCCACCCGGTGGCCACGGATCTCCAGCTGCTGGTCGGCGCGGCCGAGGAAGTGGTGGGCGCCACGGACCCCGTCACCCTGCCCGTCGTCCCGGGCACTGCCCGCTGCGGGCACCCAGCGGACCAGGTCGCCTGTGCGGTAGCGGCGGGTGCCGCCGGTGCTGTCGAAGGCGGCGGCCGTCTGCTCCGGCCGGCCGTGGTAGCCGAGGGCGACCTGGGGACCGGACAGGTGGAGTTCGCCGGTCTCGTTGTCGGGGACCACCTCGCCGTCGGTGTCGAGGATCTCGGCGGTCATGCCGGGCACGGGGACGCCGATGGTCACCGGCCCCTCGGTGATGCGGGTCGCCAGGGCGTCGACGGTGGTCTCCGTGGGGCCGTAGACGTTCCATGCGCCGAAGGCCGGACCCGTCGACCGTGCGAGCCGGTCCCACAGGGACTGCGGGACGGCCTCCCCGCCGAGGACCACCGTTGACACAGGTGACTCATCGAGGGCGCCGGAGTCGATCAGCGCACCGGCCAACGACGGTGTGGCGTCGAGGACGTCGACGCCGTCCACGGTGAGGGCCGCCTGCATGGACGCGGGGTCACCGACGGTGTCGGTGGAGTAGAGGTGCACGGTGGCGCCGGTGAACACCCAGGAGAGCTGGTCGACCGCGGCGTCGAAGGAGAAGGAGGCGGTGTGGGCGACGTGCAGCGTGGCGCCGCTGTCACCGTCGCGGTGGCGCGCCCGGGACCAGGCGTCGGGGTAGAGCGTGGTGCGGTGCCCGGCGAGCAGGGCCTCCACCGCGGTGCGGGGCACCTGGACCCCCTTGGGTGTGCCGGTCGTGCCCGAGGTGTAGAGCAGGTACGCCAGTCCGGTCACCGAGGGTGACGGGGTATCGGGGTGGTGCACCCCGGTGGGGCGGATGCCGTCCTCGTCGAGCACGGCGACAGCGCCGGAGTCGGCGAGGATCCGGTCGCGCCGGGCCTGCGGGTGCTCCCGGTCGAGGACGACGGCGACGCGGTGGGCCCGCCAGACGGCCAGCAGCGCTGCGGCGAGGTCCGTCCCCTTCGGCAGGTCCAGGGCGACGACCTCGTCCTCCCGGGACCGCCCGGTCACCAGCGCGGCGAACTCGGCGATCCGGGCGGACAGGGCCGGCCCGTCGAGTTCCCGGTCGGGGGATCCGCCGTCGACGAGGCGTCCGGCCCCTGTGGCCAGGCCGTCGATGAGCTCGTCGAGCCCGGCGACCTCCCCGGGCAGGGCCGGCCCGGAGCGCTCCCGGGCGGCCCGGGCGACGGTCTCCGGGCTGCGGAGCCGGACAGCGTGCAGCGGTCCGTCGGCGGTGAGCAGTGCACGCATGTCCTCGAGCCGCCGGCGGGCGGTCGCAGTGTCCACGCTCCGCGGGTCGGTCTCGAAGGCGAGGTCCACACCACCGTCGGCGGCCGGGGTGACGACGAGGACGAGGTCCTCCGGCGGGCCGCCGGCGACATTGCGCAGCACACCGGGTACCCCGTGGAAGTCGAGGGTGAAGTCGAAGGTCTTCAGGTTCAGCCCGATGCCGTGCAGGACGGCCGGGGTGCCCAGTTCGCGGGCCAGCTCACTGCCGGGGAAGCGCTGGTGCGCGCGGGTGGCGTCGAGTGCCTCGCGCACCACCCCGGCCAGCTCGGTGACGGTGGCGTCGGCGTCGACGGGGAACCGCAGCGGGAGCATGTTGACCAGCATGGCCGGGGTGCGGCGCAGCGGTCCGGAGGTCCGCGCCATCATCGGCATGGCGATGAGCGCCTCGTGCCCCGTGCCGTCCCCGGTGCGGCCGGCGAAGCCGAGCTTGCGCAGCCAGGCGGCGTAGGCGGCGACGACCAGGTCGGACCACACCAGCCCGTGGGCCTCCGCGCGGGCCTTGAGTTCCCCGACCTCGTCCGCGCTGAGCCGGACCGTGGTGGTGATGCTCGCTGTGCCGGCGCCGTGGACGAGGTCCTCGCGTCCGGTGGTGTCGGGCAGGGGTGTCAGGCGGTCGCGCCAGAAGTCCCGGTCCTCCGTGTGCCCGGGTCCGTCGAGGTAGCTGCGGTCGGCCTCGACGATCTCGCCGATTCCGGCGAACCGGTTCCGCCGGGCGGGTTTCCCTCCGGCCAGGTCGGTGTAGTGCGCGGCGGTGCGCCTGGTCAGCAGGGCGGCGCTGTACCCGTCGACGATGATGTGGTGGTACAGCTGTATGCACCAGACTTCGCCGGCGCCGAGGTCCAGGACGAGGTACCGGAAGAGGGGGCCGTCGGTCATGGTGCGCCAGCGTTCACCGCAGGACGCCTTCTCGGCGTCGATGACCGCCTCGGCCGTGAGGCGGGGGTCCGGGGCGCCGGAGAGGTCCAGGATCTCCGGGGGCTGCGCCGGGGCCGCGTCGACGTACTGGCGTGGGCCGTCGTCGGTGTCGGTGAAGCGCAGGCGGAGCGTCTCCGCCTCGTCGACGGTCAGCCGCACCGCGTCGGCGAGCAGCGCCGGGTCGACCGCCGTCCCGTCCGCGGGCCCGGGACGGAGTTCGAGGACCTCGCCGACCACGTAGTAGGGCGACACCGGGTCGAGCCGTTGGGCGTTCCAGATGCCGTGCTGTGCCGCGGTGAGGGGGAGGAGGGGAGGGGACGACGGGTGGGACACCGGCGGTCCTTTCATAGTCGACAGTTGGAGAGGCTTACTTAATTTATCGGGGCGGTGGTACAGTCTGCGCGGTGACTCCGGGGACGGACCCCGCAAACGACGACGGAAGGTGCACACATGACCGGAACTGCTGACGGGACAGGGGACGACCGGGTGGAGGCCACGATGGGGCGTCTGCTCGCCCGGGTGGCGGAACTGCTGAACACCGACGTGTCCGCGATCGACACCGACGAGGAGCTCATGGACCAGGGGCTGGACTCCGTCCGGCTCGTGGAGGTCGTGACCTTCCTGCGCAGGGAGGGTTTCGACGCCGACTTCGCCGACCTCGCCGAGGACAGTTCACCGGACGCCTGGCGGGAGCTGCTCACCGAACAGGTCCGGCAGGCCTAGCTGCCCCGGCCGTCGCGCGCCCGTTCCCTGAGCGCCTGACGGTCGAGCTTCCCGTTGGGGCTCACCGGCAACGCGTCGAGCACCGTGATCCTGCTCGGGACCATGTACTCGGGCACCCGCTCGGCCAACCTGGCGCCGAGTCCGGTGGCGTCGGTCCCGGCGGTGATGACGACGAACGCGACCAACGTGTCTGTCCCGCCTGTCCCGCCTGTGCCGTCTGCTCTGCCGGAGCCCACCGCGACGGCGGCGGCCTGGCGCACACCGTCCAGCTCTCTGAGCCGGGACTCCACCTCGCCGAGTTCCACGCGGTTGCCGCGGATCTTCACCTGGTCGCCGATGCGCCCCAGGAACTGCAGCATCCGCGTACCGCCGACCTCCGTCCAGGCGACCACGTCGCCGGTGCGGTACATGCGCCCACCGTCGACATCGGGCCGCGGGGACCCCACGAACACCTCTGAGGTGAGCTCCGCGCGGCCGAAGTAGCCGTTGCCCACCTGGGGCCCGGAGATGCACAGTTCGCCGGCGCGGTCCCACCGCCCGGAGGCGGGGTCGACCTCGACGCCGTCCCCGTCGACCACGTACACCCCCACGTTGTCCTCCGGCAGGCCGAGGAGGCTGGCCCGGTCGTCGAAGTCCGGGGCGTCGACCAGATCGTCGGTGTACTCCACCCACGTGACGTCCATCGCCGCCTCGGTGGGGCCGTACAGGCCGTGGACCCGGCAGCCGATCCCGTCCCGGGCGCGACGCACGACATCGGCGGGCACGGCCTCCCCGCCGAGCAGCAGGTGCCGGACACCCGACAGCGCCGACAGGGGAGTGCCGAGATCCTCGAGGACGTCGAGCAGCACCCGCATCAGCGACGGCACCATCGACAGGACGGTCACGCCGTGCCGGGAGATCATCTCCACCATGGCGTCGACGTCACCGGGCCACCAGTCTGGTCCCGGGATCACGGTGGTGCCGCCGGTGGCCAGCGGGCCGAGGAGTTCGGCCACACCGACGTCGAAGCTGACCGGGGCCTTCTGCAGCATCCTGATCCCGTCAGCGTCCCCGGCGTCCCCGGCGCCCCCGAGCACCCGCCCCATCCACTGGAAGTGCGCGGTCACCCCGAGGTGTGTGTTCAGGGCGCCCTTGGGGGTGCCCGTCGTGCCTGAGGTGTAGATCAGGTAGCAGTCGTCGGTGGGCAGCACCGGGCGAGACAGGTCGGACGGCCCGAACCCCGGGCCGTCGTCGGACAGGAACGCCCGGCCCAGCGCCGAGTCGTCGGTGACGGTGCCGCCCACGGCGGTGCCGGTGTCGGCGTCCGGGCCGCCTGTCCCGGCGGGCAGGGAGGCCCCGCCGACGGCGAAGGCGGCCGCGGGGGCGCAGTCCTCCAGGATGAAGCTGACCCGCTCGGCGGGGTAGGCGGCGTCCACCGGGACGTAGACGGCCCCGGCCCGGATGATGCCGACGGCGACGACGGGCAGCCACCCGCACCGGTGGGCCACGACGACCACACGGTCGCCCGTCCCGATGCCGTGGGCGCGCAGGTAGCGGGCGACGGCGGCGGACCGGCGGTCCAGCTCGGCGTAGCTGAGGGGGCCGCCGTCACCCACCACGGCGGTCCGTCCGCCCCCGCCGGTCAGGGTGCGGTGGAGCTGCTCGGCCAGCGTGGCGGGCTCGACCGGGGCGGCCGGGCCGAAGCGCAGGTCCCCTTCGAGCCCCGTGTAGCCGGAGGCGGTGGTGTCGGATGCGGTCACAGGGGGGTCCTTTC
>NZ_JALAGY010000070.1 GCF_022712195.1 Corynebacterium sp. | reverse complement strand
GTCCCCCGGCAGGACACCACCCGCCGCACCGTCGGCTGGGCCGTCGGGCTCACCGTCCTGGTCGCCGTGCACTGGCTCGCGATCAACAGCACCGACTTCTACCTGGAACGCCTCGCCGCCGGCTGGTCGAACATCGTCAGCTTCTTCGCCGACGCCGTACCGCCGGACCTCGACTGGGACACCGTGATCCGGCCCGGACTGGACGGACTGCTCACCACACTGTGGATCGGCCTGCTCGGCACCACCTTCTCCGTCCCCTTCGCGGCGGTCCTGGCGATGGGCGCGGCCCGCACCGTGACCTCCAACCGGGTCATCTACCAGATGTGCCGCAGCATCCTGTCGTTCCTGCGCGCCGTCCCCGACATCGTCTTCGCGCTGATCCTCGTCACCGCGGTGGGCCTCGGCCCCTTCGCCGGGGTGATGGCGCTGATCCTGCACAACACCGGGGTGATGGGAAAACTCTGGGCCGAGGCCGTGGAAGACACCGACCAGGGCCCGCAGACCGCGCTGCGCACCGCCGGCGCATCCCGCCTGCAGCAGCTCACGCACGCCACCGTGCCGATGTCGCTGCCGCAGATCACCGGACTGCTGCTCTACCGGTTCGACGTGAACGTCCGCAGTTCACTGGTCCTGGGCCTCGTCGGCGCCGGCGGTATCGGCCTGCTGATCAACCGGTCGATCAAGACCTTCCAGTTCAACGAGATGTTCACCTACATCATCATGGTGCTCGTCCTGGTCGTCCTCGTCGACCAGTTCTCCGCCTGGCTGCGGCGCCGGCTCTGACCGGTGCTCAGACCCCGGCGCCGACGCGGGCCTCCTCCTCGGAGGGTGCCTCGTCCTCGTCGCCGGTGAGGAAGGCGTAGCTCACACCGGCGACGGCGGCACCGACCAGCGGCGCCAGGATGAACAGCCACACCTGTGCCAGTGCGTCACCACCGGCGAACCACGCCACGCCCAGGGAACGGGCCGGGTTCACCGAGGTGTTGGACACCGGGATGGAGATCAGGTGGATCAGGGTGAGGGTCAGGCCGATGGCCAGCGGCGCGAACCCGGCCGGGGCCTTCTTCGAGGTGACACCCAGGATCACCCACAGGAACACGGCGGTCAGCACGACCTCCGTGAGCGCGACCGCGGCCAGGGAGTAGCCGTCCGGGGACAGGTCACCGTAGCCGTTGGTGGCGAAACCGGACCCCGACGCGCTGAAGCCGTCCTTCCCGTCGGCGATGACCCACAGCACCGCGCCGGCCACCGTGGCGCCGACGACCTGGGTCACCCAGTAGGGCACCACGGCGGACCACTCGACACGTTTCGCGACCGCGCAGCCCAGCGTGACCGCCGGGTTGAAGTGGCCACCGGAGATGTGGCCGACGGCGTAGGCGGCGGTGACCACCGTCAGACCGAAGGCGAGGGCGACACCGACGAAGCCGATGCCCATGTTGATGGTGTCGTCCGCGACGACCTTCGCGGCGAGCACGGCGGAGCCGCAGCCACCGAAGACCAGCCAGAAGGTGCCGAGGAACTCGGCCCAGAGCCGCTTGGACATGGGAGGGGTGGGCATGGTGTCTCCTTGTTCGGTTATGACGGTGTGATGGTATTACTTATTAACACGCTTCCTGCATGATGGGAATACCCTCCATAAAAAACTCTGCGTGTACCGAAATGAGCATGGCGGACGTGAACAAGGTCAGTTCACGTCCGCCATGCTCGATTCGGTACGCCGGGGCCCTTAGCCCGGGTCCCCTAACTCAGGGCGATGTACTTCGTCTCGAGGTACTCCTCGATGCCCTCGGTGCCGCCCTCGCGTCCGAAACCGGACTGCTTCACCCCGCCGAAGGGCGCGGCCGCGTCAGAGATCGCACCCCGGTTGACGCCGACCATGCCGGCGTCGAGGTTCGCCGCCAGGTACCGGGCGTTCTCCATCGACTCGGAGAACCCGTAGGCCGCCAGACCGAACTCGGTGTCGTTGGCCATGGCCACACCCTCCTCCAGGGAGTCGAAGGTGGTGACGGTCGCGACGGGGCCGAAGATCTCCTCCCGCAGGATCCGGGCGTCCTGCGGGACGTCCTTCAGGACGGTGGCCGGGTAGAAGTACCCCGGCCCCTCCGGCACGGTGCCGCCGGTGGTGACCGTCGCGCCGGCGGCGACGGCCTCGTCGACGAGCGCGGCGATGCCGTCACGCTGCTTCGCGGAGATCATCGGGCCCAGCGTGGTGCCCTCGTCGAGTCCGTGGCCCATGGTGACCTGCGACATCGACTCGGTGAGCCGTCGGGTGAACTCCTCGGCGACGGACGAGTCGACGAGGAAACGGTTCGCCGCGATGCAGGCCTCCCCGCCGTTGCGCATCTTCGCGGCCATCGCGCCGCTGAGGGCGAGGTCCAGGTCCGCGTCCGCGGCGACGACGAAGGGGGCGTTGCCGCCGAGTTCCATGGAGGTGCGCAGCAGCTGGTCGGCGGACTGCCGCACCAGGGTCGCGCCGACCGGGGTGGACCCGGTGAAGGTGACCTTGCGCAGGCGGTCGTCGGCCATGAGCGCCTCGGAGATCGCCCCGGAGTGCGTGGACGGGACGATGGTGACCAGTCCGGAGAGGTCCCCGAACTCGTCGCTGACCTCGTCGAGGGCCTGCCGGATGACCTCACCGACGAGGATCATCGTCAACGGGGTCTCCTTGGCCGGCTTCACCACGACCGGGCAGCCGGCGGCCAGGGCCGGGGCGATCTTGCGGGTGGCCATCGCCAGGGGGAAGTTCCACGGGGTGATCGCGAGGACGGGGCCCACCGCGTGCCGGGACACCAGGATGTGCCCGTTGCCGGCAGGCGCCTGGGCGAAGCGTCCGGGGATGCGGACGGCCTCGCCGGCGAACCAGCGGAAGTAGCTGTTGCCGTAGGTGACCTCCCCGCGGGCCTCGGCCAGCGGCTTGCCCATCTCCAGGGTCATGGTGATGGCGAAGTCCTCGGCGCGGTCGTTGATGATGCCGAAGACGCGGGTGAGAACGTCGGACCGGCGCTGGGGCGGGACGTTCTCCCAGATCTTCTGGGCCTCGACGGCCCGGCCGAGGGCGTCGAGGGCGTCGTCGGCGGAGCGGTCGGGGACGGTCGCGAGCACCTCGCCGGTGGCGGGGTCCTCGACGTCGAAGGTGCTGTCGACCTCGCCCACCTGGGCGGCGAGCAGGTCGGTCAGGTCGGACGGGAGTGTGCGGTCGGTCATGACGGTTGTTCCTCCTGTGTTCTCGTCTACTTGTGTGCGCGGATCGCGTCGGCGAGCACGCCGAGGCCGTCCCGGAGCAGGTTCTCGGGGATCACCAGCGGCGGGAGCAGGCGGACGACGTTGCCGTCCATGCCGCAGGTGAGGATGAGCACGCCCTGTGCCTTGCAGGCGTCGGCGACGGCCTTCGTGGTCGCGGCGTCGGGGCGGCCGTCGGTGTCGGTGAACTCGAGGGCGATCATGGCGCCGCGTCCCCGGACCTCGGCGAGGCCGGTGTCCGTGCCGACGAGGGGTTCGAGGACCTCGCGGACGACGGCCTCGATCTCGCGGGCACGGCCGTTGAGGTCGAGGGACTCCATCTGGTCGACGGCGGCGAGTGCCGCGGCACAGGCCACGGGGTTGCCGCCGTAGGTGCCGCCCAGGCCGCCGGGGTGCGGGGCGTCCATGATCTCGGCACGTCCGACGACGGCGGACAGCGGCATGCCGCCGGCCACGCCCTTGGCGATGGTGACCAGGTCGGGGACCACGTTCTCGTGGTCGGAGGCGAACCAGTCGCCGGTGCGGCACATGCCGGCCTGGATCTCGTCGGCGACGAAGACGACGCCGTTGTCGCGGCACCAGTCGGCGACGGCGGGGAGGAAGCCCTCGGCAGGCTCGATGAACCCGCCTTCGCCCTGGATCGGCTCGATGACCACGCAGGCCAGGTTGGATGCCCCGACCTGCTGCTCGAGGGTGGTGATCGCGCGCTCGGCGGCCTCGGGGCCGGTCAGTCCGTCGCGCAGCGGGTAGGACACCGGTGCGCGGTAGACCTCGGAGGCGAAGGGGCCGAAACCGGACTTGTAGGGCATGTTCTTCGCGGTCATGGCCATGGTCAGGTTGGTACGGCCGTGGTAGGCGCGGTCGAAGACGGCGACTCCGTTGCGTCCGGTGTGGCTGCGGGCGATCTTCACGGCGTTCTCCACGGCCTCGGAGCCGGAGTTGAACAGCACGGTGCGCTTGTCGTGGTCGCCCGGGGTGATCTCGGCGAGTTTCTCGGCGACGCGGATGTAGGACTCGTACGGCGAGATCATGAAGCAGGTGTGGGTGAAGTGCGAGGCCGCGTCGCTGACCGCGTCGACCACCGCCTGGTTCGACGCACCGACGGTGGTGACGGCGATGCCGGAGGCGAAGTCGACGAAGGAGTTCCCGTCGGCGTCGACCAGGACGCCGCCGTCGGCGTCGACGATGTAGTGGGGCAGGTTCGGGGTCACCGCACGGGGGACGACGGCGTCCCGTCGTGCGGCCAGGGCCGCGCTGCGTGGCCCGGGTCCGGAGGTGACGGTGGTGCGCTCCTGCGGGAGGCGGTAGGTGAGGTCCTTCATCGGGTGGCTCCTTCGTGTCCTTCTCGGCGGATCTCGTCTGGTGTGCGTGGGTGCCATTATGCGGCGGGACGTGGCCTCGGCGACATGGACAGTACGGCGAAACTCGGACGCCTCTATGTACAGTTGGGCCATGACCGACGACATCCCCCTGCGGTGGCTGCGTGCCCAGCGCGCCCTGGACCTGCGGCAGCTGGCGGCCCCGGCGGACCCGGAGGCCGGCTTCTCCGTGATCCAGCCGACCGAGCTCACCGACCCACGGGAGTTCCTGCAGCCACGCGCGGTCGTCCTGACCGTGGGGGTGGCCCTGAGCCGGGAGCACGCCGACGGAGCCGACGGACAGGACCCCTTCCCCGCCTACGTCGACCGGCTCGCCGAGGCCGGGGTGACGGCGGTCGGCGTCGGGACAGGCCTGTTCTTCCCCGCCGTCCCGGACACGCTGGTGAGGGCTGCGCGCGGCCACGGCATCGCCGTGTTCGAGGTGCCCCGCCACACGGCGTTCATCTCGATCCTCAACACCGTGACCGAGGAGCGCGCCCGGCGCGGCCGCCGGGAGCAGGAGGGCCTCGTCCTCGCCCAGGAGAAGCTCAGCGCCGCCGCCGTCCGCGGTGGCCTGGACGACCTCATCACCACCACCGCACGCCAGCTTGACGCCGCCGTGGCCGTGACCGACAGCGACGGCCGGGTGCACGGGCACCACGACCGGACGGGCCGCTCCGCCGTCGCCGTGGCGCGACGGCAGCGGGCCAGCGGCGCCGACCACACCGACGGCCGGTGGCGGCTCACCCAGCGCATGACCCCGCAGGGCGACAGGTTCCACCTGGTCACCGTCGTCGCCGACCACCCGTTCAGCCCGCACGACCGGTCCGTGGTCAAACACGCGGCCGGCCTGGCGGACATCCTGCTGCAGCGCCCCGCCTACCTGCGTCGCAGCCGCACCGGGCTGAACTCCCTGGCACTGCAGCTCCTGCTCGGACTCGACGGCGGCGACAAGTCGATGGGCCGGGTGCTCGACGAGGCCGCCGACGGCGATGGGCACGTACGCCCGGTGGTCGTCGCCGCGGACCGTCGGACCGACCTGGACCGTGCGGTCACGGCCGCGGACCACTCGGCGGCCCGTGCCGGGGGCCACCTCTTCGTCACCGACCTTCCCGGGGAGGGTGCGGACGCCGCGGGTGCACTGTTCCTGTTCCGGGGCTCACGCACCGTCACGGCGGTCGCGGAGGAGTTCGGCGACGCCGCCGCCCGGGTGCGGATCGCCGTGGGGGAGCCGGTGGCATGGGACGGGGTGACCACCGCGCGGGTGCGGCGTCTCGAGACGGCGGCGCGGGCGTTGACACCGGGCCGGCACGTGGGCCCGTACGAGGCGGGGACGGACTGGCTGGAGCAGCCCGAGGTACGGTCCGCCCTGGACCGGCGCGCCGCGGAGACAGTGGACCGCCTGGCCTCCACCGGTGACGAACTGCAGGCCACGCTGGTGACCTGGCTGCGCAGCGGATGCCGGGTGGCGACCACCGCCGACACGCTGGGGGTGCACCGGCACACGGTGCGTGCACGCCTGGACCGCATCGCCGCGGTCTGCGAGGTGGACCTGGACGATCCGGTGGTGCGGGCCGAGCTGCTGCTGGTGTCGGTGACACGGCGGTAGACGCGGGATCCTTGGCCTCCCGGGGCCGCTCAGCCGACGGGGCCGGCGGCACTCACCGCGAGACGCGGTCGAGGTGGGTCGGTGCGAAAAGGTCCAGCACCGCACGAAGCACAACGACACGGGGTTCTCCGGAAGCCAACGCACGCGCGACTGCCGCCGGAGCGTCTTCGATCGTCGTGGACTCGGCCTTCACGCCGAAGGACTCCGCCAACTGGACATAATCGGGGCGCGTGAGCTCCGTCGCCGTCGCAGTACCGAAGGCACCCTCCATGTACTCACGAAGAATGCCGTATCCACCATCATCGACGATGAACCACACCACCGGAAGTTTCTCCTGCGCCGCGACAGCAAGTTCGGCGATACCGTACAGCGCCCCTCCGTCCCCGGAGACCGCCAGCACCGACGAGTGTTCTCCTTCGATACGGCGACCGAATGCTGATCCCAGTGCCGCCGGAAAACCGTATCCGAGTCCCCCTGCTCCCTGTGCCGAGGCGAACTCGTCATTTCGAACGTCCCATGCGGACCATGCCCAGTAGGCCAGTACCGTCATATCCCAGTAGACCCGAGTATCATCCGGTACTGATTCACGCAGACCGTCGATAAGCCGTCGTTCCTTGTCAAGAGGTTGGCCGGCGATTCTCTCGGAAACCGCCTTCAGCAAAGAGTTGACCCTGTGAACAGCATCGGCGCGCCGATGCGGATCGGATACCCGACCACGGGATTCAAGAAGGTCGTCGAACAAGGCCAGCGTTAGTCGGGCATCCGCGTGTATTCCGATTCCGCGATGATTGGAACCGAGCTTTCCCAGATCCGCCTCGACCTGTATGACTTTTCCCTGCGGCGCAAACGTGTGGTAGTTGCTTGAGAGCTCGCCTACACCACTTCCGACGATGAGCAGTACATCGGCTTCCTCGAGAAACTCTGTCGTGGCGATGTCCTCTATCCATGACCTCGCAGACAGGGGATGCGCCCAGGGCAATGCACTCTTGCCGCCGATGGTGCTCACCACCGGTGCATCCAGACGTTCAGCGAGGGACGTCAACTCACGTTCTGCAGCTGACCGAACCACGCCGCCACCGGCGAGTATCACCGGCTTCCTGGCGGTGTCGAGCAGCTCGACTGCACGGTCAACGACCTCGGAGATCGGTTCCAGAGGTCGAGGTGCAGCCCGGTCCGCAAGGTCACTTCCGGTGATCTGCGGGATGATTTCACCCGCGTCCTCCAGGAGGATGTCCTGGGGAATCTCGACCAGCACAGGGCCCTTCGGGGCGGTCGCCGCGATGCACCAGGCATCGGCGACGGCCGTAGGAATCTGACTCAGGTTTCGAACCGTCACCACATGCTTGACCACTCCACGGAACGAATCGGACTGCATGGGAAGCTCATGCAGGTAGCCGTGCCTCCCACCGCCCAGCCCTGCCACCGGGACCTGCGCACTCAAGGCGAGGACAGGAATCGAGGACGCCGCCGCCTCCTGCAGCGCCGCAAGGGACGTGAGGGCTCCCGGCCCGGTCGACAACAACAGAGGAGCCACGACTCCCCTTGCACGCGAGAATCCATCCGCCATGAAACCGGCGTTGTTCTCTACCCGTGCGCCGAGATAGTGAAGATCGGAACGCCTGAGGGCATCGAACAGTCCCAGTGCATGCTGTCCGGGAAGCCCGATCACTCCGCGGGCCCCTAGTGCGCGGAGAGTTTCCAGTACCACATCACCGCCGATGCGCACTCCGTCGGCAGTACCAGAATCCTGTTTGTTG
This sequence comes from Corynebacterium sp., assembly GCF_022712195.1. Classification (GTDB taxonomy): domain Bacteria; phylum Actinomycetota; class Actinomycetes; order Mycobacteriales; family Mycobacteriaceae; genus Corynebacterium. The sequence goes on along the minus strand of NZ_JALAGY010000070.1, from coordinate 32,567 downwards.
GTCATCATTCCTCCTCGCTGTTGTGGTTAACCTTCGACTTCTTCCCCGATATCCGTACCTTCCACGCTGACAGTACTTCCGGCGCAGTCGGAGGTGTCATGAGAGACACAACCACGAAAACTACGAACGAAAGCAGCAGTCCCGCGTAGATCGGCTCATTGGCGAGAATCCCTCCGAGCCTTTCGTCCGCGTTCATCTCGAGGACGACCATGGTCACGATCGTGCCGAGAGTGCCCGCGACCATGGACCACATGGCCCCTTTACCTGTACCGCGCTTCCAGACGATCCCTCCGATGATGGCCACGAGCAGGCCACCGACGAGCAGGTCATATGCGATGGTCAACGCCGCTACGACATCGGGGACGACCATCGCGATCGCGAGCGTGAGCAGACCGAGTCCCAGCACCCACAGGCGGTTGCCTCTCACCTCGTCGCCGCCACCACCTTCGTCCGAGGTCGCTCCGGCCACAGGCACAGGCTTTCCCGTCAGGGAGCGCACGAGCGGTACGACATCTTCCTTTGCGACGGTGGATGCAGCGATCAGCCCACCAGAAGCGGTGGACATCATCGCGGCGAGGCCGCCGGCAAGTGCGATACCGCCGAGACCGGCCGGGAGAATCTCCGTCGCCACCTGGGCATAGACGTCGTCCCTGTTCTCGATCCCCGGGAGAAGCACCGCAGATGCCATCCCGATGACCGCGCCGGCGATCGCGAACAGTATGCAGTAGACGGCCGCGCCGGCGCCTCCCCACCGAGCAACCTGTGGAGACCTGGCGGTGAAGACCCGCTGCCAAATGTCCTGGCCGATCAGCAGCCCCAGAGTGTAGATCACGAAGTAAGTGATGATCGACTGCAGTCCGATGCCGCCGATATCAAAGAACTCGGACCCGAGTCGTTCGTGCATTCCCGACCAGCCCCCGGCGTCACTGAAGGACAACGGCAGCATCAGGAAGAATACTGCGACTGTGATGACCATGATCTGAGCCATGTCAGCAAGCGTGATCGACAGCATTCCGCCCGTCGTGGAGTAGAAGAGCACGATTCCCCCGCCGACGACGAGGGCCAGCCACCGGTCCCATCCGAAGAGAACGGTGAAGATGGAGGCGTAGGCGCTGGTCGACGTCACCGTGAGCATGACCGTGTAGCCGAGCATGACGACCGAGGCCACCCGAGTCGTCGTTCCCCCGTAGCGCAGGCCGAGCATCTGGGTGACGGTGTAGATCCTGAGCCGCTGCAGCAGGGGCGCGAAGCAGAGGCTCAGAATCAGGACGCCGACGCCGATGGCCGTAACCAGCCAGAACCCCGACAACCCGAATTCGTAGCCGAGCCCCATCCCTCCGACAGCCGAAGCTCCACCCAGCACCACGGCAGCCATGGTGCCCGCGTAGAAGACCGGCCCGAGCCTCCGGCCCGCCACAAGGTAGTCGGCACGGTTGTTGACCCTTCGCTGGCCCCACCAGCCGAACCACAGCATGACTGCCAGGTACAGCACGATGATGACAGTGTTTAACCAGTTCACAAGCTTCTCCCGTCAGTGGATTAGCCAATCGAGGGAGCCACGGCGTGGATACACGGTCGCGACCCGTATGCACATCCGTTGTGGTGTGGATCTCTTGATTGGTGGCGTGTGACGGCCTACACTAACCGGTAGTTGTCCACCAGGCAACATTTTTTATCCAACAGTTAACAGGAGGCGCGGTTCCATGAAGTCGCTCCCCGCCGAGTCCGGCGGATACAGTTCGCAACCGGGGCGCCGGCTCCGTGCCCTGCGCCAGCAGAACCGCATCACGCTGGACCAGCTGTCCCAGGCCACCGGCCTCTCCAAAGGATTCCTGTCCCGGGTGGAGCGCGACGTCACCAGCCCTTCCGTGGCATCGCTGGTCACGATCTGCGAAGTGCTGGGGGTGCCTCCTGGAGCGATCCTCGACACTCCTGACACCGACCTCATTCCGCTCGGAGAGGCCCCGATCGTCGATCTCGGCGGGGAAGGCATCACAGAACGTCTTGTCACCCCGCGGGGACGGCAGGACCTGCGAATACTCCACGCTGTCATAGACGGGAAGGGGGCCGGTGAGGACGAGCTCTACACCATGGACTGCACCGTCGAATCAGTCCACGTGATCTCGGGCCAGTTCGTACTCCAGACTCCCGACCAGGAGATACACATGCGCACAGGCGACACCGTGACCCTCCCCGGCTCGGAACCGCACTCCTGGCGTAACCCGAGTTCAGATCCGACGACGGTGCTCTGGATCCTCGCAACCACCTGAAAGACACCACGACGACATCACGAAAGGCATTTTCATGCTGCACACGCCCCGAGTAATCGACAACGGGAACATCGGCCCGGTCGACTCCTCGCTCGTCCCCCGCTACAGCGGGGAATCCACGTTCGCATTGCTGCCCCGTCTCAGAGACCTGGCCGCCGAGGGCAAGACCGCCGGGATCAAGGTAGTGGGGGTCCCGTTCGACACCGGCGTGTCCTACCGTTCAGGAGCACGCTTCGGCTCAGGGCACGTCCGACAGTCGTCCCGACTGCTGCGCCCCTACAACCCCGCCACCGACACCTCGCCGTTCGCACAGGTCCAAGTAGCTGACGCCGGTGACATGGCGGTCAATCCGTTCAACATCAACGAAGCGATCGAGTCCGTCGAGCACGACGCCCTGGAACTCACCGCTGACGGCAGTTCACTGATGACGATCGGAGGCGACCACACCATCGCCCTCCCCTTGCTTCGCGCAGCCACCCGCCGCGCAGGACAGCCGGTCGCCTTCCTGCATTTCGACGCTCACCTGGACACGTGGGACACCTACTTCGGCGCCGACTACACCCACGGGACCCCTTTCCGACGCGCCGCCGAAGAAGGCGTCATCGACACAGAGGCGATCTGCCACGTCGGAACCCGCGGCCCTCTCTACGGACACAAGGATCTGGAGGACGACAGGCGTTTCGGCTTTGGCATCCTGACCAGCTCGGACGTCTTCAGGCAGGGGGTCGACGAAATCGCCGACCGCCTGCGCGACCGCGTCGGCGACCGGCCCCTGTACATCTCGGTCGACATTGATGTCCTCGATCCCGCGCATGCTCCCGGGACAGGAACACCGGAGGCCGGCGGCATGACCAGCCGGGAGATCCTCGAGATCCTACGGAGACTCCGCGGGCTCAACATCGTGGGTGCAGACGTCGTGGAAGTTGCGCCCGCCTACGACCACGCCGAAATCACCGGCATCTCGGCGTCCCACATCGCCTATGATCTGATCACGCTGATGGCCGACCTCCGCGCCGGACAGCAGGCCTGACCGGGACCGCTCAACCGACGGGGCCGGCGGCACTCACCGCAGGACGCGGTCGACCAGGGCCTGCAGCCCCCACTCGAAGGGGTCGTCGGCGTAGGGGTTGGCCGCTCCGGACGGGGCGCCGGTGACCCGCGCGGTGAACGCCTGCACGACCGACTGGAACGTCGGGGCGTCCGACTCCTCCGGCGCGGAGGAGAAGATCTCCGTCGGCGCGTTGGCGTCCATCGCCGAGCCGTACAGGAAGGACTCGAAGGAGACGATCACGGTCACCACCTGTGACCGGGGCACACCGGCCGCCACGAGTCCGGCGGAGACGGTCTCGTACATCCGCCGGGTGGCGGGCGCGCCGGACACCGGCATCGTGGCGATGAGCGGGACGAGCTCCGGGTAGGCGGCGAAGACGTCGCGGTACGACCGGCCCCAGGCCCGCAGCGCCCCGGGCAGCCCGGCGCGGGGGTCCGCCGCGTCCACGAGGTCGCCCAGCGCGGACGCGTCCACGCGGGACATCACCGCGTCCTCGACCAGGAGCAGGAGGTCGGCCTTGTTGGCGATGTGGTTGTAGAGGGCCGACACCGACACCCCCAGGCGGGACGCCAGGCGTTTCATGGTGAGCCGCCCTTGCCCTTCCTCGGTGACCAGGGCGAGCGCGGCGTCGGAGATGCGGCCGCGGTCGAGCACGGGCGCGGTCGGCCGCCCCGCACGACGTCCCGTCCCGTGGTCCGTTCGGCTCTCCGTCATAACTGTCCAGGCCTCTCCGAGTGCTGTTCCGGCCGGCCCGGCGCCGCCCGGACACGGATGTCACACACAATTTACCTGAGCTTCCTGGGCCACATCGTCGCAGGTGGTGCATTACATCGGTCGGTCAGGTGGGGCCGGTGCGCGCCCGGTGCGGAATATTTTTCGTTCCGAAACCTGGCGTTCCCGCCGTCGCGGATGTACGGTCACGCTAAACGAATGTGGTTCATTTAACAAGGAGGACATGAACATGACCACCACCACTCACGAGCGCGACGTCGTCGTCATCGGCGCAGGTCCCGCCGGCCTCACCGCCGCACACACGCTCGCCAAGGCAGGGAAGACCGTCACCGTCGTGGAGGCACGCGACCGGGTCGGCGGACGCACCTGGAACGGCGCCACCGTCGACGCCGACGGCAACCCCCACTTCATCGAGATCGGCGGCCAGTGGATCTCCCCCGACCAGACCCGCCTGACCGACCTGGTCGACGAACTCGGACTGCAGACCTACCAGCGCTACCGCGAGGGCAAGTCCGTGTACGTCTCACCGGACGGCTCCCGCCACACCTACGAAGGCGACCGTCTCCCCTGCTCCGGGAAGACCGAGGCCGAGATGGACAAGCTCATCGCCCTGCTCGACGACCTCGCCGAAGAGGTCGGCGTCGAGGCCCCCTGGGCCGCCGAACGCGCCGCCGAACTCGACACCGTGCCCTTCCGCGACTGGCTCGCACAGCACAGCGACGACCGGGAGGCCATCGACAACGTGTCGATCTACGTCGCCTCCGGCATGCTCACCAAGCCGTCCTACGCCTTCTCCACGCTGCAGGCCGTGCTCATGGCGGCCTCCGCCGGCTCGTTCTCCAACCTGGTCGACGAGGACTTCATCCTCGACAGGCGGGTCGTCGGCGGCATGCAGTCCGTCTCCCTGGCACTCGCCGACCGGATCCGCGAGCTCGGCGGCGACATCGTCCTGTCCTCCCCCGCACGTGAACTGACCTGGGCCGAGGTGGACCCCACCACCGCCGACGAGGTCAACGGCATCCCCGCCGACGTCCGTGACGGCGTGCCGGACAACGGCGCACCCGGGACCGTCACCGTGGTCTCCGACAAGGTGACCGTGCACGCCAGGAACGTGGTGCTCGCCGTACCCCCGAACCTGTACAACCGCATCCAGTTCGTGCCGCCGCTGCCCCGCGAACAGCACATCGCCCACCAGCACATCTCCATGGGCCTGGTCATCAAGGTCCACGCCGTCTACGAGACCCCGTTCTGGCGCGGCAAGGGACTGTCCGGTACCGCCTTCGGCGGGGGACGCCTGGTCCAGGAGGTCTACGACAACACCAACGTGCAGGCGGACGCCGACGGCAACCCGGTCGAGGACGCCAACGGCACACTCGTGGGGTTCGTGTCCGACGTCTACGCCGAGCAGATGTGGGCCCTGCCGGAGGCCGAGCGCAGGGAGGCCATCCTCTCCGCGATGGCCGACTACCTCGGGCCGGAGACCATGCACCCGATCGCCTTCTACCTGTCCGACATGGCCGCCGAGGAATGGACCCGCGGCGCCTACGCCACCAGCTACGACCTCGGCGGACTCCACCGCTGGGGGCACCTGCAGAACCGGCCGACCGGCCCGATCCACTACGCGTGCTCCGACATCGCCGCCGAGGGCTACCAGCACGTCGACGGCGCCGTCCGGCAGGGCGAGGCCGTGGCCCGGGCCATCGTCGAGGGGCTCTGAGCCGTGGGTACCGCGCGCATCGTCGTCGGCTACAGCGCGACCTCCACCGGACGCGACGCCCTGCACCTCGGCATCGCGGTGGCGAGGAACCGTGACGCCCACCTGCACCTGGTGATGGTCGCCCCCGAGGACGACGTCTTTACCGCGGCCCAGCCCTTCGACCAGAGCTACGGCCGGATCCGGGACCGGCAGCTGCAGACCTGGCTCGACGAGGCCGCGACGGGCATCCCCGACGACGTCCCCTGCACCACCCACCTCGTCCCCGCCCAGTCCGCACCGGAAGGCCTCCTCGAGGCCACCCGGCGGCTCGACGGCGGCCTCATCGTCACCGGTTCCCGCCCCGGCGGACTGCTCCGCCGGCACCGGCTGGGCACCATGGCGTCGCACCTGCTCCACGCCTCCCACGTCCCGGTCGCCCTCGCACCGGCCGGCTACGAGCACCCCGGCCCGCTCGGGCACGTCACCGCCATGTTCGGCCCCCGGCGCGGGGTCACCGACCTCATCGGCGAGGCGATCATCACCGCCCGCGACCGCGGCATCCCGCTGCGCCTGGTCTCACTGGTCACCCTCGACGTCAGCGACCGGGCGGTGCCCGCCGACGAGTCCGGGGTGACCAGCGGGGTCCTCGAGGACCTCCAGACCTACGCCACCACCCGCCTGGCGGAGGACGCCGCCGAGCTCGTCGAGGCCGGCCGGGCCACCACACACATCGCCACCGGACGCGACGTCCCCTCCGCCATGGCCGAACTGACCTGGCACGACGACGAGATCGTCCTCGTCGCCTCGTCCCGCCTGGCCAGCCACGGCCGGATGTTCCTGGGCTCCACCTCCACGAAGATGCTGCGGGTGGCGCCGGTCCCGGTGATCGTCATCCCGTCCGGCTACACCTTCCGGGACGCCGACCCGGCAACCGACCCGGCAACCGACCCCGACCCGGAGGTCTGAACACCATGACCACCCCCACGACAGGCACCACCCCCACCACGGCCCCGAACGACAAGGGCCTCGCCAAGGGGCAGATCGGTGTCCTCGGCACCGTCGTCATCGGCGTGGGCTGCATCGCCCCCGCCTACACGCTGACCTCCGGGCTGGGCCCCACCATCGCCGAGGTCGGCGCCCACGTTCCCGCGATCCTCATCCTCGGGTTCCTCCCGATGCTCCTGGTGGCCTTCGGCTACCGGGAACTCAACTCCCGCTTCCCCGACTCCGGGACGTCCTTCACCTGGGCCACCAAGGCCTTCTCCCCGTGGGTCGGCTGGATGGGCGGCTGGGGGCTGATCGCCGCGACCGTGATCGTGCTGTCCAACCTGGCGGCCGTCGCCGTGGACTTCCTCTACATCCTGCTCGGGCAGGTCCTCGGCAACCAGGACATCGCCGACCTCACCCGGAACCTCTGGGTGAACATCCCCACCACACTCGTCTTCATCGCGATCGCCGCCTGGATCTCCTACCGCGGCCTGGGGTCGACGAAGATGCTGCAGTACATCCTCGTGGCCGTCCAGCTGGTGGTGCTCACCGCCTTCGCGGTCTCCGCGATCGTGCAGGCGAACAACGGCAGCTCCTTCGACCCCACGCCGGTCAGCCTCGACTGGTTCAACCCGGCGGGCATCGAGAACTTCTCCGTCATCGCCGCCGGGATCTCCCTGTCCATCTTCATGTTCTGGGGCTGGGACACCACCCTGACCATGAACGAGGAGACCAAGGACCCGAAGACCACCGCCAGCCGGGCGTCCACCATCACCGTGCTGATCATCATCGCGCTCTACACACTGTGCGCCGTCGGCGTGGTGGCGTGGGCGGGCACCGGTTCGGAGGGGTTGGGGGCCGGCAACCCGGAGAACCAGGAGTCCCTGTTCGCCGCCCTGGCGGGACCGGTGATGGGACCGTTCGCGATCCTTATGTCGATCACGGTGCTGACCTCGTCCTTCTCCTCCCTGAACTCGACGATGATCTCCCCGTCCCGCACCCTGCTGGCCATGGGCTACTACAAGGCCCTGCCGCCGGTGTTCGCCAGGATCAGCCCGCGGTTCCGCACCCCGTCCGTCGCGACGGTCACCTCGGCGGTCGCCGCCGGCGCCTTCTACACCGTCACCCGGCTGATCAGCGAGAACGCCCTGTGGGACACCATCACCGCCCTGGGCCTGATGATCTGCTTCTACTACGGCATCACCGCACTGGCCTGTGTCTGGTACTTCCGCCGGGAGCTGTTCGTCTCCTCCCGCAGCATCGTCTTCCGCTTCCTCTTCCCGCTGATCGGCGGGATCGTGCTGCTGGTCATGTTCTTCCAGACCGCCGTGGACTCCCTCGACCCGGACTACGGGTCCGGGAACTCCGTCGCCGGTGTGGGCATGGTCTTCATCCTCGGCGTCGGCGTACTGCTCCTCGGGGTGGCGCTGATGCTGTGGACCAGGGTCTTCCACCCGGCGTTCTTCCGCGGCGAGACCCTGCCCGTCACCGAGTCCACCAGCGACGGACAGGAGGTCCTCGAATGACCACCGTGGCACCCACCCTGATGCCCGCCGAGTGGGCCACCCACGAGCGGACCTGGATGGCCTTCCCCACCGCCAACGACACCTTCGGCGCCGAGGGGTCCGGCACCCTTGACCGTGCGCGGGCCGCCTGGGCACGCGTCGCACGCACCGTCGCCCGGTACGAGCCGGTCACCATGGTCGTCGACCCCGGGGACCTGCGCATCGCCGGGGACCTGCTCGACGGCACCACGGACAGCGCCGGTGTCACCCTGGTGACCGCTCCCCTGGACGACGCCTGGATCCGCGACTCCGGCCCCACCTTCGTCCACGCCGCCGACGGCACACTGCGCGCGGTGAACTGGATCTTCAACGGGTGGGGAGCCCAGTCCTGGGCCGCCTGGGACGACGACGCCCGCCTCGCCACCACAGTCGCCGGTGCCGCCGGTGCCGCCGGCGTCCCCGTCGACGACTCCCCGCTGGTCTGCGAAGGTGGGGGCCTGCACGTCGACGGCCGCGGCACCGTGCTGCTCACCGACACCGTCCAACTCGACCCCGACCGCAACCCCGGCTGGACGAGGGGCCGGGTTGAGGAGGAGATCCACGCCCGGCTGGGCACCCGCCACGCCGTGTGGCTGCCCCGCGGCCTCACCCGTGACTACGACGGCTTCGGCACCCGCGGACACGTCGACATCGTGGCCACGTTCACCGAGGCCGGCCATGTGCTGCTGCACCGGCAGGACGACCCGGCCCACCCCGACCACGGGGTCACCCGCCAGCTCCGCGAGGTGCTGGAGGGTGCGGTCGACGCGGACGGCGAACCCCTGACCGTCGTCGACCTCCCCGCCCCCGGCATCCTGCGGGACGGGGAGGGCTGGGTGGACTACTCCTACGTCAACCACCTGGTCTGCAACGGTGCGGTCATCCTGTGCGCCTTCGGCGACGCGCACGCCGACGAGCGGGCACGGGAGATCCTCGCGGCGTCCTACCCCGGACGCGAGGTCGAGCTCGTCGACGCCCGGGACATCTTCGCCTTCGGCGGCGGGATCCACTGCATCACCCAGCAGCAGCCCGCGGTCGCCCCGGAGGTGGGCCGTGGCTGAGCGTTACGACGTGACGGGCAGGTCCGTCGCCGACCTGCGCGCCGACCTCGAGAACGGGACGACCACCTCCGTGGAGCTGGTGGAGGCCTACCGCGCCCGGGTCGCACGTTTCGACCGGCCCGACCCGGCCCGCGGCGACGGACTCGCCGCCGACGGCGGCGTCCCGCTCAACGCGGTCATCGTCGACAACCCCCGCGCACTGGACGAGGCCCGCGCCTCAGACGAGCGCCGGCGGGCCGGCTCCACCCTGGGCCCCCTGGACGGCATCCCCTACACCGCGAAGGAGTCCTACCTCGTCCGCGGGCTGACCGCCTCGGCGGGGTCACCGGCCTTCGCCGACCTCGTCGCGCAGCGGGACGCCTTCACCGTCGAACGTCTCCGCGCCGGCGGTGCGGTCCTGACCGGGCTGACCACCATGCCGCCGATGGCGAACGGCGGGATGCAGCGCGGCCTCCACGGCCGGGCCGAGAGCCCCTACAACCCCGGTTACCTGACCAGTGCCTTCGCCTCGGGGTCGTCGAACGGTTCCGGTACGGCGACCACCGCGGAGTTCGCCGCCTTCGGCCTGGGTGAGGAGACGTGGTCGTCCGGCCGCGCCCCGGCGTCGTGCAACGCCCTGTGCGCGTACACCCCGTCACGGGGGGTGATCTCCACCCGCGGCAACTGGCCGCTGGTGCCGACCATGGACGTCGTCGTCCCCCACACCCGCTCCATGGCCGACATGGCCGAGGTGCTCGACGTCGTCGTCGCGGACGACCACACCACCCGCGGCGACTTCTGGAGGATGCAGCCGTGGGTGGACGTTCCGGCGTCCTCGGCGGTGCGGCCGGCGTCCTACCGGACGTTGCTCGACGACACCCCGGGACTGGCCGGGGTGCGTCTCGGCGTCCCCGCGATGTACGTCAACGCCGACGGGGAGGCGGGTACCGGCGGAGACCGCACCGCGGACACCGGTGTCGGCGGGCCGATGGGCCGCCGGATCGAGACCTCCGAGGGGGTCGTCGCACTGTGGCGGTCCCTGCGGGAGGACCTCGAGGCGGCCGGGGCGACCGTCGTCGAGGTGGACTTCCCCGTGGTCACCAACTACGAGGGCGACCGTCCCGGGGCGCCGACCGTCTCCACCCGGGGGCTGGTCAGCGCGGACTACCTCGACCTGGAGGTCGGCGTGCTCGCCGCCTGGTCCTGGGAGGACTTCCTGCAGGCCAACGGTGACCCGTCGCTGCACTCGCTCGCCGACGTCGACGGGGCACGGATCTTCCCCCACCCGGACGGGGCGCTGCCCGACCGGTACGACGGTTTCGACGACGACATCGCCACCTACCCGGCGCTCGTCGCGGAGACCGGGTACTCCGGCCCGTCCGACCTCACCGGTGGCCCGGTGTTCCGGCTGCTGCCGGAGGGGCTCCGTGGGCTGGAGGAGACCCGACGGCGCGACCTGGAGGACTGGATGGACGACCTGGCGCTCGACGCTGTCGTCTTCCCCGCCATGGCCGACGTGGGCCCCGCCGACGCCGACACCGACCCGGACTCCGCCGACCTCGCGTGGCGCAACGGCGTCTGGGTCGCCAACGGCAACCTGGTGCCCAGACACCTCGGGATCCCCACGGTCACCGTGCCGATGGGGACGGTGACCGACACCGGGATGCCGGTGGGGCTGACGGTCGCCGGACGGGCCTGGGACGACAACCGTCTGCTCCAGCTCGGGGCCGACATCGAAGCAACCGCACCGGGCGGAACCAGACGCACACCACCACACACCACTTCCACCACCGAAAGGTCAGTGTTATGACTGCACTAGCCCCAAAGCCTGGGCAAGGCGCTCCACCGGGAATGTCGACGAATAAAAAACCCGACTCCGAAGTTTCAGAACATGGCCCCGAAACCCGTGGCATCGAGTTCATCTCCGAAGATAAACGCCTCGGCCGTCCGGGCTCCCTGTTCTGGGTGTGGGCCACCCCGAATATCAGCTTCCTCACCATCACCCTGGGTGCTGTACTTGTCGCAGGGCTCGGGCTCAGCTTGTGGCAGGCCCTCGCTGTCACTGTGATCGCCAATCTCGGATGGATCCTCGTCGGCATTCTCGCAGTCAGCGGACCGGCGGCAGGTACGTCTGGTTCCGTTATCACCCGGGCCATGTACGGGATCAGAGGCAACAAACTCATTGTCGGTCTCTACGGTTGGCTGCTCTCCGCTGTCTACCTGTCACTGACCTGGTCAGCGGCGTCCGTCAACGGCGTAGGACTGCTCTCCCGGCTCGGGGTGCCGTCGAATGCCGTTGTCGACGTAACTGTAGTAATCCTCATCTCTGCGGTCACCGCCCTCGTCGGAATCTACGGTCACGGACTGATCACCCGGCTCTATCCTTATGTCGCCAACGGCCTGGCCGTGGTTTTTCTCGTCGCCGCGGCATTCATGATCCCCCACTTCGACCTGAGCTACCAGCCGACGGAGCAGCTCACCGGCACATCCCTCGCAGCGACTATGACCGTGGGCATCGCCATCCTCGCTTCCGCGCCGCTCTCGTTCTTCAACAGTCCGGACATGGCCCGCTACCTGCCGAGTTCAACACCGAAATGGAAGACCGCCGCGGCAACCGGGTGCGGCGGTGCGACCGCGGGCATCATCTTCACCATGGTCGGCGCCCTCATCGCCACCGGCGCGGGATTCGACATGATCGGTGATCCTCTGGGAGCTTTCGAGACCGCCATGCCCGCCTGGTTCTTCCCCATCTTTACCCTGGGTGTCATCGTGGCCGCAATCGGTCTCAACGGCATGACGATCTACAGTGCCAGCCTTTCGCTGCAGGCCCTCGGTATTCCGCTCAAGCGCATCCCGTCCACACTTATTATCACCGTCATCGGCACACTTCTGACGATCGTCTCCGTGGCCGTCTATGACTTCACCACCTCAGTGTCGCTGCTCCTGCAGCTGATTGTCATCGCCTCCGGACCATTGATCACCGTCTTCGCCACCGATGTGATCCTGCGACGGAACCGCTATGACGGCCGAATGTTACTCGACGATGCCCCGGGCAGCCCCTTCTGGTACCGCAACGGATGGAACTGGAACGGTCTGACCAGTGTCTCCGTCGGCGGATTAGCTGCGCTGCTGTGCATCGACACCGACGTCTTCGTCGGCCCGGTGTCCGGCCTCACTGGGATGGACCTCTCGATCCCTGTCGGCATCTTCGTCAGCGCCGGAGTCTACTTCTTTCTCTTCCGCAGGGCCTCCACCGAATACCCGACTTCCCTCTAGGAGCAGAACATGACCACGATCTACCACAACACCACCATCTTCACCGCAAACGCTGACGGCAACACCGCCGCCGCCTTTGCGGTTGACGACGGGCGTTTCATTGCGGTGGGGTCTCTTGACGACGTCCGTACCGCTTCCGCCGACTCAACAACGCCGGTCGAGGAGATCGACCTGAACGGGAGCTTTGTCGCCCCCGGTGTCATCGACTCGCACACCCACCTGGCCTCTTTCGGCACGGCCCTAGGCAAGGCACAGCTGCGTGACTGCCGGTCGCTGGAGGAGATCCAGCAACGTCTTCTTGACTGGCGCCGGGAGAATCCGGATGCTCCCCGGGTCCTGGGGGTCAGTTGGTTGTTTGACGCCATCGGTGATTCGCACCCCACCGCTGCGATGCTCGACGACGTCCTCCCCGACATCCCCGTCTACCTCGACGCCAACGACCTCCACTCCACCTGGCTGAACACGGCTGCTCTCCGGGAGGCCGGCATTGACCGGGACACCCCTGATCCTGTCGGCGGAGAGATCGCCCGCGACGACTCGGGCGAGGCAACCGGTCTTCTCTACGAGACTGCCGGGCGCAAGTACGCCTGGGACTTCCTCGACAGGGTCACCACCACCGAGGACAGGATCCGCTCGCTGCGTCTGGCGTTCTCCGCGTACCTGGAATCCGGGGTCACGGGAATCACCGACATGGCGCTGACGGAACCTGAGGTGTCCGGGCTACGCACCATCATCGAACGTGACGGCCGTCTGCCGTTCCCCATCACCGGGCACGTCCTGATGATCGCCGAAAGTGATCCCCAGGCGAACCTGGACCAGGTCGACCGGGTCATCGCGTTGCGGGAGGAACTCGAGGCCAGCGGCGAATCCGAATGGTTCAGGATCGCCGGCGTGAAGTTCATCATGGACGGAGTGATCGACGCCAAGACGGCAACAATGTGCTGCCCGTACGCCGATGGATCGAACGCCGACCCCATCTGGGAGGCCGAACGGATGAAACCGGTTGCCGCAGCGGTGGACGCCGCTGGCCTTCAGATCGCCATGCACGCCATCGGTGACCGCACCAGCGAGATAGCGATCGAGGTCCTTGAGCACTGCGCCACGGAGAACCAGGGTGACATCAGGTCGCGCCGCCACCGTATCGAACACCTCGAGAGTGTCACCGATGACACGATCCGTCGGATGGCTGAGCTCGGCGCCGTCGCCTCCATGCAGCCGGTGCACAGCGATCCGGCGATATTGGACAACTGGAAGGCCGTCCTCGGAGACGAACGACAGGAGCGCGGCTTCCCGTGGCACAAGTTCCGTGAGGCAGGTATCCCGATGACACTGGGAACCGATGCTCCGACGGCACCCCACGAGGCACTTCCTAATCTGTATATCGCTCTGACCGGTGGTTCCTCCCTGTCACCTTCCCTGCCGCCGTACCACCCGGAGCGCGCATTCACCCCCGCTGAGGCGCTCACTGCACTCACTGCCGGAGGTGCCTACGCTGGACATATGGACAGCACCGGTCAGATTCGGCCCGGGTTCCGGGCGAACTTCATCGAAATGGACGTCAACCCCCTCGACGTCGATCCCCGTGATGTCCTCGGAGCTGAGGTCCTTGCCACCTACGTTCTCGGGGAATGCGCGTACTCCTCGACAGCTGACTACACCGACAAGAACTGACTTCCCCGAACTCTCAAGGAGAACACCATGTCCGAGTCCACCAACCCCACCTACCGCAGCATCGACGTCGCCACCGGCGCCGTCCTGTCCGAGCACGCCCACGCCACCGACGCCGAGATCAGCGCCGCGCTCGACGCCGCGCACGGTGCCGCGGCGACCTGGGGCGCCACCAGCGTCGAGGAGCGTGCGGAGATCGTCCGCCGGGTCGCCGACCTGTTCGCGGAGCGTCAGGACGAGCTCGGGACTATCATCACCCGCGAGATGGGCAAGCCCGTCGCCGAGGCGCCCGGCGAGGCCGAGTTCAGCGGGGACATCTTCCGCTACTACGCTGACAACGCCGGGAAGCTCACCGAGGACCTCGTCATCGAGGACACCGCCGAGTCGCGGACGGTGGTGCAGCGGCGTCCCGTCGGGGCGCTGCTGGGCATCATGCCGTGGAACTACCCCTACTACCAGGTCGCCCGGTTCGCCGCCCCGAACCTGATGCTGGGCAACACCATCCTGCTCAAGCACGCCGAGAGCGTCCCGGAGTCCGCCCTGGCCATCGAGAAGATCATGGCCGAGGCCGGTGTGCCGGAGGGCGTGTACACCAACATCTTCGCCACCCACGACCAGATCTCCACGGTCATCGCGGACCCGCGGGTCCAGGGGGTGTCGCTCACCGGGTCCGAGCGTGCCGGTGCGGCGATCGCCGCGCAGGCGGGTTCTGCCCTGAAGAAGGCCGTGCTGGAGCTCGGCGGGTCCGACCCCTACGTGATCCTGTCCAGTTACGACATCCGCGCCGCCGCGCGTAACGCACTGGAGGTCCGTCTGGAGAACACCGGCCAGGCGTGCAACTCCAACAAGCGCATCATCGTCCACGAGGACGTCTACGACGAGTTCGTCGACGAGGTGGTCCACATCGTCGGTGCGCTGACGCCGTCCGACCCGGCGAAGGTCGACAACGTGCTCGAGTCCTTCGGCCCGATGTCCTCGGAGGGTGCGGCGGACAAGATCGTCTCGCAGATCGCCGCGGCGGTGGAGTCCGGTGCCACGCTGCGTACCGGGGGCGAGCGTGTCGGCGGCGGGTACGCCGACGGTTTCTACGTCTCCCCTGCGGTGATCACCGACATCGAGGTCGGGTCCGACATCTACTACGAGGAGTTCTTCGGCCCGGTGGTACAGGTGTACAAGGTCTCGTCGGACGAGGAGGCCCTGGAGCTGGCGAACAACACACAGTACGGGCTGGGCTCCACCGTCTTCGCCACCGAGGAGGGCCGCGCCGAGAAGTTCGCCGACGGCCTCGAGGCGGGCATGGTGGGCGTCAACCAGTCCGCCCCGGAGACCGAGGAGATGCCTTTCGGCGGGGTGAAGCGCTCCGGGTACGGCCGGGAGCTCGGGCCGCTGGGCATGGACGAGTTCGTCAACAAGCGCCTGTTCTCGGTGAAGAAGTAACCGGGACACCGCCCCTTTTCCGCCGCCTGCCGAGGGGGCTACGGCAGGTAGGCCGTGCCCTTCATCACGACCCGGGCCGTCCGGGCCACCCCGGCGGAGAGCAGTTCCCCGCCGGAGGTCTCCGCCAGGACGGTCACCGTCCCCTTGGGGTGCCGGAGGGTGGTCTCCCGCTCGGGCGGGCCGGGCAGGACGGCGTCCATGACCGTGCCGGTCAACACCGCCGCCGAGCCGAGGGCGAGGGCCACCGTCACCGGGACGGCGTGGTGGAAGACCCCCAGCGAGGTCACACGCACGTCCACGTCGGCCCCGTCCGTCCCCGGGGCCACGCACGCCACCTTCGGGACGACGGCACTCTCCGGCATCCCGATGCGCCGGGCCGCGTCGCGGCGCAGCAGCTCGATCCGCTCCAGCAGCCCGGCGTCGGCGTTGAGCTCGTCCCGGGTGAGCCCCACGTCGACCCCGACCCGGCGGGCGTCGACGATGACAAGGGGGTTCGTCACGTCCACCACGGTCGCCTCCACGCCACCGGCCAGTGTGGTCACGGCACCGGACGGGAACACCGCACCGGTGGTCTCGCCTCCGGGGGCGAGGAAGCTCAGGTCGACGCGGGGGACCTTCCCGCCCTCCGACGCGTGCTCCACCACGAAGTTCGCCCCGGTGTTGGCGTTCCACACCCGCAGCGTCGCATGCTCCCCGCAGCCTTCCACCAGGCCCTCGTCCAGCGCGAAGACACCGACCGCCGCGCTGAGGTTGCCGCAGTTCCCGGTCCAGTCCACGGTGGTGGACGTGATCGCCGGCTGGGCGAAGACGGTGACCAGGTCGACGTCCCGGGGGCATGCCCCCTCCCACGGCAGGCCCGCGAGGTCCGACGGCACACCGACCGCCATCACCTTCGAGTTCGATGACGCGCCGCCACCCAACCCGTCGACGGCGAGGGGGTCCGGTGCTCCGGTCAGGCCCACGCAGAGTGCGTCGCGGGCGTCGCCGTCCCTCGGCAGGTCACTCAGGCGCAGGAACACCCCACGGCTGGTACCGCCACGAATCACCGACACGGGGATCTCATCTGCCATGGTCCTCATCATCCACGAACCACGGTCCGGCGGCCAACGGGACAGGCCCGGCGCTCAGCACGCTCAGCGCGTGGTGTAGCCGCCGTTGGCGAAGATCGTCTGCCCGGTGATCCACCAGCCGTCGGTGGCCAGGAAGCGGATGATCGGCGCGATGTCCTCGATCTGCGTGAGCTGGTTGCCCATGGCCTGGGACTTGTGGAACTCGACCCGCTCCGGGGTCTCCTGCCCGTAGAAGAACGGCGTGTCCATCGGGCCGGGGGCGACGGCGTTCACCGAGATCCCGCGGTCGGCGAACTCCTTGGCCGCGGCGCGGGTGAAGTGCTCCACCGGGGCCTTGCCTCCGGCGTAGGTGGAGTAGCCGTCGGTGAAGGCGGCGAGCAGTGCGGTGACCACGGTGATGACCTTGCCGTCGTCGGCCAGGTGCCGTCCGGCCTCCTTGAGGAAGAAGTAGGCGGCCTTGGCGTTGATGTCGAGCATCGAGTCGTACTCGTCCTCGGTGGTGTCCACGATCGGCTTCCGCAGCACCTTGCCCACGGTGTTGACCGCGACGTCGATGCGCCCCACGGCCTGCTCCGCCTCGGCGAAGAGGGTCGCGACGTTCTCCGGGACGGTCAGGTCGGCCTGGACGAGTGCCGCCCGGACGCCCTGCGCCTCGACCGCGGCGAGGGTCTCCTGCGCGTCCCCGAGACTGGAGTCCGAGTTGTAGTGGATCACCACGTTGGCGCCGGCCTCGGCGGACTGGCGTGCCACCAGCCCGCCGAGGTTCTTGCCGCCGCCGGCGACCAGGACGTTCTTTCCTTCGAGTGAGTGTGTGGTCATGGATTCCTCCTGTGGTGCGTGGGTGTCTGACAGTTCTCATTATCACCGACATGTGTTCATATATCGGTGATATGTGCGCTACCGTAGCAGCATGGCCAGGGACGTGTCGACAGGAACGAGGGAGAAGCTGATCGCCGCAGCAGCGGACATGATCGCCCGCTCCCCCGGCGAGGACTTCTCGCTGCGCGCGGTCTGCGAGACCGTCGGCGTCACCCTGCCGACCGCGTACCACTTCTTCGGATCCAAACAGGGGCTGGCCGACGCCGTGGTCGAGCACGGTTTCGACATGTACGTCTCCCGGAAACAGGCGATGGAGTGGACCGGCGACCCGGTCCAGGACATCCGCACCGGGTGGGACGCCCACGTCGACTTCGGCCTGGAGAACCCGGGCTTCTACGCGATGATGTACGGCAAGGTCCAGCCCGACCACGCCCCCGCCGCCCAGTCCCGGCCCGACGAGATCCTGCTCGGACTGACCACGCAGGCCGCCGACCAGGGACGTCTCGTCGTCCCCCCGGAACAGGCCAAGGCCCACATCCTGGCCACCAACATCGGCGTGACCCTGCGGCAGATCATCCGGGGCGAACCGGACCCGGAGCTGTCCGCGGCGGTCCGTGAAGGCGTGATCAGCGCCATCACCGGCACCAGCCCCCGGCAGAACGCGTCGACCGACCGCGCGCTCTCAACGACCTCGGAACTCGCCGCCGCGCACCCGGAAGTACTCGGCGCCGCCGAGACCCGGCTGTTCCAGGAGTGGCTGCAGCGCCTGCGGACCGCACACACCACCACCTCAGGAGAAACACCGTGACCACCGGACGGATGAACGCCCTCGCCTGGACCTCCGAGCTTCTCGGCCTGCTCATCGTCGTCCTCGGTGTGCTGAACGTACTGCCGGACAGGTTCCTCGTCGCCGGGCTGCTGCTGATGGTCGTCGGCATCCTCGCCAAACTCCGCGTCAACCGGATGTCCCGGGAGAACTGACCGCCTACAGCTGCCGTCGAGAGACGAAGCGGTAGCGGTCGCCGCGGAAGGCGGACTCCGTCCACTCCACCGGACGCCCGTCCCCGCCGAAACCGGTGCGGTGGACCAGGAGCAGCGGCAGCCCGGTGCTGACCCCCAGCAGGTCCGCCCGCACCGGGTCGCACGGGATCGTCTCCACGACGTCCTCGACCTCACGGACGGCCATGTCGTACTCCGCGGCCAGCATCCGGTACAGCGAGTCCTGCGCCTCCAGCCGTCCGGTCAGTTCGGTGAGGTCACCGGGCAGGTGCACCGTCTCATGCGCCAGTGGCTCCCCGTCCACGGTGCGCAGCACCTCGAAGCGGGTGACCTGCGCACCGTCCTCCAGCCGGAGGTTCTCACGCACCACGTCGGACGCCTCCTCGCAGCGGGCGGAGACGACCACGCGACCGGGACGCCAGCCCTGCGACACCGCGTTGCTGGAGAACGAGACCTGCGGAAGCAGCAGCATCTTCGGCGCCGCCACGAAGGTGCCCCTGCCCTGTGTGCGCTCGAGACGCCCGTCCGCGACGAGTTCGGCGATCGCCTGCCGCACGGTGGTCCGGGAGGTGCCGAAACGTTCGGCGAGCTCCCGCTCGGTGGGCACGGCGGTGCCGGGCTCGAGACCTGCGGTGAGCTCGAGGATCTGGTTCTTGACCAGGTAATACTTGGGCACCTTCATGGCTACACCGTACCGGTATTGGTGTAGACCAAACAATCGGCGGGCCGGCGTGACCCTTGACACAGTTAATTGGTCTAGTCCAATATTGTGCGTACCGGCCCGGTACGGGCCCCACTGACGCGAGGAGCCTCACGTGACCACCCCACACACCACCCAGGACCCCGGCCCGGCGGACGCCGCCGGAAAGAAGAACGGGAAGCGCAGGGGACTGCGCATCCCCGGGTTCGCCCAACTGCAGCGGCTCGGCAAGAGCCTCATGCTGCCCATCGCCCTGCTGCCCGCCGCCGGCATCCTGCTCCGCCTCGGGCAGGACGACATGCTCGGCGGCACCGACATCCCCGTCATCGGCCCGTTCTTCGACTCGATGAGCGCCGCCGGCGACTCGCTCTTCAGCAGCCTGGCCTTCCTCTTCGCCGTGGGCGTCGCCATCGGCTTCGCGAAGAAGGCCGACGGCTCCACCGCCCTCGCCGCCGTCGCCGGCTACCTGGTGATGACCTCCGTCTTCACGTCGATGTCACCGGTCGTCCTGGAAGGCGTGACCGACGCCGCCGGCGACCAGGCGATGATCGACTACAGCGTCTTCGGCGGCATCATCGTCGGCCTCATCACCGCCTGGCTGTTCGACCGGTACCACGACATCGAACTCCCGCCCTACCTCGGGTTCTTCGGCGGACGCCGCTTCGTCCCCATCGTGGTCTCCCTTGCGGTGCTCTTCGTCAGCTTCGCCATGTCCTGGGTCTACCCGCTGTTCAACAGCGGCCTGACCTCCGTCGGTGAGTTCATCGCCGGCTCCGGGGCACTGGGCGCCTTCGTCTACGGTTTCGCCAACCGCATGCTGATCCCGCTGGGCCTGCACCACATCCTCAACACCTTCATCTGGTTCATCTACGGCGACTACGAGGGCGCCAACGGCCTGGTCAGCGGTGAGCTCACCCGCTTCGCCGCCGGCGACCCCTCCGCCGGCACACTGACCTCCGGTTTCTACCCGGTGCTGATGTTCGGCCTGCCCGCCGCCGCCCTGGCGATGATCCACGTGGCCAAGCCACGGCAGCGCACCGTGGCCGTCGGCATCTTCGGCGCCGCCGGACTCACCGCCTTCATCACCGGCATCACCGAGCCCCTCGAGTTCGCCTTCATGTTCCTGGCGTTCCCCCTGTACGTGATCCACGCCCTGCTGACCGGCCTGTCCCTGGCGGTCGCGAACGTGCTCGACATCCACCTCGGCTTCTCCTTCTCCGCCGGACTCGTGGACCTGCTGCTCTACGGCCGCGCCCCCGCCGCGCACAACATCCTGCTGCTGGTGGGCCAGGGACTGGTCTTCGCCGTGGTCTACTACCTGCTGTTCCGCTTCGCGATCACCCGCTGGAACCTGCGCCTGCCGGGCCGCCTGCCCGACGACGAGTTCGAGGCCTCCCAGGCCGCCCAGAACTCCGACGGCGCCGTGGGCTCCGAGCGTGCCGAGCAGCTCATCGCCGCCTTCGGCGGACGCGACAACCTCGTCGGCGTCGACGCCTGCATCACCCGCCTGCGCATGGAGGTCACCGACAAGGGTGCCGTCAACAAGGGCGCACTCCAGGCCCTCGGCGCCGCCGGTGTCATGGAGGTCGGCAACAACGTCCAGGCCGTCTTCGGCACCCAGTCCGACGTCCTCAAGGAGGAGATCAAGGTCGCCCTCGCCGGCGCCGCCCCGGCCACGGCCCCCGCCCCTGTCACCGAACCTGTCGTCGCGCCGGTCGACGCCGATGCAGCCACCCAGGCTGCCACCGAAGCAGCTGACGCGCTCCCCGAGCCCACGCTGGTCCGCGCCCCGGTCCAGGGCCGCACCGTCGACCTGTCCGAGGTCCCGGACAAGACCTTCGCCGCCGGTTCCGTCGGCCCAGGCCTGGCCGTCGAGCCCGACGGGGGCGCCGACGGTGTCGTCGAGGCCGTCGCCCCGGTGTCCGGCAAGGTCATGCAGCTGCTGCCGCACGCCTACGCCATCATGACCGACGACAAGACCGCCGTGCTGGTGCACCTCGGCCTGGACACCGTGAAGCTCAAGGGCGAGGGCTTCACCGCCCACGTCGCCAAGGGTGACCGGGTGGTCCAGGGACAGCCGGTGATCACCTACGACGTCGCCGCCGTCGCAGCCACCGGCTACCCCACCGTCGTCCCCGTGGTGGTCATGGACGCCCGCGGCGCCACCGTCGATCCCCTCGTCGAGCCCTCCGCACCGGTGTCGACGATGCGCCCGCTGTTCACCGTCACGAAGAACTCGAAGAACACGAAGAAGTAGGGACCCCCATGGAAATCATCATCCTCCCGGACGCCGACGCCGCCGGTGAACTCGCCGGCGACGCCGTCGCCGCACTGCTCGACCGCAAGCCCGACGCCGTCCTCGGCCTGGCGACCGGCTCCTCCCCCCTGCCGATCTACGACAACCTCGCCGCCCGCCACGCCGCCGGGGAGGTCTCCTTCGCCGAGGCCCGCGCCTTCACCCTCGACGAGTACGTCGGCCTCGACGCCTCCCACCCGGAGCGGTACGCCAACGTCATCCACCGCGAGTTCACCTCACGGGTGGACTTCCGGCCCGGCGCCGTCCAGGGCCCCGACGGGCTGGCGACCGACATCCCCGCCGCCTGCCAGGGCTACGAGGACGCCATCCGCGCCGCCGGCGGGGTGGACCTGCAGATCCTGGGCATCGGCACCGACGGCCACATCGCCTTCAACGAGCCCGGCTCCTCCCTGGCCTCCCGCACGCGCATCAAGACCCTCACCCGCCAGACCCGCATCGACAACGCCCGCTTCTTCGACGACGACCTCGACCAGGTCCCCACCCAGTGCCTCACCCAGGGGCTCGGGACGATCATGGAGGCCCGCCACATCGTGCTGGTCGCCACCGGCCAGAACAAGGCCGAGGCCGTGCACCAGCTGGCCGAGGGCGGGGTGAGCGCCCTGTGGCCCGCCACGGTCCTGCAGCACCACCCGCACGTCTCCGTGCTGGTCGACGAGGCCGCCGCCGGACGGCTCCAGCTGGCGAACTACTACCGGCAGACCTACGCCGCCAAGCCCGTCTGGCAGGGGCTGTGACGGGCGCGGCAGGCCCGACCGGTCCGACCGGCACGCTCGTCACCGCAGACGTCCTCGTCACCGGCGACGAGGTGCTGCGCCCCGGCTGGGTGGAGATCACCGACGGCACCGTCACCGCCCTCGGCGGTGGCGAACCGCCCCGGCCCACCACCGACGGCGACCTCGTCCTGGACGGGGCCACCGTCGTCCCCGGATTCGTGGACATGCACGTCCACGGCGGGGGCGGCGGCGCCTTCCCCGTCGCCACCGACGAGGAGACCGCCACCGCCGTGGCGATGCACGCCGCCCACGGGACGACCACCATCATGGCCTCGCTGGTCTCCGCGCACCCGGACGAGCTGCTCCGCGAGGTCGACGTCCTCTCCGGGCACGTCCACGACGGGCTCGTCGCCGGGATCCACCTGGAAGGCCCCTGGTTGGCGCCGTCAAGGAAGGGCGCCCACGACCCCACCGCCCTGCGCCACCCCGGGCACCCGGACGCCGGGGAACTCGCCCGGGTCCTCGACGCCGCCCGCGGCACGGTGCGCATGGTCACCCTCGCACCGGAACTCGACGGTGCCCTGGACGCCGTCCGGCAGGTCGTCGACGCCGGTGCGGTCGCCGCCGTCGGCCACACCGACGCGTCCTACGAACAGACCCTCGCCGCCGTCGACGCCGGCGCGCGGGTGGGGACCCACCTGTTCAACGCGATGCGCCCGGTCCACCACCGCGAACCCGGCCCCGTCACCGCACTGGTCGAGGACCCGCGGGTCACCGTGGAGATGATCGGCGACGGCGTGCACCTGCACCCCTCGCTCTACCGGGGTGTCTGTGAACTCGTCGGCCCCGACCGCGTCACCCTCGTCACCGACGCCATGGCCGCCGCCGGCATGCCCGACGGCAGCTACCGGCTCGGCACCCTCGGGGTGGACGTGTCCGACGGCGTGGCGCACGTGGCGGGCACCGACACCATCGCCGGCAGCACCGCCACGATGGACCAGCTCTTCCGCTTCGCCGTCGCCAACGGCGGCATCGGGTCAGACGCCGCCCTGCTGCAGGCCGTCCGGCACACCTCGGTGAACCCGGCGCGCACCGTCGGCTTCCCCACCGTCGGCCTGCATGTCGGCGGACGGGCCGACCTCGTCGCCCTGGACGCCGACCTTCAGGTCACCGCCGTCCTGCGTGGAGGACGTCCGGTCACTGGGCGGTCTTGAGCAGCTGGCGGGCCAGCACCAGCTTCTGCACCTCACTGGTCCCCTCGTAGATGCGGAACAGGCGCGCGGCCCGGTAGAACCGCTCCACCGGGACCGAGCGCATGTAGCCCATGCCCCCGTGGATCTGGACGCCCCGGTCGGCCACACGGCCGAGCATCTCGCTGGCGTAGAGCTTCGAGGCGGACGGGCCGAGCTTCCGGTCGGTGCCGTCACGGTAGTCACGCGCGGCGTCCAGGGCGAGCGCGCGGGCGGCGCGGAGCTCTGCGTAGGATTCACCGATCATCCCCTGGACCAGCTGGAACGTCCCGATGGGCTGGCCGCCCTGGGTGGCGGTCGCCGCATGCCGGACGGACTCGTCGAGGATGCGCTGCGCCTGTCCCACACAGATGGCGGAGATGTGCAGCCGGCCCTTCGCCAGCGACGCCATCGCCGCCCGGAAGCCCCCCTCCTCCTGCCCGCCGATCAGCCGGTCCTCCCCGACGACCACGTCGTCGAAGAAGAGTTCGCTGGTCCAGGCGCCCTCCTGGCCCATCTTCCGGTCGTGCGGGCCCACGGTCACGCCGGGGGCGTCGGTGTCCACGAGGAACGCCGAGATGCCCCTGGTGCCCGACGCCGACGGGTCCGTCCGGGCGAACACCACCAGCAGCTGCGACAGCTGGGCGTTGGTGATGAAACGCTTCGACCCGTTGATCCGGTAGGTGTCCCCCTCCTTCACCGCGGTGGTGCGCATCCCGCCGGGGTCCGACCCCGCGCCGTCCTCGGTCAGTGCGAACGAGGCGACGACCTCGCCGGAGGCGAGCCGGGGCAGCCACCGCCGCTTCTGCTCCTCGGTGCCGTAGTTGACCAGCACCTGCCCGGCGATGCCGTTGTTGGTGCCGAACAGTGACCGGAAGGCCGGGGTGGTGTAGCCCAGCTCCATCGCCAGTTCCACGTCCTGCACCGCGTCGAGGCCCAGCCCGCCGTACTCCTCGGGGATCGCCCACCCGAACAGGCCCATCTGCCGGGAGTCGGCGATGAGGTCGTCGGGGATCCGGTCGTCCTGCTCGATCTGCTCCTCCAGGGGGATCACACGGGAGTGCACGAAGTCGCGCACCGCCTCGAGGATGTCCCGGAAATCGTCGGCGTCTACTGCGCCCATGGTGTGTCCTTTCATCAGGGGGATGTGACGAGGGCCCGTCCGAGCGCCGTACGGACGGCCCCGTCCAGGGGTGCCGGACGGCGGGTCCGGGGGTCGAGGACGACGATGGTGGTGTCGCCGTGCGCCCGCACCTCGCCGTCCTGGATGAGTTCGTGGCTGACGGTGTACGAGGTCGTCCCGATGCGGGAGATCCAGACCCGGCCGGTGACCGGCCCGTAGACCAGCTCCCGGTCGAAGACGGCGTCCAGGGAGCGGACCACCCGGACCATGCCGGTACCTGTGCCGGTACCTGTACCCAACCAGCTGCGCGTCGCCCGGACCCGCGCCTCCTCCATCTGGGTGACGGCGCGGGCGTTGTTGACGTGGCCGTTGGGGTCCTGGTCCGACCAGCGGAACTCCATCTCGGTGACGAACACCGCTGGGGTCTCACCCACCGTGACCACCCCCGACCACCGAGCCAGCCGCCGAGCCAGCCGCCGAGCCAGCCGCCGAGCCAGCCTCTGACCCTGCCGCCGACCGGGCGGGTGTGCGGCGGATCCAGTCGAGCACGGCCTGCTGGTCGTCGCCGAGGGCCGGCGGCGCCTTGCGGTAGGTCACCCCGGTGCGCGAGTAGGAGATCGGGTTCTTCACCAGCGGGACGGCGTCGTCCCCCTCACCGACCTGCACGACGGGGTCGAGTCCCAGGCCGTCGGCGAACTCGATGCCCTCGCCGATGCTGAGGATCGGTGCGCAGGGGACGTTGACGGCCTGGAGCACGTCGAACCACTCCTCGGCGTCCCGCGTCCCGAGCTGTTCCTCGATGAGGGCGCGCAGCGGTGCACGGTTGGTGTTGCGGTCGTGCACCGTGGCGAAGCGGGGGTCGTGCGCCGCCCACTCCACCCCCAGTTCCGTGACCAGGCGGGCGAACTGGGTGTTGTTGCCGCAGCAGATGACGAGGTCACGGTCGCGGGCCGCGAACGGGCCGTAGGGGAAGAGACTGGGGTGCTCGTTGCCCATGCGCATCGGCTCGTTTCCGCAGGCCGCGTAGCCGGTCGTCTGGTTGACCAGGCTGGACAGCGCCGAGGAGAAGAGGTCGAGGACGACGTGCTGGCCACGGCCGGAGACGTCCCGCTCACGCACCGCCGCCAGGATCCCCACCGTGGCGTGCATCCCGGTGACCACGTCGAAGATCGCCACGCCGGTGCGCTGCGGGGGGCCGTGCTGGCTGCCGGTGACGTGCATCATCCCGGACATGGCCTGGACAAGCAGGTCGTAGCCGGGCATGTCCGCCCCTCCGTCCATCCCGAAGCCGGTGATCGAGGCGTGGATCAGCCCCGGCCAGCGGCGTGCCACCGAGTCCGGGTCGAGCCCGAACTTCGCCAGTCCGCCGACCTTGAAGTTCTCGACGAAGACGTCGGCCCGGTCGATGATCCGGTAGGCGGTGTCGAGGTCCGTCGGGTCCGTCAGGTCGAGCACCACGGAGTCCTTGTTGCGGTTGACCGACAGGTAGTAGGTGCTCACCCCGTCCCTGCTGGGCGGGGTCCAGTAGCGGGTGTCGTCGCCCTGGGGCGACTCCACCTTGATCACGGTGGCGCCCAGGTCGGCGAGCAGCATGGTGGCGTAGGGGCCGGCCAGCACCCGGGAGAAGTCGGCGACGACGAGGCCGTCCAGTGGGCCGGAACTGTGGTGGGGAAACACGCATGACCTTTCGTTCACAAATACTCGGTGGTATAAATCATGAAACCAGCGGCATTGTGATCTGTCCAATACTTAATTGGCGGGAGATCCATTCCTCAGGGGCATTGATCCGGGACGTGGGCACACGGCGACACAGGAGGTAGGCACACATGGAGGTGCAGCAGGCCAGGGCGTTCCTGGCGGTGGCGGAGGAACTGCACTTCGGGCAGGCCGCCGAACGGCTCAGGGTGACCCAGCCGCACCTCAGCCGCATGATCAAGCAGATCGAACAGTCCCTGCACACCGAGCTCTTCGAACGCAGCACCCGCAGGGTGGACCTCACCGTGGCCGGCGAAGCGGTCATCGGGCCGGCACGCGAACTCGTCGAGGCCTCGGAGTCGGTGCGTCGGGTCGTCCGGGAGACCGTCAACGGCACCACCGGCACCGTGCACCTGGGCTTCGCCGGCGCCTCGACACACGAGAGCGTCGGCGAGATCTCCCGCCGGGTGCGCCGGAACAGCCCCGGGGTCTCCCTGCAGCTGCACTCCTCCCAGTTCTCCAACCAGGGTCTGGCCCGCGTCCTGGAAGGCACACTCGACGCCAACATCGGACGGTGGGACTTCCTGCCGCCCGAGATCGCCTCCATCGTCGTCGGGGTCGAGGAACTCCTCGTCGCACTCCCCGCCTCCCACCCGGCGAGCGACTTCCCCCAGGTGTCGATGGCGGACCTGGCCGACGAGTCCTGGCTGGTCCTGCCCGGCGGGGCGGGCTCCATCCTGCACAACAGGCTGAACTCCGTCAGCATGGCCGCCGGGTTCGTGCCCAGGGTCCTCGAGGAGACACCGGACTCCTGGACCCAGATCGCCCTCGTCGGCGCGGAGATGGGCTGCGCCCTCACCCTCGACTCGGTGCGCAACAACGTCACCTCCCCCAATGTGGCGTTCCGGCCCATCCACGGCCTCGACGCCCGCCTGGAGGTCAAGCTGATCTGGAAGCGGACGAACCGCAACCCGGCGCTGCGGCCCGTCCTCTCCACCGTCCGGGAGATGCTGCCGGACCCCCGGGATCAGCTGTAGTCGTACCAGCCCCTGCCCGTCTTCCTGCCGTAGTCGCCCTTCTCGTAGAGCTCCTTCACCGACTGCGCCGGCAGGGACTCCGGGTCACCGGTCTGCTCGTACTCCGCCATGCGGATCATGTAGACCACGTCGAGGCCGGTCATGTCCATCAGCTCGAACGGCCCCATGGGGTGCCGCAGGGCCGTCTTCGCGGCCACGTCGATGTCCCTGAAGTCGGCGACACCGTCCTCGTACAGGGCCACCGCCTCACGCCGGAGGGCGTTGAGCAGCCTGTTGGCCACGAACCCCGGGACCTCCTTCCTCAGCAGCACCGGCTGCTTGCCGAGAGACTCGGCGACCCGGACGACGGTGTCCACGGTCTCCCGGTCGGTACCCTCGTGCGGCACGACCTCCACGCACTCCATGACCAGGGCAGGGTTGAAGAAGTGCATGTTGCACACCTTGCCGGGACGCCCCACCGCAC
Organism: Corynebacterium sp.; assembly: GCF_022712195.1. Lineage (GTDB taxonomy): Bacteria > Actinomycetota > Actinomycetes > Mycobacteriales > Mycobacteriaceae > Corynebacterium. The sequence continues at coordinate 4,701 of NZ_JALAGY010000070.1, read as the reverse complement.
CGGCCAGGCGGGACGAGACGATGTTGGAGGAGTTCGTGGTGAGGACCGTGTGCGCCGGCGCCACCGCGTCGAGCTCACGGAAGAGCCGCTGCTTGACCTCCAGGTCCTCGACCGCGGCCTCGATGACCAGGTCGGTCTGCGCCACGACGGCGTCGCGGTCCAGGGAGAACTCCAGCCGCCCGAACGCCTCGGCCACCTGGTCCGCCGTCCGCCGCCCCTTCTCCACGTCCCGGTCCATCCGGGAGTGGAGCATCTCCTGCGCCCGGTCGAGGGACTCCCGGGCGATGTCCACGATGGACGTGCGGTAGCCGGACAGTGCGGCGACCATGCCGATCTGGGCGCCCATGGTGCCCGAACCGATCACGGTGACGTGGTTGACCTCTGGTGTGCTCATGAAGGACTCTCCTCTGTTTCTTCGGTGTCTGGTCTGTGCGGTGTCTGTGCGTCGTGGCGGACGGAATCGAAGTCGGGACGGCGCTTCTCCTGGAAGGCCCGCGTGCCCTCCCGCTTCTCCTCCGAGGAGTAGATGACCGCCTGCGCCAGGCGCTCCAGCAGCATCCCGGACTCACGGTCCACCGAACCCGAGCGCCTGACCAGGTCCCGGACCAGGCTCGTGGCCAGGGGCCCCTTCCGCCGGATGCGGCGGGCCACCGCCAGCGCGGTCTCCAGCAGCTCCGACGGCTCCACCAGGTAGGTGACCAGGTTCATCCGCAGCGCCTCCTCCGCGGTCAGCCTGCGGCCGGTGAGGATCATGTCCAGGGCCGCGCCCTGGCCGACGACCTCCGCGAGCCGACGGGTGCCGCCCGCGGACGGGATGATGCCCAGCCCGGTCTCCGGGAAGGCGAACTGGGCGGCGGTGGAACCCACCCTGACATCACAGGCCAGGGCAAGTTCATGGCCGCCGCCGAAGGCGTAGCCGTTGACGGCCGCGATCGTCGGCTTCGGGAACGCCGCGACGGTGTCGAACAGTCGCTGCAGCGGGCCCGCGAGCCCGTCCACCGGCGTCCGCTGCGCCAGTTCGTTGATGTCCGCACCGGCGACGAAAGCGTCCTCCCCCGCCCCGGTGACGACCACCGCACCCACGCCGGCGTCCCCGGCGATGTCCGCGAGGTGACCGCGCAGCGCGTCCTGGACCCCGCGGTTGAGCGCGTTGTGCTGTCGCGGACGGTTCACGGTGAGCACCGCGGTACCGTCCCGGTCCTCCCTGACCACCAGGGTGTTGTCGTCACTCATCGGACGGTCTCCTTTTCCTCGTTGTCTGTGTTGTCTGTGCTGTCGTCGGGACGCCGCCGCGCCAGGAGCTTCGTCCCGGCCACCGCGACCGCCACGGCCGCCAGCCCCGCCAGCGTGACCGGCCACTGCGGGAGGAACACCAGGAACCCGCCCGCACCCAGCAGCACCCGGAACGGGACGGCCACCCGGGCCTCCACGAACTGGAGGTACCCCGAGAATGCCGCGGACAGGGCGAACACCGCCACCACCGACGTCACCGCCGCCACCGCGATCTCCGCGACACTGCCCTGGGCGACGATCGCCGGGTTCAGGACGAACCCGAAGGGGACCACGTACTTCACGGCGCCGAACTTCATCGCCTCGACACACGTGCCCATCGGCGAGGCCTTCGAGATACTCGCCGCGGCGAAGGCCGCCAGACCGACCGGCGGGGTGATGTAGGAGACCGACGCCCAGTAGATGATGAACAGGTGGGCCGCGATCGGCTCCACACCCAGCGCGGTCACCGCCGGCGCCATGACGATCGCCAGGAAGACGTACGCGGCGGAGATCGTCAGCCCCATCCCCAGGATGAAGCAGGCCAGCGCGCCGGCGATGAGGATGGGCAGCAGGTTCTCCCCCACCAGCACGATCAGGTCGCGGGACAGGGACAACGCCACACCGGTGGCGGACAGACCGCCCAGGATCAGACCCACGCCGGCGATGATGCCGATGATCTGCCCCAGCGACTTCCCGGCGTCGAGCACCATGGCGACGACCTGCCTCGGCCCGAAGGGGATCGAGGGCCGCACGACGGCGATCCCGATCAGCAGCGCCGTGATCCAGTACGGGACCTGCGCCTCGGACGGGGTGAGCACCAGCATCAGGGTCAGCAGCGCGATGGAGGTGATGTACGGCCACCCCTCGACCAGCGCCCGGCCGAACCGAGGCAGCTGGTCCTTCGGCGTGCCGGTGAGCCTGCGCCGCGCCGCGTAGCCGTCGACCTGGAGGAAGATACCCAGGAAGTAGAGGAACGCCGGCAGCGCCGCGGCGATGAGCACCTCGGTGTAGGGCACACCGATGAAGGAGACCATCAGGAACGCGGCGGTGCCCATGACCGGCGGGGTGATGGACCCGCCGGACGACGCGGTCGCCTCCACTGCACCGGCGGTCTTCGGGCTGAAGCCGGACTTGATCATCGCCGGGATCGTCATCGGCCCGGTGGTCAGCACGTTGGAGACCGCGGACCCGGACATCATGCCCATCGCCGCGGAGCTGCCGACGGACACCTTCGCCGAGCCGCCCCGGTACTTGCCGAAGATCGACATCGCGAGGTCGTTGAAGAACGCCGCACCGCCGGTGTGCTGCAGGACGATGCCGAACAGCATGAAGCCCACCAGGATCGTCGCCGCGGTGTCCAGGGGCAGACCGTTGATGGAGTCCGACCCCATGACGTGCGTCTGCGCCAGGGTGACCGGGTCATAGGTGATCCCCTGCAGGAAACCGACCGGGATGACGTCCGCGACCAGCGGGTACAGGGAGACGGCGAAGGCCAGTCCCGCCACGATCGGCCCGGCCGCCCGCCGCAGCACCTCGACGACGAGTGCCCAGTAGACAAAGCTCAGGACGGACGCCGAGGTCGGGGCGACGAGCGCCCAGCCGTACTCCGCGATCTGCGTGCCGCGGGCGCAGAACCACAGGGCGCAGGCGATGAACACCGCGATGAGCAGAACGTCGTACCACGGCACCCCGCAACGGACCTCGTCCGGCGGTGTCTTCGCCGCCTTCCGCGGCGCCGCGGGGCTGAAGACGATGACCAGCGGCAGGAAACACGCCGAGATCAGGTAGAGGAAGGAGTTGGTCGGCAGCGCGACGCCGAAGAGGTTCCAGAAGAACACCTGGTTCATCGTCGTGCCGATCCCGGTGAGGGTCAGCACGACCACGACGACCTTCCACGGCAGGGTCAGCCGGGGGTTCACCGGCTCACCTGCCGTCTCGTCGATGGTCAGGGTCGGGAGGGTGGAATCGGTGGTGTCGGTGGAGTCGGTGGAGTCGGTGGTGGACTCACGGTCCAGGGGTGGGCTCGTCATGGTTCCTGTCACGACCTCTCGGTGTCGGTGATCTCGGAGATGGGGGCGATGGCGGGGAGGTTCTCCGACTTCCACCGCTTCCACAGCCGGACGACGTCCCCGTCGTCGGAATGCTCGTCCCAGAAGTCCGGCCAGTGCTCCTCCATCAGCCTCTCGCGCTCGACGAGCGCCTCATTGCGCTCCTGGAGCTCGGGGGTCCACCGTCCGATGTCCCGGAAGAAGCTGACCGCGCCCTCGTGGAACGGGACGGTGGGCGCGAGCAGCACCTTGTCCGCGGCGAAGGCCGGGGCGTCCGGCGTGGAGTCCTTGAAGTCGTCGAAGTTCTCGTGGATCAGGTCCAGCATCGCGCGCACCTCCTCCTCCGGACGGTCCCTGGTGGTGGTGAGCGGGATCGAGTACTGCATGTTGACCACCGACTCCCCCTCCGCCAGCCCTGCGCCGCGCGTGGCCTCACCGAGCAGCACCATGGGGGCGAGATCCTCCCACGTGCTGTACTGCTCGGGTGTGCCCCCGGACAGGTCGAGCCACCGGACGGGATACTGGGAGTCAAGTTCCTCCACGGTGGCGCCCACAACGTTCTGGTACATCACGTCCAGGTGGCCCGCCTTCACCGCCTCGGCCTGCTCGCTGTAGGCGATGTCGACCAGCCGGACATCATCGAGGGACAGTCCACCGAAGTCGAGGATCGCCTTCAGCTTGTAGTTCATCGACGTCGACGCCAGCAGCCGGGGGAAACGTTTTCCGCGCAGGTCACTGACGGTCTCGATACCCGAGTCCCGGCGCACCAGCACGCCGTAGTTCCCCGGCGGCGCCCAGATCTGCCGGATCGGCTGCGGACCCCAGTTCTCCGACGTGTACTCGTCCTCCCCCTCGAAGGCGTAGTAGTACTCGTCGCCCGCCCGGGAGTACTGCGCCGTCCCGGCGATCAACGGGCCGATACGGGCGATGCCGGTGTCCCCCGCCATGATGCGGACCTTGGAGCCGCTGCGGTTGGTCACCATGTTCGCGATGGCGGCGACGTCGTTGTACGTCCCCGTGCCCGTGGGGTAGGTCGCCCAGACGGTCTGCGACGGGAGACCGTCGACCGACACCGCCGCCGGGCGCGCGCACCCGGCTGCCGAGGCCGCCAGCCCGAGCAGGCTGAGACCCCCGAGGCCACCGAGGCCCTTGAACAGGTCACGCCGCGACATCGTCCGTGGCGGTCTGGTGCCGGGCCCTGACTGGGGGACGTTCATGGTTCCTCCTAGGAATGTGACGGGCATCTCTCGCCGGTGTCGACGTGATGCGAATCATCCTGACACTGTTGTTCGGGAGCGGAAACATCCTGTGGCGATTGATGACACAGCGGCAAAGATCACGGTGCGGATCCGCACAGATACAGGGCCCCGTGCCCCCTCCC